>WGFB01000128.1 GCA_015492435.1 Gammaproteobacteria bacterium | reverse complement strand
CGCCCCCCCTGCCCATGCGACGTTTTCCTTATCCCGGGCTGTTGTCCACGGCCGTCGTACTGTGCGTCTCCATCCTCTGCCTCTCTCTTTCCGCCCACGCCAAACCCGCCACGGAAATGCGGGAGACGGATGGCAAGACGCAACTGGAGGCCTTCTTTCACGACCTGGACAGCCTGAGCGCGGCCTTCGAACAGACGGTTCAGGACCCCCTGGGCAACGTCACCCAGCGCCTCGCCGGGACCATCCACCTGGCCCGCCCCATGAAGTTTCACTGGCGCTACACCGCGCCCTATGCCCAGGACATCGTGGCCGACGGCCAGCGCCTGTGGCTCTATGACCACGATCTCGAACAGGTCACGGTCAAACCCCTGGACAAGAATCTGCAAGGCACGCCGGCCGCCCTGCTTGGCGACCGGCGCCCCCTGGAGGCATCCTTTGCCATACGGGGCGCGGGCAATCATGACGGCCTGGCGTGGGTGGAGCTGCGCCCGCGCAAGGAAGACACCGGCTTCGACAGCATTCGCATGGGCTTCGCCAACGGCATGCTTGCCATCATGGAACTGCTGGACAGCTTCGGCCAGACGTCCATCATCACCTTTTCCGGCCTGCGGAAGAACATCACCATTGACCCCGGCGAATTCGTCTTCGAACCACCGCCGGGCGCCGATATCATCCACGACGAACCACCCACCGGAAAATGAGCCCAGTGGAGGAAGACACTCCCCGGTTCCAGCCCCTCGCCGACCGCATGCGGCCGCGGCGGCTGGAGGACTTCCAGGGACAACAGCATATTCTTGGCCCCGGCAAGCCCCTGCGCCTGGCCATCGAGAGCGACAAGCTGCACTCCATGATCCTGTGGGGCACGCCCGGCAGCGGCAAGACCACCCTGGCGCGCATGATCGCCCGCTACGCAGACGCCCACTTCATCAGTCTTTCCGCCGTGCTGGCGGGCGTCAAGGACGTGCGCGCCGCGGTGGCCGAGGCCCGGCAGGTGCTGGCCGGACACCGCCGCACCGTGTTGTTCATCGATGAGGTACACCGCTTCAACAAGGCGCAGCAGGATGCCTTCCTGCCCTATATCGAGGACGGCACCTTCACCTTCATCGGCGCCACCACGGAGAACCCTTCCTTCGAACTCAACAACGCCCTGCTGTCCCGGGCGCGGGTCTATGTGCTCAAGCCCCTGGATGATGAGGACATCCGCGACATTCTACTGCGCGCCCTGCATGACGAAACGCACGGACTGGGGAAACAGCGCATCGACGTGGACGACGCCCTCCTGGGCCGCCTGGCGGCCGCCGCGGACGGGGACGCGCGGCGCGCCCTCAATTTCCTGGAGATCGCCGCCGAACTGGCGGAACCCGGAGACGGCGGACTGCGCATCGACGAGGCGCTGCTGAACGAGGTCCTCTCCAGCGGCGGCCTGAGGCGCTTCGACAAGGGCGGCGAAGCCTTCTACGACCAGATCTCCGCCCTGCACAAGGCGGTGCGCGGCTCGGCGCCCGACGCCGCTCTCTACTGGCTGGCGCGCATGCTGGACGGCGGCTGCGATCCGCGCTACGTGGCGCGGCGCGTGGTGCGCATGGCCAGCGAGGACATCGGCAACGCCGACCCCCGCGCCCTGGCCCTGGCGCTGGACGCCTGGGAGGCGCAGGAAAGGCTGGGCAGCCCCGAGGGCGAGCTGGCCCTGGCCCAGGCCGTCACCTATCTGGCCTGCGCCCCCAAGAGCAACGCCGTGTACAAGGCCTGGGGGGCGGCGTGCGCCGATGCGAAACAGCATGGATCCCTGGAGGTCCCCCTGCATCTGCGCAACGCCCCCACCAGGCTGATGAAGGATCTGGACTACGGCAAGGCCTACCGCTACGCCCACGACGAACCCGATGCCTACGCGGCGGGAGAAAACTATTTTCCGGAATCCCTGCAAAAACGCCGCTATTATCATCCGGCACCCCGCGGGTTGGAAAAGAAGATCGCGGAAAAACTGGCCTACCTGGCGCAACTGGACGAGGAGCGCGGGAGCATGAAAGAATGAACCAGGCGCTGGCCATCGCGGCAGGCGGCGCCGCCGGCGCCCTGCTGCGCTACTGGACTTCGTTGGGCGTGCACTACCTGCTGGGGCGGGGCTTCCCCTATGGCACACTGACGGTCAATGTGGCCGGCTCCCTGCTGATGGGCCTGCTCTTCGTGCTGTTTGTCGAGCGCTTCAACCTGGGCAGCGAGTGGCGCGCGGCCATACTCATCGGCCTGCTGGGCTCGTTCACCACCTTCTCCACTTTTTCAATCGAAACCCTCAACCTCCTGGAGCAGGGCGAAACACTCAAGGCCCTGTTGAACATCCTGCTCAGCGTCACCCTGTGCCTGGGCGCGGCGTGGCTGGGCATCATCACGGGAAGACAACTATGAAAACCACCGAAGTCACCATGGTGAGAATCTATCTCACGGAATCCAAGGCCAAGCTGGATACCCTGCTCAAGCGCCTCCACGACTGGGAGCATGTGCGCGGCGTTACCGTCTTCCGCGGCATCACGGGATTCGGCCAGTCAGGGGTCATGCACACCGCCAGCATCGTGGACCTCTCCCTGGACCTGCCCGTAGTGGTGGAATTCTTCGACGAGCCGTCCAAGGTCGACACCATCATTGAACACCTGGCGGAGATGGTGGATCCCACCCACATCGTCAGCTGGCAGGCCTGTATACGGGCCTGACAGGCGCGGCGGGCTTTTTCAGTCCGGGCGGGATCCGCAAAATTCGGAAATTTCCCTTCTGACACCAGAAATTCCACCACATCACCTTAAGAATCCGGCATTCCGGACCGCTAACCTAAACAATGGAGGTATATCCGGCGCCGCGGTCCGCCGTGGCGCCGGCTGGATTCTTTAGGGAAGCGGACATGAATATCAATCCAACCGTATTCATCATCATGGTCGAAGTGCTTGCCGTCGAAAGCATTATTCTGATCGTGATCTCCGCGCTGTACATCCGCCGCAAACTGCAATGCAGGGCCGTGCTGGAGAATATCTTCAAGGCCACGGAATCCTCGGGAGCCGCCCGCCAGCAGGTGCTGGAAAACACCCTCAAGGATATGTTCAAGGAGGGGGATGAAAATGCCTCGGAAGTGGCCGCCAAGCTGGTCACGGCGGAAAGCCGCTTTCACAAACGGCTGCTGGCTACTTTCATCGAGCAGGACCACGACGCCCTGCCGGGGCTTTTCAAGTGGACGGACAAGCTGCTCTCCCCCTACCGCACCATGATTTCCGATACGGCGTCCGAACTCGACGAAGTCAAAAAGGCCTCGAAAAAGAAAGTCGAGAAACTCGAACATGCCGTGGAAACCTTGTCCAGGGAGAAATCGGAACTGACCCAGGAACTGGACCATACCAAGCAGGAATTGGACAGCATCCTGTCCGAATATGTCTCGGCCTTCGACAAGGAAAAACAGCTCAAGGAAAAAGCCGCGGGGGAGAAACAGAAATACAGCGTCAAGCAGGACGGCGGGGACGGCGTTTACAACCCGGCGGATGAAGAAGAAACGGAGAGCGCGGGGAGCGCCATGGAAGAAAAACCTGGCCCCACAGCCCCGGACGGGGAAGCCGCCGACGGCGCGGAGCAAGCGCCGGCACCCGACCCCGAACCCCCGGCCGCCGGGACCACGGCAGATGAGCCGGCAGAAGAATCGCTGGAGATCAGCATCGAGGAAAGTCCCGAGGCCGCCGCGACCAAAGCGCCTGAAGAAGATGAAGCGGCCCAGGATAACGAGGACGAGGGGATGCTGAAAATCGCGGACCTGGAAGCCCCTGCCCCCGGCCCTGATAACGGTGACCCCGCCCCGGAAGAAGCCGCCTCCCAGGCGGAGGCCGCCATTCTCGAAGACGTGGACATTGACAGCCTGATCGAGGCCAATACCCCCACCGGCGGTGAGAAGGAGGAAGACCTTCCCAAGGCCGCTGCCCAGTCCTGAGTCTTACTGCCCGCGCAGAAACAACTGGTCCAGTTCCTCCAGGGAGAAGCTGACCCAGGTGGGCCGGCCATGATTGCATTGCCCGCTGCGCTCCGTCTTCTCCATATCCCGCAACAGGGCATTCATCTCCGGAATAGTGAGCCGGCGGTTGGCGCGCACCGACCCGTGACAGGCCATGGTGGCCAGTACTTCGTTGATCTTCTCCTCGATGCGGCGGCTGTCCCCGTGTGTGGCCATGTCGGCGATCACATCCCGCACCAGGGACTCCACGTCCCCCTCGCATAGCAGGGCCGGCACCGAGCGCACCACCAGGGTCTCGGGCGAGAGGCGCTCGATGTCGAAGCCCAGCTCGGAGAAAAAGGCCCGCCGCCCTTCCGCCAGATCGGCCTCCTGACGGCTCACCTGCAGGGAGACGGGCACCAGCAGGGGCTGGCGCTTGATGCCACCCTGGCGGTGGGTCTCCTTCATGCGTTCATAGACAATACGCTCGTGGGCGGCGTGCATATCCACCAGCACCAGGCCCGCCGCGTTCTCGGCCAGGATGTATACGCCGTGGATCTGGGCCAGCGCCTGACCCAGGGGCTGATCGGCCGCCGCATCCCTATCGGCCCCCTCCTCCACTGCCGTGGCAGGTTCCCGCGCCAGATCGAAGAAACGGCCATAGGCCTGGGCCGCCTGCTCGCGCACCCGCAGGGGCATGGGCGCCTGCTGCGGCGGGTGGCCCATGGGCGCATTGCGCGCCATGCGCGGCTCAACTGCCGGGGCCGGAGCAACCGGAACGTTGTCCGCCTGGATGTCTCCGGGACGCGTCTCGGCAAGAGACTGGTGGATGGCGCTGAACAGAAAATCGCGCACGGCACGGCTGTCACGGAAACGCACCTCGTGCTTGGTGGGGTGCACATTGACGTCCACCTGTTCCGCGGGCATCTCCAGATAGAGGGCGTAGACGGGATGGCGGCCGTGAAACAGCACGTCCTGGTAGGCCTGACGCACCGCATAGCCCACCAGGCGGTCGCGAATCACCCGCCCGTTGACGAAAAAGAACTGCAAATCGGCCTGGCTGCGCGAGAAGGTGGGCAGCCCGATCCAGCCCCACAGGCGCAACCCCGTGGTCTCGCACTCGATCTCCAGCAGATGGGAAGCGAAAGCCTGGCCGCAGATGGCCGCCACCCGTTCGATGCGCCGCGCCGGATCGGCGGCGGGTTTGAGGCGGTGGACCGTCCTGCCATTGTGCGTCAGGGTGAATTCCACCCCGTAGCGGCTGAGGGCGATACGCCGGAACACGGTTTCGATATGGCTGAACTCCGTCTTCTCCGTGCGCAGGAACTTGCGCCGCGCGGGGATATTGTAGAACAGGTCCCGCACCTCCACCGTGGTGCCGGGCTGATGGGCGGCCGGCGCGGGGGCTCCATCGTCTCCCTGGAGGGTCCATGCCTGATCCGCCCCGCGCTGGCGCGAGGTGATGGACAGGCGCGCCACGGATGCGATGCTGGGCAGGGCCTCGCCGCGGAACCCCAGGGTGGCGATACGGCCCAGGTCGTCCGTCGTGGCGATCTTGCTGGTGGCATGACGGCTCAGGGCGAGGGCCAGGTCGTCGTGATGAATCCCCTGGCCATCGTCCCGCACCCGGATCAGCCCGGCCCCGCCCTGCATCACCTCGACGCCGACGGAGGTGGCCCCCGCATCCAGGCTGTTCTCCAGCAATTCCTTGACCACTGAGGCCGGACGCTCCACGACCTCACCGGCGGCGATCTGGTTGCTCAGCTGCGGCGGCAGAAGATGTATGCGCATAGGATTAATCTCACTCAACAGATACCATCCCACAATCTCGATCGAACAGGGGGATTATAAGAGATGACGGGCGGTGGACGTGGAGATTTTCACGCCCCACGGAAAAACGGATCCGAGGGAACGTCAGCCCTCGTTGCCGGCGGGAATACGCAGCACCTGGCCCACGCGCAGGGTGTCGCCCTTGAGGCCATTCACGGAACGCAATGCGGCCAGGCTCACATGATAATAGGCCGCCAGATAGGACAGGGTTTCACCCCGCGCAATGGTGTGGCGGCGGGTCGCCGCATAGAGGGTGCCTGGCGGGGGATTTCTGGTGAAATAGTTCCGCACTCCCTTCAACATGGCCTCGGCCAGGGCTTCCTGAAACCTGGCGCTCTTCAGGTTGCGCTCGTCCCTGGGATTGGAGATGAAAGCGGTCTCCACCAGGATGGAAGGAATGTCGGGTGATTTCAACACCACGAAGCGCGCCTGCTGGACTCGCTTCTTGTGCAACTTGCCCAGGGGGCGCATCTGGCGCAGCACGGCATCACCGGCGTTCAGGCTGGCCTCGATGGTGGCCGACTGGGACAGGTCCAGCAGCACCGACACCAGCAGATCGTCCTTGTCGTCCAGGCTCACGCCGCCGATGAGATCCGAGGCATTCTCCTTCTCCGCCAGCCAGCGCGCCGCCTCGTCGCTGGCGCCGCTGCGAGACAGGGCGTAGACGGACATGCCGCGCACGCGGGAATCGTGAAAGGCATCGGCATGGATGGAGATATAGAAATCAGCCTTGTGCTTGCGGGCCAGCCGGGTGCGCTCGCGCAGGCTGACATAATAGTCGCCATCACGGATCATCACGGGACGCATGCCGGGTTCTTTCTCCACCAGTCTTTGCAGGCGGCGGGCGATGGCCAATACCACATCCTTCTCATAGACACCACTGTAACCCTTGGCGCCGGGATCCTCGCCGCCATGTCCAGCGTCGATGGCCACCACCACCTGGCGATGCCCCTTTCTCTCCTTGAGGGCTTTCTTCACCACCTTGGGGCGGCTGGATTCGAGCTGGTGCAGGTCGATGACCAGGCGGTGCCCATACTTCTGGTTGGGTTTGAGCAGAAAACTCTTGTAGTTGGCCTTGTCGCGCATGTCCAGCACCACGCGCAGGTCCGTGCCATTGCGCTTCCCGGAGCGGATACGCTTGATGAGCTTGTCGTCGGGGGAAGGCTGGGCCAGGGCCTTGCCCAGGCGGGCGTTCTTCAGGTCGATGACGAGGCGCGGCGGGTTCTCCAGATCGAAGACTTTGTAGTCGGTCGGGCCGCTGACATCGAAGACCAGGCGGGTATTCTCGGGCGCCGGCCACATTCTCACCCCGCTGATTTCCACGGCGGCCCCGACGCTGTGGAGAGGCAGAAGGCACAAGCAAACGGCAATCAACTTTTTCATTTATTCGTCTCAGATGATCCCGATTCCGGCAATTTGTAATACATTATCTACATAAATGCAAGCATTTTAGAGAGATACATAATAAAACTATATCAATACCTGATGAACGCAGGCTAACGCCCATCTATCACTTACGTGAAAGCAGCAATGCCCATGCCATTTTAATCAGACTGCCGCAGGCAGGCCGCAACCCTCTCTCCCTCCGGGCTCAGGGCGCGGATCGTCACCTCGCGCCCTACTCCGGCATAGGCCAGTTCCAGTTCAAGATCAGCCCTGGGCAGAACCCCGGCGCCCCGCTCCGGCCATTCCACCAGACCCACCGCCCCGCCATCCAGAAAATCCCGGATGCCCATGTATTCCAGTTCCCCGGCATCGCCCAGCCGGTAGAGGTCGAAATGGTGGATATCCCAGTCAGCGCCCGGATAGCTCTCGACCAGGGTATATGTCGGGCTCTTGACGGGTCCCTCGTGGCCACGGGCCCTGAGCAGGCCGCGCACCAGGGTCGTCTTGCCCGCGCCCAGGGGACCACGCAGAAAGACGAGGACGGGGCCGGCGAGACAATGGGCGAGCCGGGCGCCCAGGGCCTCCATGGCCTCCCCCGACGGGATGGACAAGGCTTCACTCATTGACCAGGTGGCGCAGGCAGGACATGAGATCCCCGGCCAGCAGCCCGCGCTCGCCCTCGCGCGCGGCGCGGTCCCCCGCCCGGGCATGGAGGACTGCGCCATGACAGGCCGCCGCCATGGGGTTCAAGCCCTGGGCCAGCAGGGCGGCGATGACGCCCGTGAGCACATCCCCCATGCCTCCGGCGGCCATGCCGGGATTCCCCGCCGCGCACACCACCGTGGCGCGTCCCCGGCCCTGAACCAGGGTGCCCGCCCCCTTCAGCACGCAGACGCCCCCATAGCGCCCCTGAATCTCGCGCACGGCGTGAAAGCGGTCTTCCTGAATATCGCGGCTGGAGACCCCCAGCAAGCGCGCCGCCTCGCCGGGATGAGGCGTCAGCACCCAGTCGTCACGGCGCAGCGGCTCCTGCGCCAGCAGCGTGAGGGCATCCGCATCCATCACCTTGGGCAGGGGGTGCTCCAGGCAGGCCGCCAGCATGCGCCGTCCCCACTCGCCCCGCCCCAGGCCGGGACCGATGGCCAGCACGGTGGCGCGGGAGAACAACGGGCGCAGCGCGGCGGCGTCCTCCGCGCCATGCACCATGAGTTCCGGGCGGGAAAGGTTGAGCACCGCGGCATGGGCGGCGCGGGTGGCGATGCTCACCAGGCCCGCACCGCAACGGGCCGCGGCCTCGCCGGCGAGGCGCGCCGCGCCGCTCATGCCCTGCTCCCCCCCCACCACCAGCACATGGCCGAAACAGCCCTTGTGGCTGTCGCGCGCGCGCGGAGGCAGTACCCGCCGCAACCGCAGCGCGCCGCCGGCCACGGCCGCGGGAACGAGGCGGCGGAACAGCGCCCCGGGCACGCCCAGATCATCGTAGAGCAGCGTGCCGCGGGCATCCAGCCCCTGGCCCGTGAGCAGCCCCTGCTTGACACCGATGAAGGTAATTGTGAGATCCGCCTTCACGGCCGCGCCCAGGACACTGCCGCGGTCCGCATGCAGGCCCGTGGGGATGTCGATGGCCAGCACATGGCCCGGCGCCCCGCGGATGGCCGCCACGGCATCGCGCCACAGACCTTCCAGGGGACGCTCCAGCCCGGTGCCCAGCAGGGCGTCGACCACCACGTCATAGCCTTGCAGGGACTGGCCCGCATAGGGCGTGACCGTGGCGCCCGCCGCCAGCAGGGCGTCCCGCGCCAGTCGGGCAGCGCCCCCCACCCGGGCGGCGTCCCCCAGTTGCAGCACGGTCACATCCAGGCCCGCCTCGCGGGCGAGGCGCGCCACCACATAGCCGTCCCCGCCATTGTTGCCGGTGCCGCACAGGACCACGATGGAACGGCTGTCCGGCCAGTGGGCGCGCAGGGCGGCAAAGGCCGCCTGCCCCGCGCGCGTCATCAGCACCTCGCCCGGGACAGCGAATTCCTCGATGGCGATACGATCCAGTTCACGCACTTGCGCGGCGCGGTACAAGTTGTGGGGCAGGTCATCCATTCGGGGTATCATAACGGTTATGGCCGTTGCGCAGAACTCCCCCACCTCGCTCTCCGCGAACCATTACCGGCGCCTGGCCCAGGACATCAAGGACTGGGCCCGGGAACTGGGTTTCCAGCAGGCGGGCATTGCCGACACGCGGCTGGAGGCGGATGGCCGGCATCTGGGCGCATGGCTGGCGGCGGGCATGCACGGCGACATGGCGTATATGGCGCGCCACGAGGACAAGCGCCGCCACCCCGACCGGCTGCTGCCCGGCACCGTCCGCGTCATCACGGTGCGCATGGATTACCTGCCCCGCGCGGCGCCCATGGAGCAGGTACTGGAAGACGGGCGCCTCGCCTATGTCTCCCGCTATGCCCTGGGACGCGACTATCACAAGCTCATCCGGCGCCGCCTGCAGCGCCTCGCGGAACGCATCACCGCCGCCGTCGGCCCCCACGGCTACCGCGCCTTCACGGACAGCGCCCCCGTGCTGGAGAAGGGCCTTGCGCAGAAGGCGGGGCTGGGCTGGATGGGCAAGCACACCAATCTCATCCACCGCCAGGCCGGGTCGTGGTTCTTTCTGGGTGAACTCTATACGGACCTGCCCCTGCCCGTGGACGTCCCCGCCGCCAACCACTGCGGGCGCTGCACGGCCTGCATGGAGGTGTGCCCCACGCGGGCCATCGTGGCGCCCTACCGTCTCGACGCGCGGCGCTGCATCTCCTATCTGACCATCGAGCTGCGCGGCCGCATCCCCGAGCCCCTGCGCCCGCTCATCGGCAACCGCATCTTCGGCTGTGACGACTGTCAGATGGTATGCCCCTGGAACCGCTTCGCCCGCCTCACCCGCGAGCCGGACTTTCAGCCGCGCCACCATCTCGACCGCCGCCAGCTCCTGGACCTGTTTTCATGGAGCGAGGAAGAATTCATGCGCTATACTGAGGGCTCGGCCATCCGCCGTATCGGCCATGAGCGCTGGCTGCGCAACATCGCCGTGGCGTTGGGAAATGCCCCTGCCGATGCTAGAATCGTCGATGCCCTGAAACTGCGACTGCGCCAGGCCTCTCCCCTGGTGCGGGAACACATCCAGTGGGCCCTGAGACAACAACAAAAAGACACTACTCCGAGCAGGGGAAATAGACCATGAAGCAAACGGCCTCGAACCCAGAACCTGCCACCCGCAAGGCGGCCGGCCGCCGCCCAGCCGCGTGGTTGCCACCCGCCACGCTGGCCGCCCTGCTTCTCGCCCTGCCGGCCGTGGCCCTCGACCTCAAGGCTCCGCCCCTCTCCTCGCTGGCCGAGGACGGCATCCACGACCCCACGGGCGAGGCCATCGACATCCTCCAGGAACCGGTGGAATCCATGAAGGATTTCCCCAAGGACCGGCGCGGCGAGGTGGACTGGGTACAGGCCATACAGTCGGGCATCATCAAACCGCGCAAGAGCCGCACTGGTGACGAATGGGAAGAGGCCATGCCCATGGAAATGGACTTCGACATCATCATGAAGAACACCATGCAGATGCCCTGGGTGCGCTTTCCTCACAAGCCCCACACTCAGTGGCTGGCCTGCAGCAACTGCCATCCCAAGATCTTCATCCCCCGCGAGCACGCCAACCCCATCAGCATGACCAAGGTGCTGCGCGGCCAGTACTGCGGCGTGTGTCACGACAAAGTGGCCTTCAGCCTGTTCATGTGCGAGCGCTGCCACAGCGTACCTCACGAAGACTCCCCGCCGCCGTGGTGGGAGGTGAGTACGACGGGGAAATAGCCGGCAGGCTCAAGCCCCGTGGGCAGAGCCCTTCGCCCTGGCCGTCTACCGTCAAGCGCCACCGAAGCCCCCGGAGGGGAGAAGGCCGGGACGAGAGGCACGCGGTTTTGTCGCCGGCTCAGACCTTGATGAAATGCGTCCGGTAGTACTTAAGTTCCTCTATGGAGTCGCGGATGTCGTCCAGCGCCAGGTGGCTGGAATCCTTGCGCAGGCCCGCATGCACCGATGGCGCCCAGCGCCGCGCCAGCTCCTTCAGGGTGCTGACGTCCAGATTCCGGTAGTGAAAGAACCCTTCCAGTTCGGGCATCCAGCGCGCCAAAAAGCGCCGGTCCTGACAGATACTGTTGCCGCACATGGGTGACTTGCCGGGAGGGACGTACTGGCGGAGAAAGGACAGCGTCCGCCGTTCCGCCTCCTTTTCCCCGCAGTCGCTGCGCCGGACGCGCTCCACCAGGCCAGAGCCGTGGTGCTGACGGGTATTCCACTCGTCCATGGCAGACAGGGCAGCCTCATCCTGGCGCACCGCAATCACCGGCCCCTCGGCCAGCAGATTCAGATTGCCATCGGTCACGATGGTGGCAATCTCGATGATCCGGTCATGAGTGGGATCGAGCCCCGTCATCTCGAGATCAATCCAAATCAGGTTGTCCGGGTCTTGTCCCATGGCAGCGGCTTCCTAGTACTCTTTACAATGTGAGGGGGTCAAGTCTAGCAATATACAGCCTAATATCGTCAAGAGAAACATTCCCTCGGCGTTCAGAGGTTCCCGAATCGAAACAGATCAAAAAAAGACCTCAGAAACCCGCCCTCTTCATGCCAGAGAATGTCTGGGACACGCTCTCAAGCATGCCAGGCGGATTGTGGGAAAAACTGCATGGGCTATAATCAAGGCTCAAAACAACCCCAGCGAGCCACTATAAAATGGAATTACAATGACCGAAAGAATCGTAACACACCTGTTTATCCTGGCCATGCTTAGCGCCGGTTGCGCGCAAACCCCATCAGGCAGCCTGTCTCCAGGAGATCTTTCAGAAAACGGGAAGAATCCAGCGGCAATATCCAGCGGGCCTTCCCCCCAGCCAGGGCATATTGACGATAGCACCCAACAAACGCTTATCGAACAGATCATGGAAGAGTCCGGCCTGAACGAGATGATCGAACAAATGCCCGCGATGGCGGCGATGGGTTTCGACCAGCAACAGCCTCCGCCGCTCAACAGGGATAAATATGAAAAATTCCGGGAGATCTTTCTGGAAACATTCGAGGCAGAGAAGATACGGGAAACCATTCTCACGCATTTCAACGAGCAATATGATCAGGAACGGTATTCCGAATTTCTGGCGCTGATAAGAACCCCCCTTATTCAGAAAATGATGGCGCTTGAGATCGCGGAAAGCACGCCTCAGGCCCAACAGGACATGATTCGCAATGGCAACATCATCATGGAGCAGGCATCACAAAAACGCCTTGATTTTGCTCGAAGACTCGATGAGGTAACGGGCGCCACGGAAATGACGCTCGATACGCAAATAATGGTGGCGGGCGCCATGATCACCAATATGAATATGATCATGCCACCTGAGCAGCGCCTCACGGATAAACAAGTGGAGCAGATGCTCGGGCAGATGCGATTACGGTCCCGGTTTCCCGCGCGGCAATACACGCATCTCAGCTTTGTCTATATGTACCGCTCCGTGAGTGACGAGGAACTGGAGAAATATATTCAGACGTATGAAACCGAGATCGGCCGCTGGGGAACCAAGTTGATGCGTGATGCCTGGATGAAGGTTTCCGAGGAAATTTCCGCCGATCTGGCCGAGCAGATGAAAGATGCGTTTATCGAAAGCAATGTGCTTTAGTAAACCCTGTAATTGAAAAATCTGGTGGAGGGATTGTGAAAGGAACAAGATACAAGGGATGTAGCCCCTGGAACCTTGTATGGGAACATACAATTGATGACCAAAAAGAATTGCAAGGCATAGGGTATGCGGAAATTGAAGATAGTCTAGGAGCCTGTCGGATTTAGGGGATCGCGGCGGGTCGAGTGGAAAATAGAGGGCATCTTTTCGATCATTTGAGGCGAACAGTGGTAACTATGGAAAGATCAGGAGGCAGTCATGAAAGCAGAGTTTACAGCAATTATTGAAAAGGCGCCTGAAGGCGGATACTGGGCGATCTGTCCTGAAATACTTGGTGCAAACGGACAAGGGGAAACCATAGAAGAGGCAAAAGAAAGTCTCAAGGAAGCAATTGAATTGATCTTACAAGACCGGCGGGAGGATATATTACGAGGACTGCCTGGAGATGCCATACGGGACAAGGTCCAAGTTGCATGAAACGACGGGACCTGGAGAAAAAGCTGAGGATAGCTGGATGCTATCTGAAAAGAGATTAAGGAACCATTAGCGAAGAAGATTTTAAAGAATTTGAATGCTGAATAAAAAGGCTCACAACCGGCTCCATCAGACTGCTCACCGCATTGGGGCTCGCGACCGATGAGCCAAATCTCTCAGCCCTTCAGAATCGTTGCCGGGGTAGTAGTAGATGACCTGGGTGACGTGCGCTCGCCATTGCCCTCCATGCTGAAAAAAACGCCCCTGTGAAGTGACGAAACCAAACCTGACAACACCCAAGAAATTTCACAACCTTTCGACATTGATCCCTTTTAATTTCGTCTATCCATCCCGGAACAAAAGCAAATCTTGCAACATACAACCGGCATGCGTGTAAGACATGACAGCCCGTAGAGAAGATCCGCGCCTGGGCCTGGTAATTGCCAATTTCGGGCGCACCGCCGCCGTGGAAGACGATGCCGGGGACCTTTATCCGTGCGTGGTCAGAAAGAAAGCCGGCACGGTGGTATGCGGGGACCGTGTCAGGTGGACCAGACAACCAGGCGGACATGGCACAATCGTCGAAATCCTGCCGCGCCGTTCCCTGCTGTCGCGGCCCGGCCGGCACGGGAAGCTCAAGCCCTTGTGCGCCAACGTGGAACAACTGGTGATTGTTTGCTGTCCCTCTCCCACCGGCCCTCTGGACACCCGCCTGCTGGATCAGTACCTGGTGGCCGCCGAATTGACAGACACCGCCGCCGTCATCGTGGTAAACAAAGACGACCTCACGGACAACCTCACCAAGCAGCGGCTGCGGGCGCGACTGAAAACCTATGAGGCCATTGGCTATCCCGTTGTCTTCACCAGCGCGCGCACGGGAGATGGCCTGCACCGGCTGCGCGACAGACTGCGGAAGTGCTGTTCGGTGCTGACTGGTGAATCCGGCGTGGGCAAGTCCTCCCTCATCAAGCGTCTCATTCCCGACCTGGATATCCGCATCGGCGCCCTCTCCGCCGCGAGTGGAAAAGGCCGGCACACCACCACCACGACCACCCTGTATCATCTGAAGGACGGCGGGGACATCATTGATTCGCCCGGGGTGCGCGAATTCGGGCCGTGGCACATCACCGCTCCCGAACTGGAGAAAGGCTTCCGGGAATTCAAGGCGTTGAAAGGGCGGTGCAAATACCGCAACTGCCGGCATGTCGGAGAGGACGGGTGCGCCATCGAGGCGGCCGTGGCGGAAGGCCTTATCGATCCCGCGCGCCTGGACAGCTACCGGGCGATCATGAGCGTCCTGTGCCGGTATTCTCCATGAAGATGATTCTGTTCAGATCCTCGCGGTTCTGCAGCACATCCGCCAGGGTGTATTCATCGAGCACCTCCATGAAACTCCGCGAGGCGCGGTGCAGGGCGCCCTTGAGCTTGCAGATGGGGGTGATGGCGCAGTCCTTGTTGTCCCGGTCGAAGCACTCCACGATATTGAAATTGGGCTCCGTGTGACGCACCACATCGCCAATATTGATCAGCTCGGGCGTACGCGCCAGGCGCATGCCGCCGCCCTTGCCCCGAACGGTGTGGATGAAATCATGGGTCGCCAGATTGTGCACCACCTTGACGAGATGATTACGGGAGATGTCGAAATGCCCGGCGATCTCGGAAATGGTGGCCAGCTCCTCGCCCTTGAGTCCCAGGTAGACCAGAACCCGGAGAGAATAATCAGTGTAAAGGGTAAGCTGCATCGCCTTGATATCTCGTCGGTTGGTACGAAGCCATGCCTCACCTCCCTGGCAACCAATCTAAGTATATCCCAAATATATGTTCGACCCCAGTAATCTACATTAAGGAACCTTTGATCAATTCTGGACCGGATGGATGGCGAGATGAAATGTTCCGGATCAAGGCGAAAAGCGCAGGTAATCGCGCGCTATCGCCAAGATTTTCAACGCAGAGCCGGGACATTTCAGCCGCCAGACGCCGGTTCATGAATTGATCAGAGGTTCCTTAAATACTGATGCCGCCTGTAAAACCCCAGATTTCCCGCCAGGGTGGCGGTCAAGGCTCTCCCGGCCCGACACCAGCCCGCAGGCTGGCGCTGAGCGTCAAACTGCTTTTTCGGCTGGGAATTGGATTTACTGAACCGGGCGCGGGATGATTTTGAAGATGCGTCCGCCGCGGTGGGCGGCCACATAGAGTTCGCGGGCTTCGTCCTCGCCGAAGGAGCTGATGCGGTATCCGCTCTTGCGCAGCACGCCATAACGGGCGACCCGCCCGCCACGCAGGCGCAGTCCGCTGATGACACCCGATACATAGTCGGCGAATACATACACCCCGCATAACTCGGGCATGCTCCGGCCCCGGTAGACGTAACCACCCGTCACGGAAAATCCCTCGGGATGGGGATAGGTGAAGATGGGCATCTCGAAACCGGCGCGGCGGCAGCGCGTTCCCTGGCGCAGGCAGCGGTCTCCTTCCATGACGGCCCATCCGTAGTTGCCGCCGCGGCGGACGATGTTGATCTCTTCGACGCGGTCCTGTCCCACATCGGCGAGAAACAGGCGGCCGTCACGCGCATCGAAGGAAAAGCGCCAGGGATTGCGCAGGCCGTAGGCCCAGATCTCGCCACGCCCATGGGTCCGGCCGAGAAAGGGATTGTCGGGAGGGATGGCATAGGATCTGCCCACCTCCTGATTATCCACATCGATGCGCAGCAGGGCGCCCAGCAGGGTGGTGATATCCTGGCCATGGCCCAGGGGATCGTTGGCCGCCCCACCGTCACCCATGCCAATGTACAGATAGCCATCCGGGCCAAACTGCAATTGCCCTCCATTGTGATTGGGAAAGGGCTGCCGGATGCGCAGCAGGATCTCCTCGCTGCCGGGATCCGCCAGGCCACGGCTGCCGCGCTTGAAGCGCGACACAATGGTTTCCAGAAGCATCCGCCCGCGCGTGTAATTGACATAGAATTCACCGTTCTCGCGATAGCGGGGATGAAAGGCGATGCTCAGCAAACCCTTCTCTCCCCCGCTGCTGACGCGGGAGCGGATGTCCAGAAAAGGCGCCTCGGGCACCTTTCCATTCTTGATGATACGCACCACCCCGCCCTGCTCCACGACAAACAAGCGCCCGCTGCCGTCCCCGGCATGGGTGAGATGTACCGGCTTGTCGAAGCCCGCCGCCACTTCCTGGAGGGAAATACCCGGCAGGGGGGCGTTGGCGGGGGCGTCCCCGCAAACCTGGGCCATCACGGCCCACGGCCACAGAAACAGCATGCAGGTAAAACAAAACCGTCTATTTTTCATGAACAGGTCCCTCCCCACGCGCGGCCAGCTCAGGCAGCGCCACGCCCTCGCGCCACAGCATTTCAATGCGGTTGCTCAATTCCATGGCCGTATCACGCAGCCTGGAGCGGATGGCCCAGGCCCCGATGAGCGGCGGGATCCAGAAGTCCGGCGCCATTTCAAGCTCGTAATAGAGGCGGGTATGCTGTCCCGCCGGCCTGATCACCCAGCGCGCGCGGCTGTAGAGAAAATCGCTGCGCTCCGGCAGGGCAATGGTCACGATCTCGTTCTCGGAGGGGGTGAGAATGCGCTCCACCTTCTCCACCACCGCGCAGAAAATGAGAATACATCCTTCAAGCCGGCTGTAGGCCAGCGGCGTGCCGTCCGAGTCGGGCGGCAGATAGCGGGTGGCGGAAAAGTCCTCGGAGAGGAGATGGAAGTGGTCGTAGTCGAGGAGGCTGTCGCGAACCACCCGCGGCGGTACCTCGATGAGGCTTTCGGCGCGGATGAAATAGCGCCCATCGACGATATCGACATCGATAAACCGGATATGGGCCGCATGCGCTCCCGCCGTGACCTGCAGCACAAAGGCGGCGAGGACAATCCGCATCCTGAATGTCATGTTGCGTCTCCCTCCCTGGGATATCGGGCGGCGGCGGGGACCGCGATCAGAGAAGCGGTTCCGGAGCCGCAATGGGTGCGGTCCCTACAGTTCGCGGCGCCCCAGGATAGCATGGGACAAGGTGCCGGAATCCAGGTACTCCAGCTCCCCACCGAATGGCACGCCAAATGCGATGCGCGACGGCTTGATGGCGTGCTCTCTTGCCATCTCGGCGATGTAGTGAGCCGTGGCCTCACCTTCCACCGTGGGGTTGGTGGCGATGATCACCTCGCGCACCCCGCCCGCGGCAAAGCGCCGCGCCAGGAGATCCAGCCCGATATCCTCGGGGGTGATGCCATCAAGGGGTGAAAGATGACCCATGAGAACAAAATACAACCCCTTGTACGATGTGGTCTGCTCCACCGCCAGTACATCTGCGGGAGTCTCCAGGATGCACAACTGAGCGGGGTCGCGCCCGGGATCCGAGCAAATGGCGCACACCTCCGCCTCGCTGAGAGTGCGGCAGCGGCCGCAGCGCCCCACTTTTTCGATCGCCTCCGCCAGGGCCTCCACGATGCGCCGTCCGCCCTCCCTGTCACGCTCCAGGAGGTGATAACTCATGCGCTGCGCGGATTTGGGCCCCACGCCGGGCAGGCACTGAAAGGCCTCCACGAGTTGCCGGATGAGCGGACTTTCATTGACTTTCATCACTTGAGATCGCTGCGGGATGGCGCTGAGCAGGGGAAGCCCGGCGCCTTCGAATTAAAAGGGCAGCTTCATGCCCGGCGGCAGGGGCAACCCGCTGGTCACGTTGGACATGCGCTCCCGGGTCTCCGTCTCAATCTTGCGCACCGCGTCATTGACCGCAGCGGCCACCAGATCCTCCAGCATTTCCTTGTCGTCCTGCAGCAGGCTGTCATCGATCTGCACACGCTTCAGGTCATGGCGGCCGGTCATCACCACGCTCACCAGCCCACCGCCGGCCTGCCCGGTGACTTCCATGTTGGCGATCTCTTCCTGCGCCTTCTGCATGTCTTCCTGCATCTTCTGCGCCTGCTTCATGATATTGCCCAATCCTGCTTTCATGTGTTTTTCCTCTCGTTTGACGGTTACTTCTCGCCCACGCATTCGTCCACTGGGCGTATGGTGTCCGGGACAATCCGCGCATTGAAGGTTTCCTGCAGGATGCGGATGCCCGCATCCTGCTCGATGGCCTCGAGGGCGCGCTGCTCACGCACCGCTTGCGCCTTGATTTTTTGCCGGGCCGGCGTATCACGGCGGGCAGCGCCACAAACCACTTCCAGCTTTATAGCAGCGGAAAGGTATTCCTTCAATGCCTTTTCCAATTGCCGCTCGCGTTGCTTGTTGAGCAGATAGGCATGGGCTTCGTCGAGCACCAGGCGCATCCTGTCCCCCTCGCGGGAATCCAGCACGCAGTGGCTGGCAAACTCGCGCATCATGCCGCTCAGTCCCAGACCATCCACGATGCGCCCCCACTCGTCCGCACCCGGCAGGCGCGGGTTTTCCACCGCCGCCTGTGACGCCTCAGCCGGCGCGGCCTCACGGGAAGCCGTGGGGCGCTCCGCCCGGGAGTCAGGCGGGGCTGAGGCCTCCTGGCGCGGAGACTCCCTGCCACCGCCTTCCGGCGGCAGGGGCCGGAAGGCCAGCATGCGCAACAGGATCATCTCGAAACCGCCGTGCGCATCGGGCGCCAGAGGCAAGTCGCGGCGGCCCATGAGGGCAATCTGGTAGAAGAGCTGCACGTCTTCCCTGCTGAAAGTCTGCGCCAGGGCGGCAATACGCGCCTGATCGTCGTCCACGTTGTCGCCATCCGCGCCGGGCACCACCTGCGCCACGGCAATGCGGTGCAGCACGGAAACCAGCTCGTCCAGCAGTTCCGCAAACCCGCAGCCCTGTTCCGCCGCGCGTTGGCCACTGGCCAACAGGGCTGCGCCATCCCGCCGCGCCAGGGCATCGAGCAGATCGAAGACGAAGCCCGTATCGATCGTCCCCAGCATGGCGGCCACTTCCTGTTCGCGCAGGGCGCCCCGGCCATAGGCAATGGCCTGATCCAGGAGGCTCAGGGCGTCGCGCATGCTGCCATCCGCCGCCTTGGCGATGCGGGCCAGGGCGCGTGCATCACAGTCGATACCCTCCTGGGCCAGAATATGTTCAAGATGATCCCGGATGAGGGTCTGGGGCAGGCGCTTGAGATTGAACTGCAGGCAGCGCGACAGGATGGTCACCGGCAGGCGCTGCGGATCCGTGGTGGCAAGCAGAAATTTGATATGGGGAGGCGGTTCCTCCAGGGTTTTCAGCAGGGCATTAAAGCTGTGCCTGGACAACATATGCACCTCGTCGATGAGATACACCTTGTAGCGGCCGCGGGTGGGGGCGTACTGCACGTTCTCCAGCAGTTCACGGGTGTCTTCCACCTTGGTGCGGGAGGCGGCGTCCACCTCGATGAGATCCACGAAACGCCCCTCGTCGATCTCGCGGCAGGCGGCGCAGTCTCCGCAGGGCGTGGAACCGACGCCCTTCTCGCAATTGAGGGATTTGGCGAGAATACGCGCGATGGTGGTCTTGCCCACGCCGCGCGTGCCCGTGAACAGAAAGGCGTGATGCAGGCGGTCGTGGTCCAGGGCGTTGATGAGGGCGCGCAGGACATGCTCCTGTCCCGCCATCTCGGCAAAGGTGCGGGGCCGCCACTTGCGCGCAAGAACTTGATAACTCATGAAATTAATTTTTGCCTTGAGGCCGTTGTGGCGGCGACAAAACCGAATACTGGAGGCAGCCCGCACCCACCACACCCCGGCACACGAGTTCGTCGCTACCGCTGCTCCCTTCCAGGCCTGACGGGGTTTACAACTAGCCGTTGCGAGGGGGCCGGCACAGGCCACCAATGAATGGATTACCGTATAGAAATATGGCCGATTTGTCCATATGCAAGGGGGAAAAATAGCCGCGTCCAAGGTGGCGTTTTTTGAGTGAAAAACTCAAGCGCCCCCATTGCCGGGCCGATAACCATAGTGAAGAGAAAGAATTGACAGAATGCGTACCCGAAAAAGGAGGTACCGCCATGAACATGCTTAAAGAGGCCTCATCGGCCATCCCCACCCGCGGCGCCACAGTCCTCAGACTCGTTCCCCGAACACAGCGTCGGCCCAATCGACAAACCGCCACTACGCCATCTGCCGCCACCCTGGAAAGACAGGTGAACAGCCTGCGCCTCTCCAAGATGCTGGAGATGCTCGGCGTCCCCCGGGAAGGCTATTACAGCCTCATGTCCGAGGAGATCATCCAACGGCATATCAGCAACTGCCGGCGCTGCACCCGCTCCCCCAGCGTCCGTATCTGCGATGCCTACCTGGACGAGGGCCGGCCGGTCAGGAACATGCGTTTCTGCCCCAACTACCTGTCCCTGATCGCCAACAGCCCGGCCTTCTACGAGCAGAAGTCGACCCGCATTTCTCACCAGAAGGTGGGATAGTCGCGTAGAGAATAGGATTCACAAAGGATTTTACGAAGGAGCGGAATACCGGGATATATTTCCGTCTGAGAAAAATCCTTTGTGGATTCAAGAATCAAGCGGGGGCCCGCCACTCTGGTGAGAAACGCGGGCGTCACGGCGCGCGCCGGTAGGGCAGCCTGTCCTCCAGCGCCCGCATGTACTGGCGCACGGCCTCCCGCTCGCGCTCCATGTATTGGCGTATGGCCCCCAGGAGGGGCGTGTCCCGCAGCCAGTGACTGGAGCGCGTGAGCACGGGGCTGAATCCCCGCGCGATCTTGTGTTCTCCCTGGGCGCCGGGCTCGAAGACCTGTAATCCCTGCTCGATGCAATATTCGATCCCCTGGTAGTAGCAGGTCTCGAAATGAAGGCTGTCCACGGCCACGCTGCTCCCCCAATAGCGCCCGTAGAGGGCCTCGTCGTCGCGCCACATGAGGGACGCCGCGATGATCTCGTCACCGCGCCGGGCCAGCACCAGCAACACCCGGTCCGGCATCGCGCGCGCCACGGCGCGAAAGAAGTCCCCGTTGAGAGGAGCGATGCTGCCCTTGCCCTCAAAGGTGTTTCGATAGAACCGGGCAAAGGCTTTCCAGTCGCTTCCCGTGGCCGCATGCCCGTCGAGGCGCTGGAAGCGGATGCCGGCCTGTGCCACGATACGCCGCTCGCGGCGGATGTTCTTACGCTTTTTCGCGCTGAGCGTGGAGAGAAAATCCTCGAATCCGGAATACCCCCGGTTGTGCCAGTGGAACTGACAATCATGGCGCACCAGGAGGGACTGCCCTTCCAGCCAGTCCTGCGCCTCCGCCTCGGGGAACAGGAAGTGCATGCCACTGGCGCCCACGGCATCCGCCATCTGCCGCGCCGCCTGGAGCAGTACGGGGTAGACGCGCCGCCTGTCTTCCGCACGCGCCAGAAGGCGCGGCCCGCACACAGGGGTATAGGGCACGGCGCAAACCAGCTTGGGATAATAGCGCAATCCCACTTGCCCATAGGCCTGGGCCAGGGCGTGGTCGAAGACGAACTCGCCGAAGGCGTTGTATTTCTCGTACAGGGGCAGGGCGCCCACCAGCCTGCCGCCCTCGCTGATGGTGACATGGCGGGGCAGCCAGCCAAACGCCTGGCCCACGCAGCCATGCGCCTCCAGGGCGTGCAGGAACTCGTGGCGCACGAAGGGCTGGCCGCGGGTGAGCAGTGCGTTCCATTGCCCGGCGGGAATCTCCTCCATGCCCGTGTGGGCGCGGATTTCCATCACGCGTCCCCCGCCTCCGCGGCGGAGACGCCGCGTTTTTCATTCACACCCAACAGGATCACCAGTCCCACGATGAAGAAGACCAGCACGGAGAGAATGGCCAGGCGGTGATCCCCGCCACTCAGGTAGCCGATCAGGCCATAGCTGAGCGGACCCAGAATGGCGGCGGTGCGGTTGATCATGCCCCACAGCCCGAAGAACTCCGCGGAACGCCCCCGGGGTGTGAACTTGCCGATGAGGGCGCGCCCGCCCGCCTGGCTGGCGCCCATGGCCAGGCCGATGAGATTCCCCGCCAGCCAGATATCGCCCTGCCCCTCCGCGCCATAGGCCAGGAAAATGGCCACGCACCAGACGATCAGGGTGCTGGCCAGCATGGGGACCGAACCGAAACGATCCTGCAGGGGACCGAAGACAAGGGCGCCGACCGCCGCCGTGACATTAACCACCATCACCAGCACCACCAGGGACTGGCTGTCGAAGCCCGCCACTTCGCGGGCATAGATGGCGGTGAGGACGATGACCGTGCTGATGCCCGACTGGTAGACCACCAGGGCAACGAGGAAATGAAACAGATCACGGTGACGGGCCGCCTCCGCCAGGGTGCGCCTCAGGCGCCCATGGGCCTGGCGCAGATAGGATACCCGTCCGGTGGGAGACGGCGTGGCGCGCTCGCGCAGCCAGAGGAACACGGGCGTGGCGGCCAGGGCAAAGATTGCGGCAGTAATGAGCAGGGTGACGGGGACGAACTGCGACTCCACCTGCCCCTGCCCCGTGGCCCAGGTGATGTACCCCAGGCAGATAGCCAGGGTCAGCAGTCCCCCGGCATAGCCCAGGCTCCAGGCATAGCCGGACAAGCGCCCCATGCGTGCCGAGACGGCGATCTCCGGCAGAAAGGCCGCCACCAGGTTCTCGCCCGTGTAATAGAAGACCGCCGAAAGCACGAGCAGGACCGCCCCCAGCCACACATCGCCCGGCCCCACCGCCGCCAGCAGGGCGGTGGCCGCCACGCAACCCATGGTGGACATCAGCAGAAAGCGCTTCTTCGTGGCGCGGTGATCCGCCATGGCGCCGACGATGGGCGCGCTCACCAGCACCACCAGATTGGCGAGGCTCACGGCCAGGGTCCAGATAAAAGTGCCCTCGCCCGCCTCCAGGCCCGGCACCCCGCCCGCCACCACCGCCACGAAATAGGCGCTGTAGATGGTGGTGAGCACCACCGTGGTGTAACCTGAATTGGCAAAATCGTACAGGGCCCAGGACAGCAATTCACGGCGATCGGCCGGGGGCAAGGAACTGGCGCTATGGGACATCGGCGGCCCTGAGAAACCGGAGATCACGGACATAGCTCGTCGCCTGCTGCCCCGTCTGATCCGTGTCATTGAGAATACCGATGAAAATCAGGCGCCGCGGTTCCTCCTGGTAGAGGGCCTTGAAATCGGCATAGAGATTCCGTTCATAGGACAACCATTGCCCCAGGCGCCGCGCTCCGCCCTCGATCACCATCAGCTTCTGCCAGGGCTTGCCGGGGTCGTCGATGACCGTGCCGGCCGCGAGATGGCTGCTCCACAGGTACTCGATAAAACGTCCGCCAAAGGGATGGCCGTGACGCAGATCCAGATAGAGAAAACGCTTGACACGGAACCACAGGGACTGCTTATCCTCATCGGGCTCGAAGACGAAAAACAGGCGGATGGGATGATCGTCGCCCTCCTTCGTGCGCTCATCGGTGTTCTCGAGAATGTTCTCCACCCGCCATTGCCAACGCACCCGGGGATAGCGGCGCAGATCGATGTCCACGGTCTTTTCGAGAAAGGTCAGCGCCCCCTTGGAAGACAGCCTCACCGCCGCCTCGCCATCGACCTTCACCCAGCGCGCATCGCCACTCCAGGCACTGGGGGACCAGCGGCGCAGGGACCAGCCCCGCGGCACCTCACCAGCGATGAAATCGTCCCGCGACAGGCCCAGATCGAGCACGTCCCGCGCTCCCGCCGTGGCGGCGAACAGCATAAGGCCCGAGAGACTGCATACTATGAGGCGCCAGGAGAGAACAGTGACGTCACTCTGCCCAGGGTTGTGGTGCGCCATGGAAACGAATCACCTCGTCGTCGACATCATAGCGGCCATTCTCGCATATTCCCGCGCCGACTTCCGCCTGTGTCATACTACTGGGGTGAAGCCCAAGGACACGTCACTGCATATCTGCCTGCGTTTCTACCAGGAGTTGAACGACTTCCTGCCACCGGACAAGCGCCAGGTGGCCTTCGTCCACCCCCTCAGGCAGGGGGGCGCCATCAAGGACGTGATCGAGGCGCTGGGCGTGCCCCACACGGAAGTGGATCTCATCCTGGCCGATGGCCGCCCGGTGGGGTTCGACTACCAGGTACAGGACGGCGACCGCATCAGCGTCTACCCCGTCTTCGAGTCACTGGACATCACCCCGCTGACGCGGCTGCGTCCCCGCCCCTTGCGCACCACCCGCTTCGTGCTCGACACCCATCTTGGCCGCCTCGCCGCCTACCTGCGCATGGTCGGCTTCGACAGCCTGTACCGCAACGACTATGACGACGCCACCCTGGCCGATATCTCCGTCACGGAACACCGCATACTCCTCACCCGTGACAGGTACCTGTTGATGCGCAAGATCATCTCCCACGGCTACTACGTGCGCCACACCCAGCCGCGCCTGCAGCTCAGGGAAGTACTGGAGCGTTTCGGTCTGCTCGGGCAACTGCGACCCTTCACGCGCTGCATGCACTGCAACGGCCTGCTGGAAAAGGTCGACAAGGCCGCCGTCCTGGAACGCATCCCCCAGGAAACCCGCGCCTGGCTCGACGACTACTGGCAATGCCGGCAATGCGCGAGGGTCTATTGGAAGGGCACGCACTATCGGCGCATGTGCGCGCTCATCGAGGGCTTGCGTGGGAGCTGATCTGACAATCCCCTCACAGATCAAGGGATCAAGGGGTCAGAGCACTTGATTTTCAAACCCCCACCGCACAACGCTTGTCCTCGGGCCTGTACACATTCCCCTTCCTGAACCATCTCACCTGACCCGGCGTCTGAATCAACACCACCTTGCTCTTCACCTCGACGACGAAACCGCAATGAGTCTCGTCCCCTTCCTGCAGGCGCTCGCGGAAGGTAATGGTCTCATAGGCGGCTTCGGAACCCAGCTCCGCGGCAAGTTCTTTCCAGCTTGCATAGACCGCCTGGGCATTCCTCAGGTAACCCGCCGCCTGTTTGTCGCCCTGCAGCGAGGCCTTGCGGTACCACTCGATGGCCTGCTCGAAATTGCGCTGCTCATGATCCGTGAGATAGTACTGACCCAGTTGCTTCTGGGACTTGACATCCCCTGCATCCGCCAGCTTCTTCCATATCTCAAGGGCCTGGCTCACCTCTCCTTTCAGGTAGAGCTTCAGTCCATCCTTGAACGCGGGCCCGCCCGCAAAGACCGAACTAGAAAAAACCAGCAACATAGTGATCGCAATTATCCTCAACATGGCCTGACCTCCTGAAAGAGTCAACGGTGTGGAAGCACCGCGCAAACGGTTCTACCTTGCTTCTATGCCTGCCATTTATAGACAGTGAAACTTAACCGATCCTTAAGGAGAGCTTTATTCGATCAGGTTTTCGATGATGCCTATGAGAAGCCATACTCCTTTTCAACTTAACCAGGGTGAGAACGACCTGCGCATGACCAAAGTGCAACAGAAAATCTCCGGGTGCTTCCGTTCGATGGAGGGGGCCAGGGTCTTTTGTCGGGTGCGCAGCTACCTGTCGACGTGTCGCAAGCATGGCTTGTCCGCCACACAGGCATTGACGCTGCTGTTTCAGGGAAAGAATCCGGATTTCATGAATCCAGATGAAGCCCAATGTCGATAATTGTAGCGGAATGGGCTGAATAGTTACGACAAAAATTTTATTTTTCTGCCGTCACAGCTTATCCCACAAAAGCAGCGACTGAAGCCTACTGGCAGAGCGGCATCCTATCCGGCAATCCCGGCGATTACATGACCAATCTGCTCCCAGGCATAGGGCCATGCGATCCGTTCCTGCTCCAGGCGCACGCCCTGCCCCCAGCGCCCCGAACGCAAGGCCGCGTACAGGGCGGCTTCCCCGGGCGCAAGGCGCGGCAGTTGGCTGGCGGCGGAGGGCCGGTCCTCACGGGTCCATAACGGTCGATGGCGCAGGAGCGTGGCCTCGTCCATGAGCAAGGAACGGACGGCAGGCAGATGGGCGCGCAGACGGTCGAGGATGGCGAAGCCGTTGGTGTCGATATCCCCCCAGTAGAAGACCGGCATGCGCTGCAGCCACGGGATGCGGGCGTACACATCCACCGCATAGCCCTGCTTCATGAAGACCACCGCGCCCGGCAGGTCTTCGAAGGCCAGGCCGGTCTGCAGGTTCTCGACGATGAAGGCGCAGTGGACCGGCAGCGCCAGGGCGGAGGCTTCCTCCACCGGCACCTCGATGTCGCCCAGGCCGCCCAGCCGCCGGCGCAAGCCGGCATCCAGGCAGCGCAGGCGCAGGCGGTCGGGCATGGGACGCAGCCCGGTCAAAACGTGGAAATCCACGCCCTCGATCTCCCGCCCCTGCAGGGCGCCCAGCCAGCGGGTTACGACGCGGCGATGACGTTCCAGCCATTTGCCGTCCACCCCCGCCACCGGCAACTGGCGCATGAACAAACCCGAGGCGGGATGGCCTGCCAGCCAGTCCAGCAGGGCCAGGAGGCGGGCGAAGTCGGCCTCGGACCAGTGGGCCAGCACCTCCCAATTCGATGACGCGGCGGGCGTGACGCCGGGCCAGCGCCCGCCCACCTGCCGCAGGCGGTCGGAAGCTTGCCGCCAT
>WGFB01000127.1 GCA_015492435.1 Gammaproteobacteria bacterium | reverse complement strand
TCTGCAAACAGATCCAGAGCATTTCGCGCAAGCTCTCGGAGGAAATCCACTTGCCCGGAACGCAGATCGAAGCCGCCATGGGGGACATCGCCGGCGTCTGATTCCGGGGCCCCGCGCGGGGCTGGGGCGGCGCCGGCGATGTCCCCCATGGCGGCTTCGATCTGCGTTCCGGGCAAGTGGATTTCCTCCGAGAGCTTGCGCGAAATGCTCTGGATCTGTTTGCAGATGGCGCGGATCTCCGAGGCGCCGAGGGGGCTGCCGAGGCGCATCTTGATGAGCTTGAGATGGATCAGCAGGGGAGAGTCGGCCGGCAACTGCCTGCCAAACTCGTCCAGCAGGACATGGATCAGCTCCAGGTAGGCCTGCTGGGTCTGTTGCGAACTGGATTCGTAGTCTTCGAGGATGTTTTCCACGTGCTCAAAGATGGCCGCGCCCGCGTGCGAGCCTTTCAGGGCCTGCAGGAGCTGCAAGGCCCTGGGCGTGATCGATATGGGCATCTTTGTCTGCATGGTCAACTCTAAGGTCACTCAGTTCCCGGTGTTCCGTCTGGGGTTCAGGTTATTGCCGAGAAATCGCGGGAAAATCCCGCAGCCTTCCGCCGCCACGCGCTCAGCTATCAGGCATCCTACGTCAGCGGGAGACGGTAATTTGACGGCGGGTTAACTAAGTTGCTGAATATCCAAGAATTATAATTCTAACACAAGTGCCGCTGAAATAACAGGCCAAATCCTCCTCCCCCTGCGGCGGGGCCGGGGCGGCGCAGGCCGCGCGCGCCGGCGCGGGCGGCCTGGGATGGGGGGCAATGCGGTGGATCGCCGCGGGCGTATGGGGTATCCTGCACGTTTTTCACCAGCGCCGGAAAACGGCGGGCAACAAGGAGCATTATGTTTCCATCATCCATGAATATCGCTGAATTCGACCCCGAAGTGTGGTCGGCCATCGAGGCGGAAGGGCGCCGCCAGGAAGAGCATATCGAACTGATCGCCTCGGAGAACTATGCCAGTCCGCGGGTCATGGAGGCCCAGGGCTCGGTGCTGACCAACAAGTACGCCGAGGGGTATCCGGCGAAGCGGTATTACGGCGGTTGCGAGAACGTGGACGTGGTGGAGCAACTGGCCATCGACCGGGTCAAGGCCTTGTTCGGGGCGGACTACGCCAATGTGCAGCCCCATTCCGGCTCACAGGCCAACGCGGCGGTCTACATGGCCCTGCTCAATCCCGGCGACACCATCCTGGGTATGAGCCTGGCCCACGGGGGGCATCTCACCCACGGCGCCAGGGTCAGTTTCTCCGGCAAGCTCTATCATGCCGTGCAGTACGGCCTGGACCCGGCGACGGGAGAGATCGATTATCGGCAGGTGGCGGACCTGGCGGCGGAGCACAAGCCCAGGATGATCGTGGCGGGCTTCAGCGCCTATTCGCGGGTGGTGGACTGGCAGCGTTTCCGCGACATTGCGGACGAGGCGGGCGCCCTGCTGTTCGTGGATATGGCCCATGTCGCGGGGCTCATCGCCGCCGGCTGTTACCCCAGCCCCGTGAACATCGCCGATGTCACCACGTCCACCACCCACAAGACCCTGCGCGGCCCGCGCGGCGGCATCATCCTGGCGCGCGCCAACGCGGACATCGAGAAGAAACTCAATTCCATGGTCTTCCCCGGCACCCAGGGCGGCCCCCTCATGCACGTCATCGCCGCCAAGGCGGTGGCCTTCAAGGAGGCCCTGCAACCGGAGTTCCAGGACTACCAGCGCCAGGTGGTCGCCAATGCGCGCGCCATGGCGGCCTGCATGATGGAGCGCGGCTACGACATCGTCTCCGGCGGCACCGACAATCATTTGTTCCTGGTGGATTTCATCAAGCGCGGCCTCACCGGCAAGGACGCGGACCAGGCCCTGGGCGCCGCCAACATCACGGTCAACAAGAACAGCGTGCCCAACGATCCCCAATCGCCCTTCGTCACCAGCGGCATCCGCATCGGCACCCCGGCCATCACGACCCGCGGTTTCAAGGAAGAAGAGGCCCGCCAGCTCGCCACCTGGATCTGCGACATCCTCGACGACATCGGGGACCGCGACACCATCGCCCGGGTCAAGGGCGAGGTGCTGGAGATCTGCAGGCGCTATCCTGTGTATGGGGCGTGAAACGTGAGTCGTGAAGGTGAAGTGAAGGAAGGGGTGGCTGCCATGTTACAACCGCGCATCACGTCTAACGTCTCACGTCTCACGTCTCACGTCACACGTATTCATCATGCGCTGCCCCTTCTGCAATGAAGACGAGACCAAGGTGATCGATTCGCGCCTGGCGAGCGGCGGCAACGCCATACGCCGCCGCCGGGAGTGCCTGGCGTGCGGCGAGCGCTTTACCACCTTCGAGACGGCGGAGCTGGTGTTTCCCCGCATCGTCAAGAGCGACGGTTCCCGCGAGCCCTTCAACGAGGACAAGCTGCGCCGTGGCATGTTGCGCGCCCTGGAAAAACGCCCGGTGAGCAGCGACGATATCGAACTGGCCCTCAACCGCATCAAGCATTACCTGCACACGGCGGGGGAGCGGGAGATCCTGTCGCGGCAACTGGGCGACTGGGTCATGGAGGCCCTGCGCGGGCTGGACGAGGTGGCCTATGTGCGTTTTGCCTCCGTGTACCGCAGTTTCCAGGATGTGAACGCCTTTCAGGAAGAGATCGAGCGCCTCAAGAAGGAGAACCCGTCCTGAGCGGCGCGGGTTTCTTGATATACTCCGCCTTCCCTTGCGGGGCAGGCGGGGACGGGAGTTCCGGAAGAAATGTTTTCCACCCAGGATCATGACTATATGGCCCGCGCCATGCGGCTGGCGCGGCGGGGATTGTATACGACCGATCCCAATCCCCGCGTGGGCTGTGTACTGGTGCGCGATGGCCGCATCGTGGGCGAGGGCTGGCACGAGGTGGCCGGCGGCCCCCATGCCGAGGTGGCCGCCCTGCGCGCGGCGGGGGAGGCGGCGCGCGGCGCCACGGCCTACATCACCCTGGAGCCCTGCTGCCACCAGGGGCGCACGCCGCCCTGCACCGGGGCGCTCGTGGCGGCCGGCGTGGCCCGGGTCGTCGCCGCCATGGAGGATCCCAATCCGCTCATGCGGGGCCAGGGCCTGCGGCAATGCGAGGAGGCGGGCATGGCGGTGGCCAGCGGCCTGCTCCAGGCCCAGGCCGAGGCGTTGAATCCCGGCTATGTCCGGCGCATGCAACAGGGCCGTCCCCTGGTGCGCTGCAAGATGGGCATGACCCTGGACGGGCGCACCGCCACCGCCGGGGGCGAAAGCCAGTGGATCACGGGGCCGGAGGCCCGCCAGGACGTGCAGCGCCTGCGCGCGCGCAGCTCCGCCGTGATGACGGGCATCGGCACGCTGCTGGATGACGACCCGCGCCTGAACGTGCGCATCGAAACCTCGCGCCAGCCTGCGAGAGTGGTGGTGGATTCTTTCCTGCGCACTCCTCCACGGGCCAGGCTTCTGGGCGGGCCGGGCGGGGTGTTGATCTACTGCGCCGCGCCGGACCCTGACAAGCAGGCCGCGCTGGAGGCGCGGGGGGCCACGGTGATCTGCCTTCCCGGGCGGGAACGGGTCGATCTGCGGGCGGTGCTCGCGGACCTGGCGCGGAGGCAGGTCAACGAAGTGCTGCTGGAAGCCGGGGCCACCCTGGCGGGGGCCATGGCGCGGGCCGGGCTGGTGGACGAACTCATCGTTTACATGGCGCCCAGCCTGCTGGGCAGTTCGGGCCGCGGCCTGCTGAATCTGGATGAGATCGAGCATCTGGCGCAGGCCATTGAACTGGAGATCGCCGATATCCGCCGGGTGGGCAGGGACTGGCGCATCACAGCCGCGGTTTCGGGCGCGGAAACAAGGATGTTATATTAGCCCGGATGTGAAAACGCCGTGTTCGGCCATTGTGTGCCGCGCGGCAAAGGCATCGTGACAGGCGTGGATGGATTCTCCCCCTCTCCCCTTCGGGGGCCTCGATGCGCCCGGCGCCGCCCGGCGGTCGGGCCGGCCGGGGCGAGCAGCATGGACATTCATTCACGATTCAGGGTCTTCAAGACATGTTTACAGGCATCATACAGGCCATGGGCGAGATCGAGGCAATGGAACCGCGCGCGGGCGACGTGCGCCTGCGCGTGGCCTGCGGGGAACTGGATCTCGGGACGGTTTCGGCCGGCGACAGCATCGCGGTGAGCGGCGTGTGCCTGACCGCCCTCGACATCGAGGGCGAAGGCTTCAGCGCCGATGTGTCCTCGGAGACCCTGCGCCGCACCACGCTCGGCGGCCTGGCGCCCGGCGCCACCGTGAATCTGGAGAAGTCCCTGCTGCCCACCACGCCCCTCGGGGGGCATTTCGTCAGCGGCCACGTGGATGGGGTGGGCGAGGTGCTCGAATGCGTGGAAGATGCCCGTTCCGTGCGCATGCGCCTGGCGGCGCCCGCGGAGCTGGCCAGGTACATCGCCGTCAAGGGCTCGGTGTGCGTGGATGGCGTCAGCCTCACGGTGAACGAGGTGGACGGCGCGCGCTTCGGGGTCAATATCATTCCCCATACGCTGGAACACACCACCCTCGGCGGTTTCGCGCCGGGCAGGCGCTTCAATATCGAGGTGGACCTGATCGCCCGCTACCTGGAGCGCCTGTTCTCGGCGGACGCGACGGCGGGGGCGGGCGCGGCCAGCCGCCACGGGCGCCTGGCCGGGCACGGCTTCCCCGGCCGGGCCGGTTCCTGATTCCCGTTCCTCAGCGGTTTATCGATATGGCGCTCGACACCATAGAAGACATCATCGCGGATATGCGCGCGGGACGCATGGTCATCATGATGGACGACGAGGACCGCGAGAACGAGGGCGACCTGGTGATGGCCGCCTCCCGCGTGCGCCCCGAGGACATCAATTTCATGGCCCGCTACGGGCGCGGGCTCATCTGCCTGACCCTCACCCGGGAACGTTGCGAGCAGTTGCGCCTGCCCCTCATGGTGAGCGGCACCAATGCCCGTCATACCACCAATTTCACGGTGTCCATCGAGGCGGCGGAAGGGGTGACGACGGGCATCTCGGCGGCGGACCGCGCCGCCACCATCAAGGCCGCCGTGGCGCCCGACGCCAGGCCCGGCGACCTGGTGCAGCCCGGCCACATCTTTCCCCTCATGGCCCAGCCGGGTGGCGTCCTCACCCGAGCCGGTCATACGGAGGCGGGCTGCGACCTGGCGCGCCTGGCGGGTTACGAGCCCGCCGCGGTCATCGTCGAGATCCTCAACGAGGACGGCAGCATGGCGCGGCGCCCCGAGCTGGAGGTCTTCGCCCGCGAGCACGGCATCCGCATCGGCACCGTCGCCGACCTCATCCGCTACCGCCTGGCCCACGAGAAGACGGTGGAGAAGGTGGCGGAGTGCCGCCTGCCCACGGAGGCCGGCGACTTCCAGCTCAAGGCCTTTCAGGACCGGACCGATGGCCAGTTGCACCTGGCCCTGGTCCACGGCCAGCCCGACACTTCGAGGCCCGTGCTGGTGAGGGTGCACATGGAGGACAGCCTCAACGACATGTTCGAGGTCTCGCAGCAGGAACGCACCTGGACGCTGCAGAGCGCCATGCGCCGCGTCGCCCGGGAAGGCAGCGGCATCATCGTCGTCTTGCGGTACAATGAGGACCCCGCGCAGATGATCCGCCGTATCCGGAACTACGGGATGCGCGATCAGGGCGTGGCGCTGCCCGAGTCCCACCCCGGCCCGGAGCTGCGCACCTACGGTGTCGGGGCGCAGATTCTCGTGGAGCTGGGGGTGCGCGCCATGCGCGTGCTGGGCTCGCCCCGCAAGCTGCACGCCCTTTCGGGTTTCGACCTGGACATCATCGAATACATCGGGCACGACGATCGCGCCCGGCCGACCACAACATAAGGTGACCAATGGGAACATATCAGGCATACAAGGGCGAGGTGATTGCCGGCGATGCGCGCATCGCCATCGTGGCCTCGCGTTTCAACAGCTCCATCGTGGATCAATTGCTCAGCGGGGCGCTGGAGGCCCTGGCCCGGCACCAGGTCGACGCGCGCGCCATCGATGTCTACCAGGTGCCGGGCGCCTTCGAACTGCCCCTCATCGCCAAGCGCATCGCCCGCCAACGGAAGCACGACGCCATCATCGCCCTGGGGGCGGTCATCCGTGGCGACACGCCCCATTTCGAGTACGTGGCCGGGAGTTGCGCGCAGGGCCTGTCCGAGGTCGCCCTGCAAATGGAGATCCCCGTGGCCTTCGGCGTGCTGACCGTGGACACCCTGGAGCAGGCCGCCGAGCGCTGCGGCGGCAAGGCGGGCAACAAGGGCGCGGAGGCGGCCCTCACGGCCATCGAGATGATCAGCCTGTTGCGCGGCCTGGATTGAGCGCGGGATGTCATGAAACAGACCAGAAGCTGGGCGCGCCGCTGCGCCGTTCAATCCCTCTACCAGCAGGCCTTGTCGGGCGGCGGCCCGGCCACCACCGACCTGGAGTTCCTGGCCGGGGAGGACAGCCGCCGCGTCAACCAGCAATACTTCAAGGCGCTGATCGAGGACTTGCGCCGGCACGCCCGGGAAATTGACCGCCTCATCGCCCCCGCCCTGGACCGCGGCCTGGACGAGGTGGACCCCGTGGAAGGGGCCATCCTGCGCGTGGGCGTGTGCGAACTCGCCTATCATCCCGGGATTCCCTGCCGCGTCGTCATCAACGAGGCGGTGGAGCTGGCCAAGCTGTTCGGCGCGGAACAGGGGCACAAGTATGTCAACAGCGTCCTCGACAAGCTGGCGCGCCAGTTGCGCAAGACGGAGATGAAGACCGGCTCCTGAGCCCGCCCTCAGCTCTTCCAGAGCGCGCCGGTATCGAGATGCGCGGCGATGCGTCCGGCGTCCAGGGTGTCCAGGCAGGGTACCGTCCCCAGGCAGGGGGCGTCCAGCCGTTCCGCGAGAGTGGCGATGACCCCGTCCGTCAGAAGGTTCTCCGCATCGACGACGTTGGCCACCCAGCCCGCCATGGCCGCGCCGGATTCCCGGATGGCCCGCTGGCTCAACAGGGCGTGGTTGAGGCAGCCGAGGCGGATGCCCACCACCAGGATGACGGGCAGGTCCAGGGCCAGGGCCAGGTCGGCCACCGTGTGATCCGGCCCGAGGGGCGCCAGCCATCCGCCCACGCCCTCGACGAGACAGACATCGGCCCGCGCGCCCACGGCATGGCAGTGGGCGGCCAGCCGGCCGATGTCGATGGCGCGGCCCTGCGCCTCCGCCGCCAGGTGGGGCGACACCGGCAGTTCCAGGGCGCAGGGGTTGACCTGTTCATATGCCAGGGGTTCGCTGGCATGCTCCATGAGCAACAGGGCGTCCTCGTTGCGCAACTGGCCTTCCACCCGGGCGCAGCCGGAGGCGACGGGCTTCAGTCCCACCGTGCGCCAGCCCCGTTGCGCGCCCGCCCGCAGCAGGCCCGCCGTGATCCAGGTCTTGCCGATGCCCGTGTCCGTGCCGGTGATGAAATATCCTCTATTCACCGGCGCCTCCGGGACGTTTCAGCGCCGTGAGGGGGACGGTGACGGCGCCGTCTCCACGGGCCGGCCCGTCCTCCGCGGCCTTCCAGCAATGGCCGTAGACCACCTCATAGGTGGCGGGCAGCACCCCGTTCTCCCGCAGCGCCTCGTAGGCGGCGGTCATCTTGCGCAGGCGTTCCCTGCCCGTCAGGCCGCGCGGGCGCCCGGCGGTGAAGTTGCGCGCGCCGATGGCCTTGAGGTCGTCCATGAGGGCGCGGACGTGGGGGTAGGTGACGGTGAGGGTCTCCATGTCCATGACGGGATCGGCGAATCCGCAGCGCAGCAGGGCGTCGCCGATGTCGTGCATGTCCGTGAAGGCGTTGACATGGGTGAAGCCGTCGGCGGCCTGCCAGCTTGCGCGCAGTTCCTTGAGGGTGTCCGGGCCGAAGGTGGTGAACATGAGCAGGCCGCCGGGGCGCAGGACGCGCCGCAGTTCGCGGAAGGCCAGGTCCAGGTCGTCGCACCATTGCAGGGTGAGGCCGGAGACGGCCAGGTCCACGCTGGCGCCGCGCAGGGGCAGTTGCTCGATGTCGCCGCACACGTGGCGCTGCCGCCCGAACAGGCGCTTGAGCCATGGCTGCCGCCCGCGCGCGCGGCGCAGCATGGCGTGGGCGAAGTCCAGGCACAGGAG
>WGFB01000126.1 GCA_015492435.1 Gammaproteobacteria bacterium | reverse complement strand
CCAGAGATCGCAACTTTTGAAGATGAAATAATACCCATGCCCGCAACACTGGAAGAGATGGCGTCGCAAATGTCGGCCATGAAGCGCAAAGGTAAATCTCTCAGAAACCCTTGTCTGGATGGAGAAAAGGCGATCCGACAACGACGTGTTGGTTTCGATCAGGCAAAGTACTTTTGGGACAGGTGTGTGCAGCAGTACAAGATGGATCTGAAAATGCGCAGGGATGCTGGTCGCTAATGTGGAAAGAACTCGGCGCGATTAAGGAACCTCTGATTAATTCATGGACCGGATGGATGGCGAGATGAAATGTTCCGGATCAAGGCGAAAAGCGCAGGTAATAGCGCGCTATTGCCAAGCTTTTCAACGCAGAGCCGGGACATTTCAGCCGCCAGACGCCGGTTCATGAATTGATCAGAGGCTCCCTAGTCCCGCCGCGCCTTCCGGCGGCAACGGCACCAGGTGCAGACACAATCGGCTGGAGACCGGTCAGGCGCGCGACCGGCCGACTTGAGGCGGGCGCGATACCGGCGCCAAATCAGGGGAAAGCAGAGGGATTTCCAGAATCGCGGCGCCGTATAGCCATGCAGCCAGTTGCGTCCATCAGGTTTTTCCCGCAAGGCGCGGTCGATGCCTGACAGCAGGGCGTTGTATCCACGCTCGCCCAGACGCTGGTAGAACCAGCGATTCACCAGACCAGCCTGCAACTGACGGCCGAGGCGTTCGCGCCACAGGCAGTCATAGTCTCCGGGCCGCCCGGAAAGCAGGGCGCGGGCGGCCAGATGGCCGGACAGGAGTGCATAGCGCATGCCAAATCCCCACAGGGCATCCTGAAAACCCGCCGACTCCCCGACATACAGGATGCGCCCTTTACACGCCGTGCGGGGATAGTAGAAACCGGCGGCGCCACCCGTGCGCCGCCGGTTTTTCATATCCAGCCCGACCCTGCTCTGAAAGAACGCCTCACAACGATCCAGATACCGCCGTTCGTTGTGGAAATCGTCATACATCCACGACATCAGCGTGCCACGGCCGCCCTGAATGAGCAGGTAGGCATAGCCCTTGGGCGCCAGGCGGTCCGACAGCGCGATGTAGGCGCCATCGGCCATTTCAGTATCGAACAGGTAGCCGATGCCGATGGCATGGGCGCCATGAGGTCCGCCAGCCTCAATGCCACCTTCGGGCAGCGTTCTGCACACCTCGCCGAAGCGGAACTCCACACCAGCGGCCAGGGCCTCCTCCTTGAGCCATCGATCGAGGGCGCCGTCTTCATCCCCGCGGCGCACAATATAGGCCATGGGTTGTGGTGATCGATAGCGGTGTTCTCCGCCCTGCGGATCGAACAGAACCGCTTCATGGAATGGGACTGCTGAGAAACCCGGCCCGAGTCCCAGGCCTGCAAGTTCATCCGTGACATCCGCGGCCGTGGTCCAGTTCTCCAGCCCCTGCAGATCGCCGTGGAAGCGGCTGCCCACCGCCCGATGACGCTCGTAGATGCTGACACAGCGGCCCGCCCTGGCCAGGGTGATGGCGGCCGCCATGCCGGCGGGACCGGCGCCGCTGATGATCACCGGCTCTTTATTAACCCGGCAACAATATATGTCGTGTTCAGCCGTCGCGTGCCGGTTCACGGCAAGGCGGCGTTGTGCCGCCGTAGTCATTCTACGGCAAGCAACGCCAACGCTGCCCGTGGGCCGGCACGCGGCGGCCTGTCTTGTTAAAATCAAATTGGTTAGGCGCTTTAGGCCCGCACGGGCTCGGCGTTGCGCCCCTTGGCAAGGGCTCGCCATTCCCCGCGGGCCGCGCCTTGATCCCGCACGGGCCTGAAGCGCTGAACACGACATATATTGTTGCCGGGTTAATAACCGCCCGCCATGCCTCCGCCAACCGCTATTCACCGATAACGACCATCTGGTGCCCGACCCCGCGCCCGAGGCCGATGGCGCCGCGGATGGACAGGGTGCGCGGATCGAGCACCCAGATCTTTGGCTCCTTGCGGCTCGAAACGTACAGTTTACCCACAACATCCGCGTGCTCAAGATGATAGGGAGCGGGCTTCAGTTCGATACCGCGGCGCCCGCCACTGTCGAAATCGATGCGCACCAGTTTGTCCTCTCCCTTGACCGTCACGAACAGCCAGCGCCTGTCCATCGGCACCTCGGCGGCGTGGGGCGATTTGCCCACCGCATAGATGTTGCGCACGGCCAGGATGGGCAGCGCCACTTCCGTGACCTTTCCAGCGTCCGCATCGACCACGTAAAGACGGATGCCGTCCGCGCTGACCACCATGTGCTCGGGCGCCCCGCCCACATCGATTTCACCCAGCACCCGCCAATCGGACGTGGAGAGGATACTGATGGTGCCATCACGGCTGTTGGAGACATACAGCCGCTCGCCCTTGCCACCGAAGACGGCGTAGTTGGGCCAGTCTCCCGTGCCGACTTCCTTGATTACCTGCAAGGCATCCAGATCAATGACCGATATCCCGCCCGCCCCCGAATGCACCGCCACGGCATACTCTCCATCGGGCGAGATCGCCGTATGATGCGTCAGCCCGCGCACCCCGATGCGCCTCACCACCTTGCCTTCCCGGCGGTCGATGATGGACAGGTAGCTCGTGGCGCGTCCCGCCGGGGCGGCTCCGCCATGATGGGCCTCGTGCTCGGCCTCGCTGACGGCGCCAGGCCTGGAAGGGGACGGTTCCCCTCCGGATGGCGCCTTCATGCTGCCCGCGATCAGGTAGCGGCTCT
>WGFB01000125.1 GCA_015492435.1 Gammaproteobacteria bacterium | reverse complement strand
TCAATCTGGTCGTACGCCTTCGCCTCGCCTCCGTGCTGCTCCGACAATACCTTCGTCAACGCCGCCGTCAGCGTCGTCTTGCCATGGTCAACGTGACCTATCGTGCCTACGTTTACATGCGGCTTCGTACGCTCAAATTTTTCCTTGGACACTGTTCTACCCCTTTTTACTCTTTATGTTGATTGCTGATCTCTCAGGATGCCTTCTTGATCACACCTTCCGCGATGCTGGCGGGCGCCTCGGCATATTTCTCGAACTCCATGGTATAGGTGGCGCGTCCCTGGGTCGCGGAACGCAGGTCGGTGGCATAACCGAACATCTCCGCCAATGGAACCTCGGCGCGGATCACCTTGCCGGAGGGCGCATCCTCCATGCCCTGCACCATACCGCGGCGGCGGTTCAGATCGCCCATCACGTCGCCCATGTATTCCTCCGGCGTCACCACTTCCACCTTCATGATCGGTTCAAGCAGCACCGGATCGGCATTCAGGGCGCCCTGTTTGAAGGCCATTGAACCCGCAATCTTGAAAGCCATTTCACTGGAGTCCACGTCATGGTAGGAGCCGTCGTACAAGGTAACCTTGACGTCGACGACCGGGTAACCGGCGATCACGCCATTCTCCATCTGCTCCTGCACGCCCTTGTCCACGGAAGAGATATACTCCCGCGGCACGACGCCGCCCACGATCTCGTTGATGAACTCATAACCGGCGCCACGCTCCTGGGGCTCCAGGCGCAGCCAGACATGGCCGTACTGACCCCGGCCGCCGGACTGGCGCACGAACTTGCCTTCCTGCTCCACACTGGCGCGGATGGTTTCGCGGTAAGCCACCTGGGGGGCGCCCACATTGGCCTCCACGCTGAACTCGCGCTTCAGGCGGTCGACGATGATCTCCAGGTGCAGCTCGCCCATGCCGGAGATGATGGTCTGACCGGATTCCTCGTCGGTGCGCACGCGGAAGGAAGGATCCTCGGCGGCCAGCTTGCCCAGGGCGATGCCCATCTTTTCCTGATCCGCCTTGGTCTTGGGCTCCACGGCCACGGAGATGACGGGCTCCGGAAACTCCATGCGCTCCAGGGTGATGATGCTGTCCAGCGCGCACAGGGTATCGCCGGTCGTCACGTCCTTGAGCCCCACGGCCGCGGCGATGTCTCCGGCGCGCACTTCCTTGATCTCCTCACGGGAATTGGAATGCATCTGCACCAGGCGGCCGATGCGCTCTTTCTTGCCCTTGACGGGGTTATATATGGAATCACCCGACGTGATGACCCCGGAGTAGACCCGGAAAAAGGTCAGCGTGCCGACGAAGGGATCGGTGGCGATCTTGAAGGCCAGGGCCGAAAACGGCTCGTTGTCATCCGCGTGGCGCAGCCCTTCCGAGCCTTCCTTGTCATCCAGGATGCCCTTGATGGGCGGGACGTCCACCGGGGAAGGCAGCAGTTCGATCACAGCATCCAGCATGGCCTGCACGCCCTTGTTCTTGAAGGCAGAGCCACACAGGGCGGGAATGATCTCGTTGTTGAGGGTGCGGATACGCAAACCCTTCTTGATCTCCTCCGCGGTGAGCTCCTCACCTTCGAGGTACTTGTCCATGAGTTCGTCGTCGGCCTCGGCCGCGGCCTCGACCATTTTCTCGCGCCACTCCTGGCATGCATCGACCATGCCGGCGGGAATGTCACGCTCCTCGAAGCGCATGCCCATGGTGCTGTCGTCCCAGTAGATACCCTTCATCTTGATGAGGTCGACGATCCCCTCGAAATCCTCTTCCGCACCTATTGGCAACTGGATGGGCACGGGATTGCCATTCAACCGGTCCTTGATCTGGCCGACAACGCGCAGGAAGTCGGCGCCGGCACGGTCCATCTTGTTGACGAAGGCCAGGCGCGGCACTTCATACTTGTTGGCCTGGCGCCAAACGGTTTCGGACTGGGGCTCCACGCCGCCCACGGCGCAGAACACGGCGCAGGCGCCGTCCAGCACGCGCAGGGAACGCTCCACCTCGATGGTGAAGTCCACGTGCCCCGGGGTGTCGATGATGTTGATGCGGTGCTGGGGAAACTGGTTCTCCATGCCCTGCCAGAAACAGGTGGTGGCCGCCGAGGTGATGGTGATGCCGCGCTCCTGCTCCTGCTCCATCCAGTCCATGGTCGCGGCGCCATCGTGCACCTCACCGATCTTGTGGGAGACACCGGTGTAATACAGGATACGCTCGGTCGTCGTTGTCTTGCCTGCGTCGATGTGCGCCATGATACCGATGTTCCGGTAGCGCTCGATGGGTGTTTTGCGTGCCACTTTAATGATTCCTACAGTAAAAAATCCGGTTAACAATCCATGCCCGCGGGCTTACCAGCGATAGTGCGAAAACGCCTTGTTGGCCTCTGCCATGCGGTGCGTGTCCTCGCGCTTCTTCACCGCGGCGCCGCGCGACTCGTAGGCATCCATGATCTCGCCCGCCAGCCTCAGCCCCATGGACTTCTCACCCCGGTTGCGGGCGGAGTCCACCAGCCAGCGCATGGCCAGCGCCTGGCCGCGCGCGCTGTTGACCTCGATGGGCACCTGGTAGGTGGCGCCGCCGACGCGGCGGGACTTCACCTCCACCAGGGGGCGGATATTGTTGAGCGCCTGTATGAAAACCTCCACTGGCTCGCCCTTGCCCTTGGCCTCCACGGTATTCAGGGCGCCGTAGACGATCTTCTCGGCCACGGACTTCTTGCCGTTCTTCATCACCATATTGATGAACTTGGCAAGCACCTGATTCCCGTACTTGGGATCGGGCAGCACTTCTCTCTTCGCAACGACTCTTCTTCTTGGCATCGTAATTACCTTGACTTTGGCATCCTGTTATCAGGACTTGGGCTTCTTGGCCCCGTACTTCGAACGCCCCTGGCGGCGACCCTCGACACCGGAGGTATCCAGGCTGCCACGCACCGTGTGGTAGCGCACACCAGGCAGATCCTTCACACGGCCGCCACGGATCATGATGACGCTGTGCTCCTGCAGGTTGTGGCCCTCGCCACCGATATAGGTGGTCACCTCCATGCCGTTGGTCAGGCGGACACGGGCCACCTTGCGCAGAGCCGAATTGGGCTTCTTGGGCGTGGTCGTGTAGACGCGCGTGCACACCCCACGCTTCTGCGGGCAACCGTCCAGCGCGGGCACCGCGCTCTTGGATTTCTTCCGCACCCGCGGCTTGCGGACCAATTGATTAATCGTTGCCATACAAAACTCCACCCCAAATAAATAGTTAAGCGCCCAGCCATCGAGCCTTGCGCCGCGGTGGGACGCAGGCTTCAAACGGTTGAACGCTTATCGTACGAAAATCCAGCAAATCAGAGATCCATTAATAGATCTCTGCAAAGCCGCGAAATTTTATGGTGATATGCTGTGCCTGTCAAGGCATTCCTGAAAAAAACGCCGGCGGAAAATTGCCGGCGCGTGGCTCCACGGTTGCCCCTGCCCCCGGGGCGCGGCGGCAAGGCCGGAAGCCTCCCGCCGCGCGGTCCCGGCCCATGCTCAGGTCACATTGAAGGCCTGGCGCAGGGCCTCTTCCACCTCGTCGGTGGTCGGCGGTTTTTCCTCGCCCGGCACGGCTTCCATGGCCTCGCGGCGCTTGCGCTCCAGTTGATGGGCCATGCCGGTCCCCGCCGGGATCAGGCGCCCGACGATGACGTTCTCCTTGAGGCCGCGCAGGTGATCCGACTTGCCGCTGACGGCGGCCTCGGTGAGCACGCGGGTGGTCTCCTGGAAGGAGGCCGCGGAAATGAAGGACTCGGTGGCGAGCGAGGCCTTGGTAATGCCGAGCAGCAGGTCGACATACTTGGCCGGCTCCTTGCCCTCCGCGATAACCTTCTCATTTTCCTCAAGTAAGCGGGAACGCTCCACCTGGTCGCTCTTGAGGAAGGGAGTGTCGCCCGGATCGGTGATCTCCACCTTGCGCAGCATCTGGCGCACGATGACTTCGATATGCTTGTCGTTGATCTTCACGCCCTGCAGGCGGTAGACATCCTGCACTTCCTTGACGATATAATTGGCCAGCGCCTCCACCCCGAGCAGGCGCAGGATGTCGTGCGGGGAGTACTCGCCCTCGACCACGACCTCGCCCTTCTCCACGTGCTCGCCCTCGAACACCGTGATATGGCGCCACTTGGGGATGAGGGTCTCATAGGTCTCGCCGTCGGCCCCGACGATGACCAGGCGCTGCTTGCCCTTGGTCTCCTTGCCGAAATCGACGGTGCCGGTCATCTCCGCCAGAATGGCGGGCTCCTTGGGCTTGCGCGCCTCGAACAGGTCCGCCACGCGGGGCAGGCCGCCCGTGATGTCGCGGGTCTTGGAGGATTCCTGGGGGATTCTCGCCACCACGTCGCCCACGTTCACCTCGGCGCCGTCGTCCATGTTGATGATGGCGCCCGCCGGCAGATAGTAGACCGCCGGAATGTCGGTGCCGGTGAAGCACACCTCCTTGCCGTTCTCGTCCACGATGCGCACCATGGGGCGCAGGTCCTTGGCGCTCATGCCACGGGTCTTGGGATCGGTCACCACCAGGCTGGTGAGGCCGGTTATTTCATCCGTGTGGCGCTGCACGGTGACGCCCTCGACGATGTCGCTGAAGGCCATGCGCCCGGCCACCTCGGTGACGACGGGATGCGTGTGTGGATCCCAGGTGGCCAGCACCTGGCCCGGCTCCACGCCGTCCCCGTCGTTGACCGTGATGACGGCGCCGTAGGGAATCTTGTAGCGCTCGCACTCGCGCCCATCCACGTCCAGGATGGCCATTTCCGCGGAGCGGGAGATGGCGATCTGGTTGCCGTTGGCATTGACCACCGACTTGAGGTTGACGAGGCGCACGCTGCCCTTGGTCTTGATCTGGATGCTGTTGGCGGCCACCGCGCTGGACGCGGCGCCACCGATGTGGAAGGTGCGCATGGTGAGCTGGGTGCCGGGCTCGCCGATGGACTGGGCGGCGATGACACCGACGGCCTCGCCGATGTTCACGCGATGCCCGCGCGCCAGGTCGCGCCCGTAACAGGCGGCGCAGATGCCATAGCGCGTCTCGCAGGTGATGGGCGAGCGCACCTTGATCTTCTCCACGCCCTTCTCGTGCAGCACCTTGACCCATTGCTCGTCCAGCAGGGTTCCCCTGGGGATGAACACCTCGTTCTCCGCGCCCGGCATCATGACATCCTCGGCCACCACCCGGCCCAGGGCCAGGTTGTCCAGGGATTCGACGATGTCGCCGCCCTCTATGACATGGGTCATGGAAATCCCCCTGCCGGTGCCGCAATCCTCCTCGGTGATCACCAGGTCCTGCGCCACATCCACCAGGCGGCGGGTCAGATAACCGGAGTTGGCCGTCTTGAGCGCCGTGTCCGCCAGGCCCTTGCGCGCCCCGTGGGTGGAGATGAAGTACTGCAACACGTCCAGCCCTTCGCGGAAGTTGGCGGTGATGGGGGTTTCGATGATGGAGCCGTCGGGCTTGGCCATGAGGCCGCGCATGCCGGCGAGCTGGCGGATCTGGGCCGCGCTGCCTCGCGCGCCGGAATCGGCCATCATGAAAATGGAGTTGAAGGACTTCTGCTCCACCTCATTGCCTTCGGCATCGCGCAGGGTTTCCTTGCCCAGCTTTTCCATCATGGCCTTGGCCACCTGGTCATTGGTATGGGACCAGATATCCACCACCTTGTTGTAGCGCTCGCCGTCGGTCACCAGGCCGGAGGTATACTGATTCTCGATCTCCTTGATCTCCTGCTCGGCGGCGCCGATGATCTTCGCCTTCTCCTCGGGAATGATCATGTCGTTGACGCCGATGGAGATCCCGGCGCGGGTGGCGAAACCGAAGCCCATGTACATGAGCTTGTCCGCAAAGATCACCGTCTCCTTGAGACCCACGTTGCGGTAGCACTCGTTGACCAGATTGGAGATGGCCTTCTTGGTCATGTCCTGGTTGACCAGCTCGAAGGCCAGCCCGTCGGGCACGATATCGAAGAGCAAGGCGCGTCCCACGGTGGTGTCCCGCAGGCTGCGGGTCACCACACGTTCGCCGTTCTCGAAGCGCACCTCCTCGATGCGCACCTTGACCCGGGCATGCAGATCCACTTGGCGGCTCTCATAGGCGCGGTGCACCTCGGCGATGTCGGCAAAGACAGCCCCTTCGCCAGGCACATTGATCTTCTCGCGGGTCATGTGATAGAGGCCCAGCACCACGTCCTGGGAAGGCACGATGATGGGCTCGCCATTGGCCGGCGAGAGAATGTTGTTGGACGACATCATCAGGGCGCGCGCCTCGAGCTGCGCCTCCAGGGACAGGGGCACGTGCACCGCCATCTGGTCGCCGTCGAAATCGGCGTTGAAGGCGGTGCACACCAGGGGATGCAATTGAATGGCCTTGCCCTCGATGAGCACGGGCTCGAAAGCCTGGATGCCGAGACGGTGCAGGGTGGGGGCGCGGTTGAGCATGATGGGATGCTCGCGGATCACCTCGTCGAGGATATCCCACACCTCTGGTCCCTCGCGCTCCACCAGCTTCTTGGCCGCCTTGATGGTGGTGGCCAGGCCGCGGCGCTCGATCTTGCTGAAGATGAAGGGCTTGAACAGCTCCAGTCCCATTTTCTTGGGCAGGCCGCACTGGTGCAGGCGCAGGGTCGGCCCCACCACGATGACGGAGCGGCCTGAGTAGTCGACGCGCTTGCCCAGCAGATTCTGGCGGAAACGGCCCTGCTTGCCCTTGATCATGTCCGCCAGGGATTTCAGGGGACGCTTGCTGGTGCCGGTGATGGCCTTGCCGCGGCGCCCATTGTCCAGCAGGGCATCCACGGATTCCTGCAGCATGCGTTTTTCGTTGCGCACGATGATATCCGGCGCATTGAGATCCAGCAGGCGCTTGAGGCGGTTGTTGCGGTTGATGACCCGGCGGTACAGGTCATTGAGATCGGAGGTGGCGAAGCGGCCGCCATCCAGGGGCACCAGGGGCCGCAATTCGGGCGGCAGGATGGGCAGCACCGACATGACCATCCATTCCGGACGGTTGCCGGACGCCAGGAAGGCCTCCATGAGCTTGAGGCGCTTGCTGTACTTCTTGATCTTGGTTTCCGACCCGGTGGCGCTGATCTCCTCGCGCAGCTTGGCCACTTCGGCCTTGATGTCCAGGGAGCGCAGCAGTTCGTGTATGGCTTCGGCGCCCATGCGCGCGTCGAATTCGTCCCCGTATTCCTCGATGGCGTCGAGGTAGGCCTCGTCGGTGAGCAACTGACCCCGCTCCAGTTGGGTCATGCCGGGATCAATGACCACGAAGGCCTCGAAATACAGCACCCGCTCGATATCGCGCAGGGTCATGTCCAGCAGCAGCCCCATGCGCGAAGGCAGGGACTTGAGGAACCAGATGTGGGCCACGGGGCTGGCCAGCTCGATGTGCCCCATGCGCTCGCGGCGCACCTTGGTGACGGTGACCTCCACTCCGCACTTTTCGCAGATCACGCCACGGTGCTTGAGGCGCTTGTACTTGCCGCACAGGCACTCGTAGTCCTTCAGGGGGCCGAAAATCTTGGCGCAGAACAGCCCGTCGCGCTCCGGCTTGAAGGTGCGGTAATTGATGGTTTCCGGCTTCTTGACTTCGCCATACGACCATGAGCGGATCTTGGCAGGCGACGCCAATCCGATTCGTATGGAATCGAATTCATCCATCTGCCCCTGCTGCTTTAACAAGTTGAGTAGATTTTTCAAGGCCTTGTCTCCTGCTCAATTGATTCCTGTGTCATGCCTGCCTGCGCCCGGAACCCGGCCGGGTTCCCGGCCGGGTCACGGCGGTCATTCCAGTTCCACATCGATGCCCAATGCGCGGATCTCCTTCAACAGGACGTTGAAGGACTCCGGCATGCCCGGCGTCATGCGGTGATCCCCGTCGACGATGCTCTTGTACATGGCGGTGCGGCCGTGGACATCGTCGGACTTGACCGTGAGCATCTCCTGCAGGGTGTAGGCGGCGCCATAGGCCTCCAGCGCCCACACCTCCATTTCCCCGAAGCGCTGACCGCCGAACTGGGCCTTGCCGCCGAGGGGCTGCTGGGTGACCAGGCTGTAGGGTCCGGTGGAACGGGCGTGCATCTTGTCATCCACCAGGTGGTTGAGCTTCAGCATGTACATATATCCCACCGTGATCGGGCGCTCGAAGGGCTCGCCGGTGCGCCCGTCGTAGAGGGTCGTCTGGCCGGAGGTGGGCAGGCCGCACATCTCCAGCATGGTCTTGATCTCCTCCTCGGTGGCGCCATCGAACACCGGCGTGGCCATGGGCACGCCCTTGGTAAGATTGCGCGCCAGTTCCAGCACTTCCTCGTCGCTGAGGGACCCGATGTCCTCCTTCTTGCCGCTGGCATTGTAGATCCTGGTGAGGAACTTGCGGATCTCGGCGGTCTTCTTCCGCGCCTCCAGCATCTCCCCGATCTTGAGCCCCAGGCCCTTGGCGGCCCATCCCAGATGGGTCTCCAGTACCTGGCCCACGTTCATGCGCGAGGGTACGCCGAGCGGGTTGAGCACGATGTCCACCGGTGTGCCGTCCTCCAGGTAGGGCATGTCCTCCACGGGCACGATCATGGAAATGACGCCCTTGTTCCCGTGGCGGCCGGCCATCTTGTCGCCCGGCTGCATGCGCCGCTTGACCGCCAGGTAGACCTTCACCATCTTGAGCACGCCGGGCGCCAGGTCGTCGCCCACCGAAAGCTTGCCGCGCTTTTCTTCCAGCTTGGCGTCATAGAGCTTTTTCTGCGCCTTGCGCTGGTCGTTGAGCTGCTCAAGCTGCTTGTTGGCGGCATCGTTCTTGAGCCGGATCTCGAACCACTTCTCGCGCGGCGTCTCTTCCAGGTAGGACTTGGTGATCTTGGCGCCGGACTTGAGCCCCTTGGGGCCGCCATCGGCCGTCTTGCCGATCAACAGCTTCCGCACCCGCTGGAAGATGTCGTCCTCCAGGATGGCGAACTCGTCGTTGAGGTCCTTCTTGATCTTCTCCAGCTCCATGTTTTCGATATCCAGGGCGCGCTTGTCCTTGTCCACCCCCTGGCGGGTGAACACCCGCACGTCGATGACCGTCCCCATGGTGCCGGAGGACACGCGCGCCGAGGTATCCTTCACATCGGAGGCCTTCTCCCCGAAAATGGCGCGCAGCAGCTTCTCCTCGGGCGTCAACTGGGTTTCACCCTTGGGCGTCACCTTGCCCACCAGGATGTCGCCCGGCCCCACTTCGGCGCCGATGTAGACGATGCCGGACTCGTCCAGCTTGCTCAGGGCGCTCTCGCCGACATTGGGGATGTCGCAGGTGATCTCTTCCGGTCCCAGCTTGGTGTCGCGGGCCACGCAGGTGATCTCCTCGATGTGGATGGAGGTGTAGCGGTCCTCCTCCACCACCCGCTCGGAGATGAGGATGGAGTCCTCGAAGTTGTAGCCGTTCCAGGGCATGAAGGCCACCATCATGTTCTGCCCCAGGGCCAGGTCCCCCATGTCCGTGGAAGAACCATCCGCCAGCACGTCGCCGGCGGCGATGACGTCGCCCGGCTTCACCAGGGGGCGCTGGTTGATGCAGGTGTTCTGGTTGGAACGGGTGTACTTGGTCAGATTGTAGATATCCACGCCGGGCTCGCCGGTGGCCGTCTCGTCGTCGTTGACACGCACCACGATACGTCCCGCGTCCACGGTGTTGACCACGCCCCCCCGGGCCGCCACCACCGCCACGCCGGAATCGATGGCCACGGTGCGCTCCATGCCGGTGCCCACCAGGGGCTTCTCGGCGCGCAGGGCGGGCACCGCCTGGCGCTGCATGTTGGAGCCCATCAGGGCGCGGTTGGCGTCGTCATGCTCCAGGAAGGGGATGAGCGAGGCCGCCACGGAAACGATCTGCTTGGGAGAGACGTCCATGTATTCCACCTGGTCCGCCGTCTTGAGGGTGAACTCGTTCTGGTGACGGCAGGAGATCAGTTCCTCCACCAGGTTGCCCTTGCTGTCCAGGGCCGCGCTGGCCTGGGCGATCACATAGTTGCTCTCCTCGATGGCCGACAGGTAGACGATGTCGTCGGTCACCTTGCCCTTGACCACCTTGCGGTAGGGCGTCTCCAGGAAGCCGAACTCGTTGGTGCGGGCATACACCGACATGGAATTGATGAGGCCGATATTGGGTCCTTCCGGTGTCTCGATGGGGCATACCCGGCCATAGTGGGTGGGATGCACATCGCGCACCTCGAACCCCGCGCGCTCGCGGGTCAGGCCGCCCGGCCCCAGGGCCGAAATACGGCGCTTGTGGGTGATCTCCGAAAGAGGATTGTTCTGGTCCATGAACTGGGAAAGCTGGCTGGAACCGAAGAACTCCTTGATCACGGCGGTCACCGGCTTGGCGTTGATCATCTCCTGGGGCATGAGTCCCTCGGACTCGGCCAGGGCCAGGCGCTCCTTGACGGCGCGCTCCACGCGCACCAGGCCGATGCGGAACTGGTTCTCCACCATTTCACCCACGCAGCGCACGCGGCGGTTGCCCAGGTGATCGATGTCGTCCACCACGCCCTTGCCGTTCTTGATGTCGATGAGGACCTTGAGGACGTTGATGATATCCTGATTGGTGAGGGTGCCCTCGCCGGCTTCCTCGTCGAGTCCCACACGCAGGTTGAACTTCATGCGCCCGACGGCGGAGAGGTCGTAACGGTCCGGGTTGAAGAACAGGTTCTGGAACAGCATCTCCGCCGCCTCCTTGGTGGGCGGCTCGCCCGGACGCATCATGCGGTAGATCTCCACCAGGGCATCCAGCTTGGTCTGGGTCTGGTCGATGCGCAGGGTGTCGGAGATGAAAGGACCACAGTCCAGTTCATTGACATAGAGCAGGTCGAGCTTCTTGAGCCCGCTGTCCTTGATCTTCTGCAGCAGCTCGGCATCGATCTCGCTGTTGGCCGCGATCATCACCTCGCCGGTCTCTTCATCGATGATATCCTTGGCGACGACCTTGCCGATGAGGTATTCATCGGGCACCTCGATGCGCTTCACGCCCGCCTTGTCCATCTCACGGATGTGGCGCGCGGTCACGCGGCGACCGGCCTCGACGACGACCTTGCCGCGCGGCCCCTTGATGTCGAAGGACAGGGTCTCGCCGCGCAGCCGCTCGGGCACCAGCTCCAGCTTGATGGTGTCCTTGTCGAAATGGACCGTGCTGGTATCGAAGAACATCCCGAGGATTTCCTCGTTGTTGTAACCCAGGGCGCGCAGCAGGATGGTCGCCGGCAGCTTGCGGCGGCGGTCGATGCGCACGAAGATGCAATCCAGGGGGTCGAACTCGAAGTCCAGCCAGGAGCCGCGGTAGGGGATCACCCGGGCGGAATACAGCACCTTGCCCGAGGAGTGGGTCTTGCCCTTGTCGTGATCGAAGAACACGCCGGGCGAGCGGTGAAGCTGGGAGACGACCACCCGCTCCGTGCCGTTGATGACGAAGGTGCCGTTGCAGGTCATGAGGGGGATCTCGCCCATGTAGACGACCTGTTCCTTGATGTCCTTGACCACCTTGGCGTTGGCCGGGGAATCCTTGTGATAGATGATGAGGCGCACCTTCACCTTCATGGGCGCCGAATAGGTCACGCCACGGAGCTGGCACTCCTTGACGTCGAAGACCGGCGTGCCCAGTTCATAGCTGACATATTCCAGCGCCGCGTTGCCCGAGTAGCTGACAATGGGGAAAACCGAACGAAAAGCGGCCTCCAGGCCCCGGTCGGCCCGCTCCTCGGGGGCGACGTCCGCCTGTAGGAAGGTTCGGTAGGACTCCAGCTGTGTCTCCAGGAGATAGGGGACTTTCAGCACATCCGGACGCTTACCAAAGTCCTTGCGAATACACTTTTTCTCGGTGTAGGTGTATGCCATCGGGGTTCCTCAGCACTTGTTGGTTGTTGCATGGCAACTCGCCATTATCATCGATAAATTCCCGGATCTCCATGGCGGACAGGGCCGGCAGCATTCCGCTACCAGCCCGCCCGGGAATTCTCGGAGGCCCAAGGGATGCCGGGCCTCCCTGTCGGGCCCGCGGGCCCGGCGCCACGCTCGGTTACTTGAGTTCAACCGAAGCGCCCGCTTCCTCCAGTTGCTTCTTGATGGACTCGGCATCCTCCTTGGAAGCGCCTTCCTTCACCGTGGAGGGCGCGCCCTCGACCATTTCCTTGGCTTCCTTGAGGCCCAGGCCGGTAATGGCGCGGACGGCCTTGATGACGCTCACCTTGTTGGAGCCGAAGCTGGTCATGACCACGTCGAACTCGGTCTTCTCCTCGGCGGCGGCTTCGCCACCCCCGGCAGCGGCGGGCGCGGCCACGGCGGCCACGGCGGCGGCGGAAACGCCGAACTTCTCCTCCATGGCGGAGATCAGGTCCACAACCTCCATCACGGTCATGTTAGAGATGGTTTCCAGAATTTCTTCAGTGCTTACAGCCATTGGTTTAACTCCTGATAATCGATTGAATTGTTGTCGAAAGGAAATCCCGCGCCCGGATCATGCAGCCTGCTTCTGGTCGCGCACGGCGGCCAGGGTGCGGGCGAGCTTGTTGTTGGGCTCCGCCAGGGTACGCGCCAGTTTCTCGACAGGCGCCTTCATGACGGCCATCAGCATGCCGATGGCTTCGTCCTTGGTCGGCATCTTGGCAAGGCGGTCCGCGTCGGCGGCCTCCAGCAGCTTGCCCCTGAGCGCGACGACCCTGATGACCAGCTTGTCGTGGTCCTTGGCAAAGCCGGTCAGCACGCGGGCCGCGGCCGCCGGTTCCTCCGGAGAGAAGGCCAGGATCAAGGGACCCGACAGCGACTCGCGCATGCAGTCGAACTCCGTATCCACCAAGGCACGGCGCGCCAGGGTGTTCTTGACCACGCGCAGGTAAACGCCGGCCTGGCGCGCGCTGGCGCGCAATGCCGTCATGTCCCCCACCGTCAGGCCGCTGTATTCGGCCGCGATGGCCGCTTGCGCCTTGACAGCCTGGGCCGAGACTTCCTCGACGATCGCCCGTTTCTCTTCAAGGGTTAACAAAGTTCACCTCCTGAAATAGTGATGCGTCGTGCTTGTATCGCATCAGCGTTATCACTACGGAGCGCAACCGCGCTCCCCCTCACGGCGACCGTCGTCAGGCTGTTTGACCTGCTTCGGGTTACACCGTCTGCGCGGGCCGCACGCCCTGCGGCATGCAATTAAGCGCCCGTGGCGCGCCCGCGGTCTTTGACGCCGCCCCGCTCTGACGAGCCAGGGCTCCCAAAGTCCTCTTTACCTAACCAGCCAGCGAGGACTGGTCAACTACGATGCCCGGTCCCATGGTGCTGGAAACCGAGACCTTTTTGATATAAACGCCCTTGGCCGAGCTGGGCTTGGCCTTTTTCAACGCCTCCAGAAGCGTCAGCAGATTCTCCCGCAAGGCGCCGACCTCGAAACTGACCTTGCCGATGGAGCAGTGGATGATGCCGGTTTTGTCGGTGCGGTACTGCACCTGGCCTGCCTTGGCGTTCCTGACCGCCGAAGCCACGTCAGGGGTGACGGTCCCCACCTTGGGGTTGGGCATCAGTCCCCGGGGCCCCAGGATCTGGCCCAACTGGCCGACGATGCGCATGGCATCGGGGGAGGCGATCACCACGTCGAAATCCAGATTGCCAGCCTTGACGGTCTCGGCCAGGTCCTCGAAGCCCACGACATCCGCGCCCGCCTCCCTGGCCGCCTCGGCATTGGCGCCCTGGGCGAACACGGCGACCCGCACGCTCTTGCCGGTGCCGTTGGGCAACACGGTGGCGCCTCTCACGACCTGGTCGGACTTGCGTGGATCCACGCCCAGATTGACGCTGACATCGATGGATTCATCGAACTTGACCGTGGACAGCTCCTTCAACAATTGCAGGGCCTGATCGATATCATGGGCCTTGCCCGGCTCGACCTTCTCGCGAATGGTTCTGATGCGCTTGCTCAACCTGGCCATGTCACACGCCCTCCGTCTCGATGCCCATGCTGCGCGCGCTGCCGGCGATGCTGCGCACCGCCGCGTCCAGATCCGCCGCATTCATGTCCTTCATCTTGGTCTGCGCGATCTCTTCCAGTTGGGCGCGCGTCACCTTGCCCACCTTCTTGGTATTGGGGTTGGAGCTGCCCTTGGACAGGCCCGCGGCCTTTTTCAGCAGAATGGACGCCGGCGGCGTCTTGGTGATGAAGGAGAAGCTGCGGTCGGCATACACGGTGATCACCACCGGGATGGGCAGGCCCGGCTCGACGCCCTGGGTCTCGGCGTTGAACGCCTTGCAGAACTCCATGATGTTGACGCCGTGCTGGCCCAGCGCCGGCCCCACCGGCGGACTCGGATTCGCCTGCCCGGCAGGCACCTGCAGCTTGATATAAGCCTCTATTTTCTTAGCCATCGTTCAATACTCCCGGGTACAAGCGCCTCGCGGCTCCCCATTGATTTACTACCGTGATGCGTGAAACGGGAAGCGTGAAACGATTCCGCTTCACGGCCCGCGCATCACGCCTAACTCTTTTCCACCTGCCCGAAACCCAGTTCCACCGGGGTGGAGCGGCCGAAAATGGTCACCGCCACGCGCAGGCGGCTCTTTTCGTAATTGACCTCTTCCACCACGCCATTGAAGTCGGCGAAGGGCCCGTCGATGACGCGCACCACCTCGCCCGGCTCGAACAGCACCTTGGGACGCGGCTTGTTGGCGCCTTCCTCGATGCGGTCCATGATGCGCGCCGCCTCTTTCTCGGAGATGGGCGCCGGCTTGTCGCTGGTGCCACCGATGAACCCCATGACCTTGGGCACTTCCTTGACCAGATGCCAGGTCTCGTCGTTCATCTCCATCTTGATGAGCACATAGCCGGGGAAGAATTTGCGGTCGCTCTTGCGCTTCTGGCCGCCACGCATCTCCACCACTTCCTCGGTGGGCACCAGGATTTCGTCGAACTTGTCCTCCAGGCCGCTATGGGCAATCCGCTCCTTCAGGGAACGGATGGCCTGCTGCTCGAAGCCGGAATAAACATGCACCACATACCAACGCTTAGCCATGCAATCTCAGCCCCCCTGGCCCGTGAGCAGCTTCACCGCCCATGTCAGAAACAAATCGAACATCCACAATATCAAGGCCACCACGATCACCATGGCGATCACCAGCAGGGTCGTCTGGGTGGTCTCCTTGCGGGTGGGCCAGACGACCTTGCGCACCTCGATGTTGGCATCCCCGATGAAAGCCCACACCTGACGCCCCACCGCGGTCTGGACCATGATGCCCGTGGCGATACCCAGGGCCACCAGCAGGCCGATCACCCGGTAGAGCAGGGAATGATCCCCGTAGTAATAGAACCCGCCGATGGCGCCGCCGATCACCAGCACCGCCAGCGCGTATTTGATTTTATCCGCCATAAATTCTCTTATCGTTCCCTCAGGCTCTCAACCCAGGGTTGGCAGGCCAGGAGGGAATCGAACCCCCAACCTGCGGTTTTGGAGACCGCCGCTCTGCCAATTGAGCTACTGGCCTAGAAATTCAGGGCAAAAGGTACAAGTTACAAGATACAAGGGAACAAGGTTGAGGAGTGCCCCTTGTACCTTTGCCCTTGTACCTTTCCCCTCGTTCTCACTCGATAATCTTCGACACCACGCCCGCGCCCACCGTGCGGCCACCCTCGCGGAT
>WGFB01000124.1 GCA_015492435.1 Gammaproteobacteria bacterium | reverse complement strand
ATAGACACTCACTCGCTTTGACCTGGATCCCTTGTTTCGTGCATTCTACCTTAATTATCAGGACAAACGATAACCCGGCCCCGGCAGGCATGTCACAGAATACTCACACCCCGCTGATCGAAGCCCTGCGGCAGGCGCGTTGCTATGATCACCCCGTCACTGACATCCGCGTAGTGGAGACCCACATCTCATGGATACTCCTCACCGGCCCCTATGCCTACAAGATCAAGAAGCCCGTGGACCTGGGGTTCCTGGATTTCAGCACCCTGGAAAAGCGCCGTTTCTTCTGCGGTGAAGAACTGCGCCTCAACCGGCGACTGGCGCCGCAACTGTATCTCGACGTGTGCCCTGTCACGGGCGACGCCGCCCAGCCCGTGATGGGCGGGGACGGCAAGCCCATTGAATACGCCCTCAAGATGGTGCAGTTCGATCCCGCCCAGCAACTGGATCACCTGCTGGCGAACAACGCCCTGCGCGGGGAGCACATGGACCGCATCGCCGCGATCCTTGCGCATTTTCACGACAACGCCGCCGTGGCGCCTCCCGATTCAGCCTATGGCGAACCCGCCACGGTGTGGCAGCCCGTGGAAGAGAACTTCACGCACATCGGGGAAATGACCGGGGACCTCCGGCGGCTGCATGCCCTGAGAACCTGGTGCGAGACCCGCTGGCGGGACCTTCGCAAATTGTTCGCCCAGCGTAAGTCCGGGGGCCGGGTGCGTGAGTGTCATGGCGATCTGCACCTGGCCAACATCGCCCTGTATCAACAGGACATCGTCATTTTCGATTGCCTGGAATTCAACGACCGGCTGCGCTGGATCGACGTTATCAACGACGCGGCCTTCCTGGTCATGGACCTGGACAGCCGCGGTCAACGGCCGCTGGCCTTTCGCTTTCTCAACGCCTATCTGCAGCATCGCGGCGACTATGCCGCCCTGCCCCTGCTGCGCTATTACCTCGTCTACCGCGCCATGGTGCGCGCCAAGGTGGCCTGCATCCGCCTCGGACAGGTGGATCTCGATGCCGATGAGCGGCGGAATGAAGAGAAATTATTTGAGAATTATCTGACTCTTGCAGAAGATTACTCACAATCCACATCGCCCGCCTTGATCATCACCCACGGCCTCTCCGGATCGGGCAAGAGCACCATCAGCGAGGGCGTGACCGAACAGCTCGGAGCCATCCGCGTGCGCTCGGACGTGGAGCGCAAGCGTCTCCATGGTCTTGGCGAGGAGGCGCGCAGCCAGTCGGGACTGAATGCCGATCTCTACAGCCGGAAGGCCAGTGACGCCACATACGAGCGCCTTGCCACACTGGCCGGCCCTATTATCGGCGGCGGCTACAGCGCCATCATCGACGCCACCTTCCTGTCACGGAGGCGGCGGGATGCCTTCCGCCGCCTCGCCGGGGAACTGGGCGCGCCATTCCTCATCCTCGACTGCCACGCGCCGGCGCCCTTGCTGCGGCAATGGATCGAGGAACGGGCCCGGGCAGGTGGCGACCCCTCCGAGGCGGACCTGGCGGTGCTGGAGAGCCAGATGGCCCACCAGGACGAACTGGCAGAGGACGAACGCCCCTTTGTCATCGATGTGGATACGTCCCGGGAATTGGATGTGAAAGCCCTGGCCGCGCTGATCACAACTGGAAGCGCTGGCGCCCCCTTATGAGAACGCCAGCGCCGATCTTTACCATTCAATGAGTTGAATGGGACTTTTGACTCAGTTACTCAGACGAATGATGCGGCCATTGAGAGGCTGAACGGGACGGTTGGTACCCGACAGGACATCCGTGTATTGCTTGATCTGCTCCGCGGAAACCGAAACCGGCGCCGCCAGCACCATCCAGTTCACGCCTTCCGTGCAGGGCGGCGTGGTCAGCGAACCCGAGTAGTTGAAATAGGTCCCGTCACTGGGCAGGAGGTCGGCGGCATTGATGCTGACGTCTGCTACGCTTTCCTTCTGGCCGGCCTCGGCTGGCAAATGATCCCACAGGGTCTTGATGAGCGCGTTCTCGGCCCCTTCCTTCATCATGACACCAATGACACCCAGAGAGCCATCCCCTGCCTTGTGCACCAGATGGGCCACCATGGGATAGTACTTGCCACCAATGGTGTGCTCACTGGGGGCGTGGAAATGGAACTGCAGCAATTCATAGGTCTTGCCGCCCACGGTCATGCGGCTGCCCGCACCATAGTTGACCTGGACGGCGTGGCCGTTGTTGAGGATCTCCAGGGGCGTTGCCTTGTAATCCACCTGAATGGCCGGCAGTTCAGTGACGATGACCGACGAAATGTCGATGGGCGACTGGCGCTTGCCTTCCCCACAGGTGGCGAACTCTTCCTTCAGGCTCCCCCACAGAAATGGGGCACCCTCACCTTCATACCCCCAATGGACCGCGCCGTGATGTCCGTCCTCCCCGGCAAAGGCGGCTCCAGAAACCGCAATGCCCAGGGCGCCGATGATGGCAATTGCATAACGCTTCATTGATCTAGACACTCCTTGGTTATATTTATAATTTTACTATAAGTGAAAGGTCTGAAACCGAGCCTGACTGACCCAGCCCCTTTCCATCTGACAGGAACCGATAAGAATAACCCCATACCCTGAAAATTTCGAGCACAAAGTCAGTAAAAAACTGTGATTGATCCGCCACGGCGGCCACCCTGGGATTTTTCCGAATCAGGAGCCGCCATTACATGGTCAGGAAGCGCTGTCGCCGCGCACCTTTTCCACCAGGCACAGGGTGCGGTCGATGCCGTCTACGGCGATGATCTTTACCCGGGTGCCGGCCTCGGCATCCTCTCCACGGATCCTCAATTTGATTCCCTGGAAATCAATGACGCCACTGCCGTTGACGATGGGTTGCTCCAGGGTGAAGACCTTGCCCACGTAGTCGTCCTCGGAGGGCAGCCCGTCTTCGTCTCCGCCCTGTCCGGGCTTTTTCTTGATAAAAGTCTCGGTAATGAGCACGCCCCCCACCGTGATGAGAACCACAATCATCAACTGGTAGGTCATGGGCAGCTCGGGCGAATGCCAAGTCAGCGCGCCGACCACCGCGGTGGCCAGGCTGGCCCACAACAGGCGCAGGTCCGCCCAATAGAAGGTGAAGACGATGAAAAACAGCGTCAGCACCCACCACATCCATTGTTCCATCATCATGGCTTGCCTACCTCTCTATACTTCCGGGCACCAATCCCAACCACTGCGGAATGCCTGTTGGGCTGAGCGCATCGCTCAGGTATGGGGAAAAGTATACAGAAACGGTGAGCCGGGATGAAATGAGCCGTAAGTTCCTGTTGTTTCGGCAGCCGGATCAACCGGCATGGGCGGCAAAGTCCCTGAGCCTCACCGGGACCCGCTTGGCGCCCCAGTCCCCGGGGGCAGCCTCGAACACGCCCGCGCAGGGCGTGCCGCAGTATTCACAGCGGCCCTGGGCATCCAGATGCCACTCACTGAGCACGTACCAGTCGCGCCCGATCACCCGCTGCCCGCAGTGATGACAGTAGGTGCTCTCCCCCTCCAGGTCGTGGACGTTGCCCGTGTAGGCATAGCGCACGCCGTTGCCCTTGGCAATGTCGCGCGCCCGGACCAGTGTCTCGAAGGGCGTGGGGGGCACATTCATCATCTTCCAGTCAGGATGGAAGGCCGTGAAATGCATGGGCACGTCCGGCCCCAGGTGGCCGACCACCCAGCGGGTCATTTCATCCAGTTCCTCGTCGGAATCGTTCTCGCCGGGGATGAGCAGGGTCGTCGTCTCCAGCCACACCCGGGTGTGGTGCTTGATGTACTCCAGCGTCTCCAGCACCGGCCGCAGGCGGCTGCCGGTGATCTTCTTGTAAAAGCGCTCGGTAAAGGCCTTCAGGTCCACATTGGCGGCATCCATATGCCGATAAAACTCTTCACGCGGCTCGGGGCAGACGTATCCCGCCGTCACGGCCACTGTCTTGATGCCTTCCTCGCGGCAGGCCCTGGCCACGTCGATGGCGTACTCGTGGAAGATCACGGGGTCGTTGTAGGTAAAGGCCACGCTGCGGCACTTCAGCTCCCTGGCGGCATGGGCTATGGTTTCCGGCATGGCCTCGTCGGCCAGGGTATCGAATTCCCGCGACTTGCTGATATCCCAGTTCTGGCAGAATTTGCAGGCCAGGTTGCATCCCGCCGTGCCGAAGGAGAGCACCGGCGTGCCCGGCAGGAAATGGTTGAGGGGTTTCTTTTCGATGGGGTCGATGCAATAGCCGCTGGAACGGCCATAAGTGGTCAGAACGATGGCGCCGTCCTGGCATGCCCTGACGAAGCACAGGCCGCGCTGCCCTTCGTGCAGCTTGCAGAAGCGTGGGCAGAGATCGCATTGCACCCGCCCGTCGTCCAGCCTGTGCCAGTACTTCGTGGCCACCACATCCCGTATCCGCGATTCCGTATTCATGGCCCACCTCCTGTCAGCGCCGCTGCTTTCCATACACAATATATCACTATTGCGCGGCAACGGGATATTGCCCGATAATCCCCGCTGAGGCAGATCAATATCCGCGTCCGGTCTTCGCCAGTTACGAGGAGCATGCCCATGACCCGCATCAGACCTCCAGCCGTCGCCGGTATGTTCTATCCCGCCGACCGTGACGAGCTGCGCGTGACCGTCCGCCAGTTTCTGGCCGGCGCCCAGGAGGCGCGGGGCGCCGCTCCCAAGGCCATCATCGTCCCCCATGCGGGGTATGTCTATTCCGGGCCGGTGGCGGCCAGCGCCTACGCCTGGCTGGCGCCCGTACGGGACTCCATCCGGCGCGTGGTCCTGCTGGGACCCTCTCACCGGGTGGGCTTCCGGGGGCTGGCCGCCAGTCAGGCCGAATATTTCCAGACACCGCTCGGCGAACTCCCCGTGGATACGGCATGCATTGAAAAACTGACCCGGCTGCCGCAGGTGCGCTACCTTGATGACGCCCATGCCCAGGAACACAGCCTGGAAGTCCAACTCCCCTTTCTGCAGGCCGTGCTGAGTGATTTCAGCCTCGTTCCCCTGGTGGTGGGCGAGGCGCGGGCGGATGAGGTGTGCGAGGTGCTGGAAGCCGCCTGGGGCGGACCGGAGACGCTCATCGTCGTCAGCTCCGATCTCAGCCATTACCACGACTATGACACGGCGCGGCGCCTGGACAGCGCCACCTCGCAGGCCATCGAGTCCCTGCAACCGGAGCGCATTCATTTCGAAGATGCCTGCGGGCGCAATCCCGTCAACGGCCTGCTGCTGGCCGCGCGCCACCATGACCTGCGGGTGACAACCGTGGACTTGCGCAACTCGGGCGACACCGCCGGTCCCAGGGACCAGGTGGTGGGCTACGGGGCCTATGTCTTCACCTAGGGAAAACGGGAATCCCCCCAGCCTCGCCCCCGAACAGCGCCGCGCCCTGCTGCAAGTGGCGCGCGCCTCCATCGTTCATGGCCTTGAGACAGGAGGCCCGTTGCCCGTCGACCCAGAAGACCATGCCACCCCCCTGCGGCGCGCGGGCGCCAGTTTCGTCACACTGACCACCGGCGGCAGGCTGCGCGGCTGCATCGGCTCCCTGGAGGCCTGCCGTCCCTTGGTCGCGGACGTGGCGGCCAATGCCCATGCCGCCGCGTTTCAGGATCCCCGCTTTCCTCCCCTCGCCGCGAACGAGCTGCAATCCCTCAGGATACAAATCTCGGTGCTGGGCGCGCCCGTTCCCATGACCTTCTCCTCCGAGGAGGACCTGCTCTCCCAACTGCGTCCGCATGTGGATGGCCTGATCATGGAAGAGGGTTCGCGGCGCGGCACTTTCCTGCCCAGTGTATGGGATACCCTGCCCCGCCCCTGTGAGTTCCTGCGCCAGCTCAAGCTCAAGGCGGGGTTGAGTCAGGATTACTGGTCCGACACACTGCGTGTCTACCGGTATACAACGGAATCCTTCAGCGAGGAAGAGGCATAATGTTACATCTGAATCCGTGGGTTCATGACGGATGCAGGTTACAGCCTATCCCGCGTAGGGCGTGGGACGGCGCGGCAGCGCCCTGTTGAGCCCGGGCCGCAATATTGGCCGTCCGTCCAGATGGCGTGATCCAGGATGGCGCCCCCCAGGAGGGCGTCCGTGAGCCTGGCGCCCGTCAGATCCACATAGGACAGATTGGCGCCGGAGAGATCCGCGCCCGTAAGATCGGCGCCCTTCAGGCCGGCGCCGATCATCATGGCCGAGTCCAGCCGCACGCGGCGCAGATCAGCCATGCTCAGCCTCGCATAGGACAGATTGGCATTGCTCAGCCGGGCGCCCGCAAGCTTGGCGCCGATGAGATTCATGTTGCGCAGATCGGCCCCGGCTAGATCCTGGCCCTGGAGATCCACGCCTTCTTTTTGGCAGCTGCTCCAGTTGACGCCCGGCTGTGGCGGCAAGGTACAAGGATCCTGCTCGTCCACATCGGGCGGGGTATTGAAAAATATAAACGCGGTGATGGCGATGAGGATGCCGATTGCCAGCAGGGTGCCCCAGAGGCGGGTGCCCTTGTCGTCCTCCGCCGTTACCGGCGCCTCGTGGGCATGCCCGGCAACCGGCCAGGACGCCTGTTGTCTGCGTTCTTCGCCTGTCCACTCCGGCTCATCGGGCTGGCGGGCATAGGCCGTCCGGCTGCGCTCGTCCGCCCAGCGCCGCGCCGCCATGAGACGCTCGCGCGCCTGGGGATCGCTGAGATCGGCCTTCATCACTTCCGGAATGAGTTCCGGCAGTTCGCTCAACGTCTGCCAGTGTTCCAGATCGTGGCTCAGCTCGGTATCTTCATCGAGGCGTTCGAGCAGAACGTATTGCTGTATCAGCCCGGACGTGAAGGGCCCCTCGATGCTGTTGCCGCGGCGGAAATACCAGGTATTCCGCCCGATGGTGTCGTTGTCCTGCGTCACGTGAAGCCGCCGTGGGAATGTCGATATCGATGATAAACTCAGCAATATTCCTGCCAATCGCACAGGCGCAACGGCTGGGGTGAATTCCGCTTTTCGCTTAAATAATCATTGCCGCGCGGCCGATAGCCAAGTAAGCAGGCCACCGGTTCCGGACACCCCATTCACGACATATTTATTGACTATAATATCAATAAGTTATATAAAGCAGCCTACGCATTCATACAATAAGGCATGACCATCCCACTCAACAGCAAGGTGCAGCACGCATTTCCCCCGGGCAGCGGGACCCAGGCGGAGCCCGAACTATCTTGCGGAAAGCTGAATCTGGAGACCATCCGCCAGAAAGGCATCTACGTCGTTGAGACCCCTGGCGACGGGTTCGTCTCCGTCGCCGGCATGCTGGCCAAGTCGGGCTTCGAGAAGGTGGAGTCCGCTCACCTGCCTCAGGACGACTCGCTGATCAAGACCCTGCGCAAGGAAGCCAGGAACCTCGACCTCATCCTGCTGGACATCTCCCAAGCTGGTATCCGTGGCCTGGAACTCTGCAGGCGCATTCATGAGGAGAAGGCACTCAAGGACACGCCGATCATCATCATCGCCTCAAAAAACATCTGGCACGAGGATTTTATCTACTCCGCCTTCCTGGCCGGGGCCATCGACATTGTCTTCAAACCCGTGCAGCGCCTGGAACTGATACCACGGGTCATCTCCTCCCTGTTGCTGAAGTCGGAGCGCGACCTGCGCAAGAATCATAAGATGGAACTGGAGAATGAACTGGCGGAACGCAAGGTCATCGAGGCGCGCCTGCAATACCTCGTCTCCCATGACGAGCTGACCGGACTGTGCAACCGCCGCCGCCTGGAGCAGGCGCTGGAAACCGCTGTCTTCCATGCGCGGCGCAAGCAGTACACCAGCGCCCTGCTGTATATCGATCTCGACCAGTTCAAGGTCATCAACGATACCGAGGGCCACACCACCGGCGACCGTTTTCTCATGAGCATCGCCAACGAGTTGCGCCGCGAGATTCACAAGGAGGATATCCTGGCGCGCATCAGTTCCGATGAATACGCCATTCTGATCGAGAATACCACTGAAGAGGCGGCACTGCGCACGGCCGAGACTTTGCGGCGGGTCATCGATGAATACCGCTTCAGCGCCAATGACAAGGAATACCATATCGGGGCCAGCATCGGCATCGCCATGATCAAACCCGAAGAAGAACTTACGGCCAGTGAAATCCTGGCGCGCTCGGCCCAGGCGTGCTTCGAGGCCAAGACCCACGGCCGCAACATGGTGCACATGTTCAGTCACGACGACGTGGAAACCCACATCATCCGCAACGCGGTCAACTGGGTGCCGAAAATCCGGGACGCCATCGAGAACGACCGCCTGTGCATGTATTATCAGCCGGTGGTGGACGTGGAGAGCAACAGCATCTGCGGCCACGAGGCCCTCATACGCATGCTCGGTCATGACGGCCAGATCATCACCCCGGAGAAATTCATCCCCATCGCCGAGCGCATGGGCCTGATCCGCGACATCGACTTCTGGGTCATCAATCACGTCATCGAATTGCTGAGCCGGCTGCCCGAGGCCTATGGCGACCAGAAGATCAACATCAACCTGTCCATGTTCGCCTTCCAGGATCCCGCCCTGCTGCCCCTGGTGTGCAACAAGCTGGCCGCAACGGGCGTCTCCGCCAGCCGCATCACCTTTGAAATCACCGAGACGGCGGCGGTTTCCAACTATGCGCACACGAGGCGCATGATCAAGCAATTGCGCAAGCTGGGCTGCTGCTTTGCCCTGGACGACTTCGGCACGGGCTTCAGTTCTTTCAACTACATCAAGCAGTTTCCCGTGGACTATCTCAAGATCGACGGCTGCTTCATCCGCAATCTCATCCACGACAAGGTTGACCAGCGCCTGGTCAGGTCCATGATCGACGTGGCCAAGACCCTCAACAAGAAAATCGTTGCCGAGTTCGTGGAAAACAAGGAAGTGCTGGGGCTGCTGAAGGAATACGGCATCGACATGGCCCAGGGCTATTATATCGCCCCCCCCGGCCCGGATCCTCTACTTACCCCGCCGACACACGCCTGAGGTGCGGCGCGCCACGCGGACCGTCCTGGTGGCCCATACCGTGAAGCCGCATCAGCAGCTCCGCCTCGCCGCGCGTAAGGCCGCACACGTCCATCAGCTTCTTCATGCCGGCGCCGTCCTTGATCAGCCTGACGGCGTTGTGATATTCCCGCTCCGTGGGATCGCGCAGCTCGATCTGATCCTGCCGCTCATAGAGCCTGCGCAATTGTTGTTCGATTTCATTGAGATGATTGCCGAGACCGGTTGCCCCTGAACACAGGGCGCTGATATCGCTGTTCAGGGCACGTATCTCCTCCTGGTGGCGCCGGCGCTCTCCAGACATACGCCTGACGGCGACGATATTGGCGGCGATCAGCGCCACATTCACCGCGGCCAGGAAAATCATCAGCATCTGGCTGCCGTCCACTAGGGATTCCTCCGCCAGCGAGGCGTTTTCAATTTTCTGTCTCTAGGCATATTCATCGATATGATGAACTCCGTCATCATCCTGATCGCGTTTTTCCGGCGGGGTCTTCCTGCGCTCATTGTCGGGCTCATTCTGGCCTCCCTCGCGCTTCACCCTGTCAATGGGGCGCCTTGGCGTCACAGGAACGACCGGCTGCCTGATGTTACCCACATCCACCATGTCCCTGTACCGTAAGATCCATGCGATTTCACCAGGCCGAAGCTCATGACATCTCCTGCCATTCGTCCTCGGTCAGCAACTTGTTGACATCGATCATGATGAGCAGCTTGCCCTCGCTGCTGTGAACGCCCTGGATATAGCGCGCGCTGTCTTCGTTACCCACATTGGGCGCGCTCTCGATTTCCGATGATTTGAGATAGACCACCTCGGCCACGCTGTCCACCAGCAGGCCAATGACCTGATCGCAGGCCTCGATGATGATGATACGGGAAGTATCGTCCACATCCTTGGGCGGCATGCCAAAACGCTTGCGCGTATCGAGCACCGTCACCACGTTGCCGCGCAGGTTGATGATGCCAAGGACATAATCCGGCGCACCTGGCACCGGGGTGATTTCGGTCACGCGCAACACCTCCTGCACCTGCATCACCGCGATACCGTAATGTTCTTCTCCGAGATGAAAGGTCACCCATTGGATAATGTCATCTTCCACTTTCAGCTGGCTCTCGCTCATAGATTTACCTCCTGGCCCAATATTCGATGATGTATGCGCTCCCGTCCGTCAAAATCTTGAACGCCTGACAATTTCCCTTACCAAATATTTGCATAATCCGTACCACTATTCGAACCGGGTGATATCGGACAAGGTTTCCCCCTCATCCGCGACGGGTGGGGC
>WGFB01000123.1 GCA_015492435.1 Gammaproteobacteria bacterium | reverse complement strand
GGGGTATGCTGAAGCGGCTGGGGCGCCGCTTGGGGCCTGTCTTGCTGCGGTCCGGCACCTGCACGATGCGGGCTTCGCGAAATCCGGCGGCGCGGATTTTCCGCAGGGCCGACCGGGCCTGCGTGGAAGTTTCATAGTAGCCGGCCATGATCCGGATCTGGTCGCGTTCCTCTTCTTTTCTGGAATAGCGGTAGGACATGTATACGATGCCAAAGGGACGGATGATATCGTAGCGGCTCATGTCTGTGTCTTCAGTGGTAGTGACATGGATGGCGTAGAGATAAGCGGCGTCCTGCCCGGGTTGTTTTGCCTGCCCCGCCGGCCGTCCGGCCTGTTGGCTGGGCTCTGGCATTTCCTTCTTCTCTGAGGGGGCAGAAAGTTGATCGGGCGGGGGCTGGGCGCCGGCCGCGCCTCTGGCCTGGGGGACGCCGCCCGCCCGGCTGCGTATGATAAAGGCGTCATGGAACCCTTGTGTCTTTACCAGGCTCAGAACCCGCCGCGCCTCCGCAAGGCTGGGATAGGCGCCCAGCCGCACATAGATGAGTCCGGGCCTGTTGGCCGCTTCCTGGGTAAAGAGTTTTCCGTATTGGCGTACGCCCTCGAAGTCGGCCATCTCCGGGGTGCGGGAGGCCTCCAGTTGGATGACATACTGGCGGGCCGGATGGCCGCGGCTGTCCGTGCCGGTTTTCTGCGCGGGCTGCGGGGCGGGGGATTTCTCGATGCGTGCCGCGGGCGGCGTGTTCGCGCCGGCCAGTTCCGGATTGCGGATTCGGGTGATATAGGCATCCCGGAAGCCCCTTTGGTGGATCTGCGCCAGGGCCCGCTCGGCCTCTTTGCGGTGGAGATAATATCCCAGCCTGACGCGGATCAGGGCCGGTTTCTTCTTGTCCCTATAGCTGTACAGGGTGCCGAGATCCAAGATGCCGTCATAGTCTCTCAGATCGGGCTTGCGGGAGGATTCCAGTTGAATGGCGTAGACATGGGAGGGCGGGGCGGAGGGCGCCGCGAGGGAATTCTCCATGAAAAAGAGCCAAAGCAGAATCCAGGCATTGCGCGCAATCGGGTTTCGTCCGTGGCGTGACGAGCCGTAACGGATGGGGATGGGAAGCATGACTGTGGTGTTCATTCCTTCGTTGCAGGGCGGGCAGGGCCTGTTACCGGCCATTTTGCCCCCCGGTCTGTCACCTACCCACAATTATACCATGGTTTTAGCCCGCATTGCCCGCCAGAATGACAGGTTTTCGACGCGCGATCATCCCGCGACCCTGGCGGGCGACGCGGGTCAGGGTGATGCGGGGGGCAGCATCTTGCCCGGATTGAGGATGTGGCGGGGGTCGAACTGGTCCTTGATGCGCCGCATCAGCCCCAGTGCCTCGGCGCCGATTTCGCGGGCGATGAAATCGCGTTTTTCCAGCCCCACGCCATGCTCGCCCGAGAGGGTGCCATTGAGGCTCAGCACCAGGCCGAAGACCTGGTCCAGGCACGCGTGGGCCCGCGCCATCTGATCCCCATCGTCGGGGTCCACCAGCAGGTTGACGTGGATGTTGCCGTTTCCCGCGTGGCCGAAGTTGACGATGGTGATGGCGAAGCGGCGCGCCAGCGCCTCCAGCCCCATGATGAGGTCCGGCAGGCGGGACACGGGCACCACCACGTCTTCGTTGATTTTTTTGGGGGCGACAGTGCGCAGGGCCGGTGACAGGGCCTTGCGGGTGTCCCACAGGGCCTTGATTTCCTCACGGTTGGTGGCGGAGCGGAAATCCAGCAGGCCGTCGTTGCGGGCCGCGGCGTGAATGGCGGCGATGGCCTCCTCCACGGTGGCGGGGGAGCCGTCGGCTTCGATGAGCAGCAGGGCGCCGGCCTGCCGCGGCAGGTCGGCGCGGGAATGGTGGCGGATCATGGCGATGGCCTGGGCGTCGATGAACTCCAGGGCGCAGGGAACCTGGGGCTGGCCCATGATGCCGGCAATGGCCCGCGCGGCGCTGCCGATGTCGCGGTAGACGGCGCGCATGGTGCCCTTGGTGGCGGGCCTGGGCAGCAGTTTGAGCGTGGCCTCGGTAATGATAGCCAGGGTGCCCTCGGAGCCGATGAGCAGGCGGGTGAGGTCGTAGCCCACCACGCCCTTGGTGGTGTGGACGCCGCAGCGGAAGTCCTCGCCGGCGCCGCTCACCGCGCGCAGCCCCAGGGTGTTCTCCCGCGGCGTGCCGTATTTCACGGCGCGCGGTCCCGCCGAGTTGTAGGCGAGATTGCCGCCGATGGTGCAGAAGGCGGCGCTGGTGGGGTCGGGAGGCCAGAACAGGCCGTGTCCCCCCGCGCGGTCCTGCACCGCCTGGTTGGTGACGCCGGGCTCCACGGTGATGGTGCGGTTGGCCGGGTCGATGGCCAGGATGCGGTCCATGCGTTCCGTGGACAGGACCAGGCCGCCCCGCGTGGGGACGGTGGCCCCCGTGGTGCCCGTGCCGCGCCCCCGCGGCGTGATGGGGACGGCCTCGCGGTTGCAGAACTGGACGATGCGCAGCACCGTTTCGTGGTCGCGGGGGAAGGCGACGGCTGCCGGTGCCTGGTGGCGGCGGCTGTTGTCGTAGCCATAGGGCCAGCAGTCGGCCCTGTCACAGAGCAGGTTGCCGGGTCCGGTGATGGCCGCCAGGGCCTGGAGTTGCGCGGGTGTCATTCAGTCGGAATACTCGAAGACCTTGACTACGGCCTTGATGCCCTTGACCTGTTGCACGATGCGCGCGACCTGCGCGCCTTCTGCGCGCGTCACCCAGCCCATGAGATAGGTGACGCCGTTCTCCGTGATCACTTTCACATGCAGGGACGACAGTTTCTTCTCCTTCAACAGCCGGGTCTTCACCTTGGTCGTGAGCCAGGCATCGTTGTTGCGCACCGCGTAGGGCGTTGGGCGCGCGATGGTGATTTCATTATGCACGCGTTTTACCTTGTCCACCTTTCTGGCGATGTCCACCGCGCGGGCGCGCAGGCGCTCATCGGGCGTCTGTCCCAGCAACAGCACCACACGGTTGAAGCTGACCACGGAAATGTGGCTCTGTCCGGCGATTTCCTCGTCGGCCTCGATGGCATTGGCGATCTTGATCTCGATGGCCTGATCATCGATGATGGTGCCCGGCGTGCGGCGGTCATTGGCGATGGCGACGCCCGTGGCCGCCCCCGCCACGATCACGGGCGCGGCGCAGCCTTGCAGCAGGAGGGGCAGGATCATCAGCAAGGGAACGATTCTGTACACATTCGGTATCCTCGATGTTGCATAAAATTGCGTGTGCCAACCATGGAGAACAACTTGTTTCATGCCTTCTGCTGTGTGTGGGGGTCACAGGAAGGTACAAGATACAAGGCACAAGATACAAGGGAAATGGCTCTTTGCACCTTGTATCTTGTACCTTGTACCTTTCTCAATTCCGGTGCTCGATTTTCTGCATTGACTGGATCTTTTCCTCCCTCCCCCGGGAGGGGATAATCACCCTGCCATAAATGCGTCACGTATCCAGCGTATGCGCGCGCGGTCCTCGTTCCCTGACAGGGTGATGACATCGAAGCGCACTGCACAGGAATATAGACGACGGATGTGCAGAAAATGTCGCGCCGTGGCGACGATTTTCCGCTGTTTGCGCCAGTCGATGCTTTCCTCCGCGCTGCCGTAGCGGGTGCCGCGCCGCGCGCGCACCTCCACGAAGACGATGGTGTCTCCCTCTTTCATGACCAGGTCGATCTCCCCCTGGCGGCAGCGGAAGTTCCTTGCCAGGCATGTCAACCCGCGCGCCCTCAGGTGATCGCAGGCCAGGTCTTCCGCCTTTCGTCCTGCTGCCTGGCTTGGGGAAGGCACGGCGCCGCTCCATCCATTCAGTAGGGCGCGGGGATGCCGTTCTTGAAGCGTCCCCACGCCGTCTCGCGGAATATGCGGTTGCCGGCGCCCAGATGCAGGATGCCCGTGTGCCCGAAGAAGCGCTCGTAGCGGTATTTCCTCATCGTGTTCAGGGAGGGGATGATATTGTAGGCATCGATCCCCAGGGCATAGAAGCGGGTGAATTGCCTGACGCTCTTGGGCCACAGGGCCATCACCTGCTGCTTGAGGGGCTGGGGGACGTTGCGGTCGTGCAGGACCCAGGGAATGTCGGTGAAAATGACGCCATCCATGTCGCGGTCGGCGTTCCTGTCCTCATGCCCGGTATAAATATGGGAGGTGGCGTAAACAGGCAGCCTGCTGGCATAGTGGAATTTGAGCTGGGGGCGCAGCAGGCGCGCCTGGCGGGGGAAGGCGCCGAGGAACACGAAGTCGGCGTCCTGGCGCCGCCGGGGTTCGAATTTCAAGGACTGGCCCAGGATCTGTTCCAGGCGTTTGCGCCGTTGATGGCTTTCGTCCAGGTTGAGCAGGGCCTGGATCTGTTTGGAGAAATCGTTCTTTCCGGGCGGATAGAACTGGTATTCCAGGAGGGTGCCGCCCAGCAGTTCCCAGTCGGCGCGGAAGGCTTCCAGCACCCGCTCGCCCCAGGAGCCCTCGGGGATCAGGGCAAGGGCCTGGTTGTGTCCGTCGAGCCAGGCGCGCTCGGCCACCTGGCGCGCCTCGTCTTCCGGCGCCAGGCCAAACTGGTAAATGTTTCCCGTGGCGTGGCTGGGATCGCTGCTGTAATTCAGTGTCAGGGTGGGCACGGGCAGGCGCGGGCGGTCCGCGAGGCGGTTGACGGCATCCTTGCGCAAGGGCCCGACGATGAAATCGGCTCCATCGGCGATGGCCTGTTCATAGACGGCATTGATGCCGCTGCTGTCTTCCCCCACGTCGTAGATCTGGATCACAGGCTGGTAGGACTGGTTGCCGCGGTTGTAATGGGCGGCCAGGAAGCCGTTGCGCAGGGCGGCGGCTGCCCGGGCATAGGGGCCGCCATGAGGCAGCAGCAGGGCAATATGCGTGGGCCGCCTGGTTTCTTCATGCTGGCGGGCCAGCAGGGAATCGATGATGTCGGCGGAGACGGGATGGCCGGGAAACCTGGAGCGCCACTCGTCGAGCAGGGCGGCCACGTCCAGGGGCGCCGCCTGGGACAGTTTGGCGATGCGGGCCAGCGCCAGCCAGCCGGTGAAGACGTCGGGCGGGGGTTCCACCTGCATCTGCAGCAGGGCGTCTTCCGTGAGGCGTTGCAGCGCCTGCCAGATGGCTTCCTGATTGGCGCGCGCGCGTTCCTTGTCGGAAGGGGGAATCAGGGACGCCAGGGCGACCCGCTCACGGGCGGATTCGAGAAAGTTGCCGACGCGCAGGAAGGCCTGGGCGCGGATCTCGCGCGCGCGCGCGGCTTGTTCGGGAGCCGCGTTTTCCAGGTCCGGCGCCGCCAGAATGTCGAGGGCGGCGTGAGGCTGGCTCTCCGTGAGGGCGATCCTCGCGGCAAGTATGCGCCAGCGGAGCTTCAACCCGGCCGTCAGCGGCGCCTCATCGATGCCATAGAGGATTTCCCGCGCCTGGTCGACGAAGTTGCCGCGCAACAGGACGGACACGGCCCGCATGCGGTAGTCCGCTGGATTGGCGGTTTGGGTGATGCGCGCGGCCTGCAGATAGTCCTGGGCCGCCTGCTCGTAATCCTCGCGGGCTTCCGCGCGGCGCGCCTGCCCGATGAGCTGGGCCTCGGAAGGCTGGATGCCCTCGTCCACCGGTTTCACGGCGCATCCGCCCGCGATCAGCAGGATGAGCAGGACCAGGAAGGCGGGTCCGGGGAGGCGGCGATGGAATCTCATGGTGTCCGGTGGTCAGAATCGTTATGCTGTGAGCGAGTGACAAGTATCGTGATGGGAAGAATGAGTGTCAATTCTTAACGCCTTGTATATCGTGGCCACTCCACTGGGCAATCCCGGCGACATCGGCCGGCGCGCCCTGGAGACGCTGGCCGGGGTGGATGTCATCGCGGCGGAGGATACGCGGCGCGCCGGGCGCCTGCTGGGGCAATTCAATATCAGCACGCCCTGCCTGTCCCTGCATGAACACAACGAGGCGCAGGCCTCGGCGCGGGTGGTGCGGCGCCTCCAGGCCGGGCAGTCCGTGGCCCTGATCAGCGATGCCGGCACGCCTCTCATCAGCGATCCCGGTTATGAACTGGTCCGCCTGGTTCAGGCGGCGGGCCTGCGCGTCATACCCGTGCCGGGGCCCAGCGCCCTGACGGCGGCCTTGTCCGTGGCGGGACTGCCCAATGACCGCTTCGTGTTCGAGGGGTTTCTGCCGCCGCGCCCGGCCGCGCGCCGCGCGCGCCTGGAACAGCTGCAGGGCGAGCCCCGCACCCTGGTCTTCTACGAGGCCCCCCACCGCATCCTGGAAACCCTCCGGGACATGACGGCGGTCTTCGGTCCGCAGCGGGAGGCGGCCATTGCGCGGGAGCTGACCAAGACCTTCGAGACCGTGCGGCGAGACAGCCTGGAGGCGCTCACGGCATGGGTCGCCGGTGACAGTGACCAGCAACGGGGGGAGATCGTGATCCTGGTCCACGGCGCATCGCAGGCGCCGGGGGAGACCGCGCGGGTCGATATCCGGGCGTTGCTCGCGGCCCTGCTCCCGGGTCGCTCCACCAGGGAGGCCGTTGCCCTCGCCGCCGATCTCACCGGGGAGAAGCGCAATCGCCTCTATGAGATGGCGCTGGAGATACGTGAGACGTGAGACGTGAGACGTGAGACGATACCCAATCATTGCAAAAACCGGGTGCTGGGATTGTGAAAGATACAAGGTACAAGGGAAGCAGCCTTTTGTACCTTGTATCTTGTACCTTGTACCTTGTGCCTTGTACCTTGTACCTCGTGCCTTCCTGTTGATGCAACTATCGGGGTTGGATGTGAGACGTGAGGAGGGTGCTTGTGAACTTTCCGGAACGGGTATAGTCTCATAGCGCGGAGTCGGCCGGGCAGTCGCTCGTGGCCGGAGACGGCGGCGGGAGGAAAGTCCGGGCTCCACAGGGCAGGGTGCCAGGTAATGCCTGGGCGGCGCGAGCCGACGGCCAGTGCAACAGAAAATATACCGCCCCGTTCGCGGGGTAAGGGTGAAAAGGTGCGGTAAGAGCGCACCGCGCTGGTGGTAACATCAGTGGCAGTGTAAACCCCACCCGGAGCAAGACCAAATAGGGGAACAATGGTGTGGCCCGCACTGTTCCCGGGTAGGTCGCTCGAGGTGCGCGGTGACGCGCATCCCAGATGAATGACTGTCCCCGACAGAACCCGGCTTACAGGCCGGCTCCGCTTTCCTATCAGAACAAGGTCACATCGCCCTCCTCGTGCACCTTATCGGTGGGAGGCGTTTCCACGCTGGCCGTGGTGGAGGGCGCCGCCTCGCTCACCGGCCCATCCTCGTTCACGTCCAGCAGAAACTGTTCCACCATGGTGCGCAATTGGGCGGCCATCAGGCTCAGTTCGTGATTGGAGGCCGAGGCCTGTACCGCTTTCTCGGAAGTGTCGCAGGCAATCTGGCTGATGGTGGAGATGTTACGGTTGGCCTCGCCCACCACGGTGGACTGATTATCCGTGGCGCTGGCGATATTGGCGTTCATCCCGGCGATGTTGGCCACGATTTCGTTGATGGAGCGCAGGGCGTCACCGGCCTGGGTGGCTTTCTCCACCACTTCCTGGGTTTTGTTGCGTCCCTGGCTCATGAGTTCCGCCACTTCCGTGGCGCAAGCGCGGAAGTGTTCCAGTTGTTTCTTGATGTCCTCGGTGCTCTCCTGGGTGCGGATGGCCAGGGTCCTGACCTCGCCGGCCACCACGGCGAAGCCACGGCCCTGCTCACCGGCGCGGGCCGCCTCGATGGCGGCGTTCAAGGCCAGCAGATTGGTCTGGTCCGCGATTTCGTTGATCACCAGCAACACACTGTTGATGTTCTCGCTCTCGCGCACCAGGCTTTGCATGGATTCGGCGGCACGGTAGACGTCATTGGACAATTCCTCGATGGAAGATATGGTTGTGGTGACCACATCGCGGCCGGACCGGGCCTCGCCATTGGCTTCCTGCGTGGCCTGGGCGGCCGCCGAGGCGCTTTGCGCCACCTCGTCCACGGAGTGGGAAATGCCCTTGATGGCGTCGGCGATATTGTCGATTTCCGCCTTCTGCTGTTCCGCGCCCTGGCGCGTTTTTGCGCTGAGATCGGACATTTTCTGCGCCTCGCGGGCCAGCACAGTGGAGGATTCCATGACCAGGTTGATGACATTCTGGATCTTGGTGGCAAAATTGTTGAAGGCCGACGCCAGGCGGGTGATTTCATCTTTGCCCGTGATTTCCAGGCGGTGGGATAACTGGCCCGTGCCTTCCGAGATGCCTTCCATGGCGGTGATGACCTTGTCGATGCGGCGCAGGATGCCGCGGTTGATCCGGTAGTTGATTCCCAGGGCGAACAGGGCGCCGCCCATAATGAAAACCGCGATATAGAGGCCGTTGAGATTGAGGGTCTCCATGGCCAGGTCCATTTTCTGATTCTGCCGGGTCATGACGGCGTCCAGCACCTCGTCGCTGTTATGGTCGATGTGCTCGATGAGGGGTTCGATTTTTTCCAGAATCAGGCGCTTGTTGAGGGCCGCGTAATCCGGGGTGGTATCGTCATTGAGGTGATCCAGCAGGGCGCGCAACTGCGTGATGTCTTCCCTGAAGGCCTCCAGCTTGGGCCGCGTCTCCTTGTCGTTGACCGACTCGGCCAGATTAAGAATGTTCTCCACGGTGTTCAACTGGTCCACGGCCTCCCGGCGGGTCTTGGCGCTGCCCACGAGGGCATGCTTGATGACATCGGCCGCCGCTTCCTCGAAACGGTGGTGCAGGCCGCTGTCCACGGCGGTAATAGTCTGATTGCGGGTATAGATGTTATGAATCTCTTCGCCGATGGCGCGGTTGTCGAAATAGGCGTGTACGGCGACGATGCCGGCAATGACCAGGATGGTGGCCAGAGAGGCCATGGATTTTTGCCGGATGGTGAGCTGGGGCAGGTGCTTCATTATAACCCTCTGTTTCTTGATGAAATTTTCTTTCGTCTTCCTTCAAGGGGCGTATCGGCCCCGGACGGTTCGGCCTTGAATCGGTGGAGCGGAGGTGGGCCGGGGATGGCCGCGCGGCGGGGTGGGCGGGGCCGATTTTAATGTTGTTTTGAAGGATGCATGACCAAGCCCATGATTTCTATAGTTTTGTATTTTTACGTCCGGGCGGGATTGCCGTTTTCCGCCCTAAGTCACTGTGCCGTAAAGAAATAAATTCCTTCTTGAGAGGCGGATTTTGCTTGACAGGGGCGTTCGGGGGTATATAGTGTCGCAAAGTGGAGTTTTGTGGTTTTTTGTGGATTTTGCGACGAGAGAGGGGGTTCGTTGTTTCGGGGCGCCAATACACTCAACCTGGACGCCAAGGGTCGCCTGGCGATACCGACGCGGTATCGCGAGCGCCTCAGGGAACTCTGTGGCGGCAAGTTGATCATTACGGTAGATCGTGATCATTGTCTGCTCCTCTACCCCCTGCCCGACTGGGAAGAAATCGAGCGCAAGCTGGTCAGCCTGCCCAATCTTGACAAAACCACCCGGCGCATACAACGGCTGCTGCTCGGCCACGCATCCGACTGCGACATGGACGCCAATGGCCGCATACTGCTGCCGCCCCCTTTGCGGGAGTTCGCCAGGCTCAACAAGCGTGTGATGTTGATCGGGCAGGGCAACAAGTTCGAACTCTGGGACGAGCAGACCTGGAATGATCTCCGTGACGAATGGCTGGCCGCGGCCGACGACGGCCAGGCCCTTCCGGCCGAGCTGGAATCACTCTCCCTGTAGGGCGATGGGAGATGACCTCGTTCATCGCCCCGTCCTGCTGGCAGAGGCGATGGAGGGCCTGGCCGTGAAGCCGGGCGGCAGCTACGTGGACGCAACCTTCGGCCGGGGCGGGCACGCCCGCGCGCTGTTGGAGAGGCTGGATGCGCGGGGGCGCCTGCTGGTAATGGACAAAGATCCCCAGGCCATCGCCTGCGCGCGGGAAATGCTGGGAGGTGATCGCCGCGTGGCCATCGTCCAAGGCACTTTCGCGCACCTGGGGGGCGCGCTTCGCGAGGCGGGGATGAGCGGTGCGGCCGACGGCGTGCTGATGGATCTGGGCGTGTCTTCACCCCAACTGGACGATCCCCGGAGGGGCTTCAGCTTCCGCCATGATGGTCCCCTGGACATGCGCATGGATCCCGGACAGGGTGTCAGCGCGGCGCAATGGATCGCGCGCGCCAGCGAGGAGGAGATTGCCACTGTGTTGAAGACCTATGGCGAGGAACGCTATGCGCGGCGCATCGCCCGCGCCATCGTGGCGGCGCGCCGCGAGCGGGCCATCACCACCACCGCGCAACTGGCCGCCATCGTGGCCGCGGCCAATCCCGCGTGGGAGAAAGGCAAGGACCCCGCCACGCGCGCCTTTCAGGCCATTCGTATCCACATCAACCGCGAACTCGAGGATCTGGAGGCGGGCTTGAACCAGGCCGTGGGGGCGCTGGCGCCGGGAGGGCGCCTGGTGGTGATCAGTTTTCATTCCCTGGAGGACCGCCTGGTCAAGCGCTTCATGCGCCGCCAGGCGCAGGGCGCCCCCATGCCGCGCGGCGTGCCGCTGATGGAGCAGGCGTCCGGCAGGACGCTCAGGGTGGTGGGCAAGGCGCGTCATGCCTCCGCGGAGGAGGTGGAAGCCAACCCCCGCGCCCGCAGCGCGGTGCTGCGCGTCGCGGAGAAGCTGCCATGAGCGCCCAGCGCCCCTTCCTGGTGTTCATGCTGGTCCTGGTGCTGATCAGCGCCTTGGGCGTGGTCTATGTCAAGCACCAGAGCCGCAAGCTGTTCGTCGAGCTGCAGGCGTTGCAACAGGACCGCGACGAACTGAATATCGAGTGGGGCAAGCTGCTGCTGGAGCTGAGCACCCTGGCGACACCCACGCGGGTGGAACGTATCGCGCGCGATGAGTTGGGCATGAAGCCGCCTTCGCCGGAGAAGATCATTATCGTGACACCATGAAACAGAAGGCACAACTCATACATCCCGCGCGCCATGCCATCGTTCTGGGTATTCTCGGCTGCGCGGTGCTGGTCATGGTGTGGCGCGCCTTCGACCTGCAGATCGTGGACACGGACTTTCTTCAGGGGCAGGGCGACGCGCGCCATCTGCGCACCATCGCCGTCGCCGCGCACCGCGGCATGATCACCGACCGCAATGGCGAGCCCCTGGCCATCAGCACGCCGGTGGATTCGGTATGGGCGAACCCCGGGGAAATGCAGGCCAGTGACGGGCAGTGGCTCGCCCTGGGGCGCTTGCTGGGCCTGGACGCGGGCTATCTGCGCGAACGCGTCGCCAGCCGCGCCGGAAGGGAGTTTGTTTACCTGAAGCGGCGCCTCAATCCCGAGGTGGCCCGGGAGGTCATGGCCCTGGGCATTCCCGGCGTTTCCCTGCAGCGCGAATACCGCCGCTTCTATCCCGCCGGCGAGGTGGCGGCGCACGTGGTGGGCTTCACCAATATCGACGATGTGGGGCAGGAGGGCCTGGAGCTGGCCTACGACGAGTGGCTGCGCGGCACACCGGGGCGCAAGCGGGTGCTCAAGGACCGCCTGGGCCGGATCGTGGAGAACGTGGAGCGCGTGGCCGAGCCCGCGCCCGGCAAGGACTTGAAGCTGAGCCTGGACCTGCGCCTGCAATATCTCGCCTATCGTGAACTGAAGACCGCCGTGCGCCTGCACAAGGCCCGCTCCGGCTCGGCGGTGATCCTGGATGCCGCCACGGGCGAGGTGCTGGCCATGGTCAATCAGCCTTCCTACAATCCCAACAGCCCCAGCCGCCCGGGCGGCGGACAATACCGCAACCGCGCCGTGACCGATGTCTTCGAGCCGGGCTCCACCGTCAAGCCCCTGACCGTGGCGGCGGCCCTGGAGGCGGGGAAATACCGCCCCGACACCATTATCGAGACGGCGCCTGGCCGCTTCCGGGTGGGGCGCAACATGATCCGTGACAGCGCAAATTACGGCGCCATCGATGTCACCACCGTCATCCAGAAGTCGAGCAACGTGGGCGCCAGCAAGATCGCCCTGTCCCTGGACCCCGAGCAGTTGTGGGGCATGTTCTCGCGCGTCGGGTTCGGCAGCGTGACGGGCAGCAGTTTTCCCGGCGAGGCCGGCGGCAAGCTGAGCGACTACATGGGCTGGCATGAAATCGAGCAGGCGACCATTTCCTTCGGCTATGGTCTCGCCGTGACCACCCTGCAACTGGCGCGCGCCTACGCGGTGCTGGCGGATCATGGCAGGCTCAAGCCCGCCAGCCTCTTTCCCGTGACGGATGCGGTGCGGGCCGAGCAGGTGTTGAGCCCGGGCGTGGCCGCCCAGGTCGTTTCCATGATGGAGTCGGTGGTCACCAGGCGCGGCACGGGCCTGCTGGCCCATGTGCGTGGCTACCGCGTGGCCGGCAAGACGGGCACGGTGCAGAAGACCGGCCGCGGCGGATATTCCGACGAGCGCTATATTGCCCTGTTCGTGGGCATGGCGCCCGCCAGCGATCCGCGCCTGGTGATGGCCGTGGTGGTCGATGAACCGCGCGGGGAGGAATACTATGGCGGGCGCGTGGCCGCGCCGGTGTTCTCCAGTGTCATGACGGGCGCCCTGCGCCTGCTGGGCGTGCCGCCCGACGACGTGCCGGGCAGTGGCCCGGAGCGCGATGGCGGCCGGCTGGCGCAACAGGACGGGCGCGGTCCGCGCGCTGACACAGGCACCCGGTTGAGCAGCCTCGGCGGAGGTGTGATGTGACGGCCCGCGAAACCATGCGCCCCCAGGCGCGGCCCCTCAGCCGGCTGCTGGCGGAACTGGCGCGGGTGGACGCCGCCCATGATCCTCTTATTCACGGCCTGTCCCTGGACAGCCGCCAGGTGGCGCCGGGCGATCTGTTTTTCGCCTGCGCGGGCACCCGCACCCACGGCGCGCGGCATATTGCCGGGGCCATCGAGGCCGGCGCCGCCGCCGTGCTGAGGGAGGATGCGCGGCACGCGGGGCGTGTTGACCTGGAGGGCGCCGTGCCCGTCTATTCTGTCGCGGATCTGAAAGGCCTGATGGGCCGCATCGCCGCGCGGTTTTACGACGATCCCTCGCGGGACATGGCCGTGACGGGTATCACGGGCACCAACGGCAAGACCTCTTGCAGCCACTTCCTGGCCCAGGCCCTGGACGGCGCGGGCGCGCCCTGTGGCCTCCTGGGCACCCTGGGCTACGGGCGCTTTGGCGAGTTGCATGGGGGGCGGCACACCACGCCCGACGCCATCACCCTGCAGGCGTGGCTGGCGCGGCTGCGCCGCGATGGCGTGAGACAGGTGGTGATGGAGGTTTCTTCCCATGCCCTGGATCAGGGGCGCGTGGCGGGCGTCCATTTCGACACGGCGGTGTTCACCAATCTGAGCCGCGATCATCTCGACTATCACGGCGATCTCGAAAGCTATGCCGCGGCCAAGTCGCGCCTGTTTCAGGCGCCCGGCCTGCGCCATGCCGTCATCAACGGCGACGACGAGACGGGGCGGCGCCTGCTGACCACGCTTGCCGGCGGCATCGATGTGGTGGTGTACGGGCTGGGGGACGGGGCATGCGCCGGGACGAACTGCCAATGGGCGCGTCACCCGCGTGTCAGGCGCGTGCGTGGCGAAATTCTGCGCCATGATGGTGAGGGCATGGAGATTCGCATCGAGTCCAGTTGGGGAGCGGGCAGCGTCCGCAGCGCCCTGCTGGGGCACTTCAATGCCAGCAATCTGCTGGCCACCCTGGCGGCGCTGCTGGTGCAGGGCGTGCCCATGGAACGGGCCGCCGCCTGCCTCGCCCGCACCCGCCCCGTGCCCGGCCGCATGGAGCATTTCGGCGGCGGGCAGGGCCGCCCCCTGGTGGTGATCGACTATGCCCACACGCCCGATGCGCTGCGCCAGGTGTTGCAGACCCTGCGCCCCCTGTGCGCGGGCCTGCTGTGGGCGGTGTTCGGCTGCGGCGGCGACCGCGACCGTGGCAAGCGCCGCGAGATGGGGGCGGTGGCGGCACGGCACGCGGACCGGGTGGTTCTGACGGACGATAATCCCCGCACGGAGGACGGCGCGCGGATCATCGCCGATATCGCCGCGGGCATGGGCAGGAACCGTCCCGCGGAGATCGTGCGCGACCGCGCGCGCGCCATCTGCCACGCCATTGCCTCGGCGGGGCGGGATGATGTGGTGCTGGTGGCGGGCAAGGGACATGAGGAATACCAGATTGTCGGCGAGCGGCGCATTCCCTTCAGCGACCGTGAACAGGTGGCCCAGGCCCTGCGGGAGGTGGCATGAGTGAAGCGGTCAACACGGAACAGGGCGTGGCCATGAAACTGTCCACCGCCGCGCGGGCGTTGGACGGGCGCCTGGAGGGGGACGACGTGGCCTTTTCCAGTGTCAGCACCGATACCCGGACCCTGCAGCCCGGCGATCTGTTCGTCGCCCTGCGGGGGCCTCATTTCGACGCCCATGACTTCGTTGCCCGCGCGGCCGCCCAGGGGGCCGTGGCCGCCCTGGTGCAACATCCGGCCGATGTTCCGCTGCCGCAACTGGTGGTGGCGGATACCCGCCTCGCCCTGGGCCGGCTGGCCTCCCTGTGGCGCGACCGGTTCGCCATCCCCGTGGTGGCCGTCACCGGCAGCAACGGCAAGACCACCGTCAAGGAGATGGTGGCGGCCATCCTGCGCGTGCGCGGCGCCGGGCTGGTGACACGCGGCAATTTCAACAATGACATCGGCGTGCCCCTGACGCTGCTGCGCCTGCGCGCGCATCACCCCTACGCGGTGGTGGAGATGGGGGCCAATCATCCGGGCGAGATCGACTATCTGAGCCGCCTGGCGCGGCCTTCCGTGGCCATCATCACCAACGTGGCGCCGGCCCATCTGGAGGGGTTCGGCGACATCACGGGGGTGGCCCATGCCAAGGGTGAAATCTTCAACGGCCTGTCCGAGGACGGCGTGGCCATCATCAACAACGACGATCCCCGCGTCGGCCTGTGGGAGGTCATGATCGCGCGCCGCCCCCGTTTCACCTTCGCCATCCGCAACGAGGCGGACTTTCGCGCCACGGACCTGCAGGTCAATGCGCAGTGCGGGTGTTCCTTTCTCATGCACACCCCCGCTGGCCCCGTCCCCATGTCCCTCAGGCTGTCGGGAAGGCACAATGTGATGAACGCCCTCGCCGCCAGCGCCGCGGCCCATGCCCTGGGTGTCGCGCCCGGCGACATCAAGGCGGCCCTGGAGGCCATGACCCCGGTGAGCGGCCGGCTCGAACTCAAGGAGGGGATCGGGAACGTGCGCGTCATCGATGATACCTACAACGCCAACCCGGGATCGGTGCGGGCGGCGCTGGAGGTGCTGGCGGCGTCCGCCGCCCAGGGCAGCACGGTACTGGTGCTGGGCGACATGGGGGAACTGGGCAACGCCACCCAGGCCCTTCATGTCCAGGTGGGGCGCCAGGCGCGCGTCATCGGCATCGACCGCGTCTACGCCTTCGGGGAGCAGGCCTGCATCACGGCCGGCGCCTTCGGCGAGGGGGCCACGCACTACAGTTCGCAGGAGGCGCTGATCACCGCCCTGCTCCGGGACATCCGGGAAGCGGCGTTTCCCCACTCCCGCCTGACCATCCTGGTGAAGGGGTCGCGCAGCATGCGCATGGAACGGGTGGTGGAGGCGCTGACAAGCGATAGCGGGCAAAATGGGGCCGGCGAGGCACCGCCCCCCGGCAACGGAACGGAGGGATAGCCGTGCTGCTCTACCTGACCGACTATCTCGCCCAGTTTCACAGTGGATTCAATGTATTCCAGTATCTCACCCTGCGCGCCATCCTCGGCGCCCTCACCGCCCTGGTGATCTCCTTCGTGGTGGGGCCGGCCCTGATCCGCCGCCTCAGCGCCTACCAGATCGGCCAGCCCATACGCGCCGACGGTCCCGAAACCCACCTGGTCAAGGCTGGCACCCCCACCATGGGCGGCGCCCTCATCCTGGTGGCCATCGTGTCGAGCACCCTGTTGTGGGCGGACCTCAGCAACAGGCATGTCTGGGTGGTCCTGGCGGTGACCCTGGCCTTTGGCGCCATCGGGTGGGTGGACGACTACAAGAAACTGGTATTGAAGGATTCCCGGGGCCTGCCGGCGGGCGCCAAGTTCTTCTGGCAGTCCGTGGCCGGCCTGGGGGTGGCGGTGTACCTGTATCTCAGCGCCGAACTGCCCATCGAAACCCAGCTCATCGTGCCCTTTTTCAAGGATGTGGCCGTCTATCTGGGCTGGCTGTTCATCCCCCTGACCTATCTGGTGGTGGTGGGGTTCAGCAATGCCGTCAATCTCACGGACGGCCTCGACGGGCTTGCCATCCTGCCCGCCGTCATGGTGGCGGGCGCCCTGGGGATCATCACCTATGCCACGGGCCATGTGCGCTTCGCGGAATACCTGGGCATCCCCTATGTGCCGGGCGTGGGCGAGGTGGTGGTGTTCTGCGGGGCCCTGGTGGGCGCGGGACTGGGCTTTCTGTGGTTCAACACCCATCCCGCCCAGGTGTTCATGGGCGACGTGGGCGCCCTGGCCCTGGGCGCGGCCCTGGGGGTCATCGCCGTGGTGGTGCGCCAGGAGATCGTGCTGCTGGTGATGGGCGGCGTGTTCGTCATGGAGACGGTGTCGGTGATTCTCCAGGTGGTGTCCTACAAGCTGACGGGGCGGCGCATTTTCCGCATGGCGCCCCTCCATCACCACTTCGAGCTCAAGGGGTGGCCGGAGCCGCGCGTCATCGTGCGCTTCTGGATCATTACGTTCATTCTGGTGCTGGTCGGTCTGGCCACCTTGAAGATCAGATGATGCGGATATGTGGAAATACGGCAATGTCGATGGCTGGAACACCCCGCGCGGAGGGCCGGGCCGCCATGGGTGAGGGCGCCACGCTCTTCGATCCGGGCATCCGAGGCGCCACGCTGGTGGCGGGGCTGGGCAAGACCGGCTTCTCCAGCGCCCGTTTCCTGCATCGCCTGGGCGTGCCCGTGACGGTGATGGACAGCCGCGAGGCGCCGCCCTTGCTGGCGCGCCTGCGCCGGGACCTGCCCCAGGCGGCGGTGATCACCGGCGGCTTCGACATAAACGCCCTGCGGGGATGCCGCCAGGTGATCGCCAGCCCCGGCATCGATCCTCGCGGGCCCCTGCTGAAGGCGGCGCGGGAACGGGGCATCCCCGTGCTTGGCGATGTGGAGCTGTTTGCGCGCTGCGCCAATGCCCCGGTGGTGGCCATCACCGGCTCCAACGGCAAGAGCACGGTGACCGCCCTGGTGGGCGCCATGGCGCGGGCGGCGGGATGGCGCGCGGGCGTGGGCGGCAACATCGGCACTCCGGCGCTCGATCTGCTGGCGGAAGACGCGCGGTTGTATGTGCTGGAGCTGTCCAGTTATCAATTGGAAACCACCTCCTCCCTGCGCGCGGCGGCCGCCGTGGTGCTCAATCTTTCTCCCGATCACCTGGACCGCTATCCCGGCCTGGATGCCTACCGCGCCGCCAAGGCGCGCATCTACCGGAACTGCGCCGTGGCGGTGTGGAACCGCGATGAACCCGGGCTTGCCCGGATGCTGCCGGCGGGCGGCAGGCGCCTGTCCTTCGGCAGTGACGCCCCTGCCGCGGGCGACTTTGGCCTGCGCCGCCGGGATGGCCAACGCTGGCTGGCGAAGGGGGACGCGTGTCTGCTGGCCGTGGACGCCCTGCCCATGGCAGGTGAACACAATGTGCTCAATGCCCTGGCGGCCCTGGCCCTGGGGGATGCCGCCGGTCTGCCCATGGCCGCCATGTTGACCGCCCTGCGCGGGTTCACGGGCCTGCCTCATCGCATGCAGTGGGTGGCGGACAAGGGCGGGGCCGCGTGGTACGACGATTCCAAGGCCACCAACGTGGGCGCCACCCAGGCGGCCCTGGCCGGCGCCTCCCGCCCGGTGGTGCTCATCGCCGGCGGCGTGGGCAAGGGCGCGGACTTCCGTCCCCTGCGCGCGGTGTTGGCGGAGCGCGCCCGGGCGGTAGTGCTCATGGGCCGCGATGCGCCCCTGCTGGCGCGGGCCTGGGCGGGGACGGTGCCGCTTCACCGCGCGGACTCCATGGAGGAGGCGGTGCGGCGCGCGGCGCAACTGGCGCGGCCGGGCGACATGGTGCTGCTGTCGCCGGCCTGCGCGAGCCAGGACATGTTTCGTGACTTCGAGGAACGGGGCGAGGCCTTTGCCGCCGCCGTGGGGAGCCTGCCGTCATGAGCCGGGTGGTGAAAGCCACTGCCGCGCGGCGCCGCGAACAGGCGGAAGGCGCCGCTGAAAGATACGACTTTCCTCTGTGGGCGGCTTTCGCCATCCTGTTCGTGACGGGGCTGGTGATGGTGGGCTCCTCCTCCACGGCCATCGCCGACCGTCAGTTCGGCGAGCCCTTTCACTACCTGTGGCGCCAGATGATGTACGCGGGCGCCGCCCTGTTGCTGAGCTATGGGGTGTTGCATATCCCGCTGCGGTGGTGGGCCCGCATGGGCGGGCCCCTGTTGCTGTTGTCCCTGGGGTTGCTGGTGGTGGTGCTCATCCCCGGCATCGGGCGCGAAGTGAACGGCAGCACGCGCTGGATTCCCCTCGGCATCGCCAATTTTCAGCCCTCGGAATTGATGAAGCTGGCCATGGTGGTGTATCTGGCCGGTTATCTGGTGCGGCGCGGCGAAGAGGTGCGCAGCGCGGTAAGCGGTTTCGTCAAGCCCATGCTGGTGCTGGTGGTGACCTGCCTGCTGTTGCTGATGGAGCCCGACTTCGGCGCCGCGGCGGTGCTCATGGCCACGGCCATGGGCATGCTGTTCCTGGGCGGGGTGCGCATCTGGCAGTTCAGCCTGCTCATCGCCCTGGTGGTGCTGGCCCTGGCCGCCCTGGCGCTCATGTCGCCCTACCGCATCGAGCGCATCACCGCCTTTCTCGATCCGTGGGCGGATCCCTTCGCCAGCGGCTTCCAGCTTACCCAGGCCCTCATTGCCTTCGGGCGCGGCGAGTGGTTCGGCGTGGGGCTGGGCAGCAGCATCCAGAAGCTGTTCTATCTGCCCGAGGCCCACACGGATTTTCTGTTCGCCGTCATCGCCGAGGAACTGGGCCTGGTGTTCTCCCTGTTCATCATCGCCCTGTTCGCCTTCATCGTGGCGCGCGCCTTCGTCATCGGGCGCCGCGCGGAGCGCGCGGGCATGGTGTTCGCGGCCTATCTCGCCTATGGCTACGGCCTGTGGATCGGCATCCAGTCTTTCGTCAACATCGGCGTCAACATGGGCATACTGCCCACCAAGGGCCTGACGCTGCCCTTCATGAGCTATGGCGGCAGCAGCCTCATCATGTCCTGCGTGGTGATCGCGCTGTTGCAGCGGGTGGCGTTCGAGACCGCCGGGGAGGAACGCTGATGGCGGTGCGGGTCCTGATCATGGCGGGCGGCACGGGCGGGCATATTTTCCCTGCCCTGGCGGTGGCCGAGCGTCTGCGCGATGATGGCGCGGACGTGCGCTGGCTGGGCACGCGCCACGGCATGGAGGCGCGCATCGTGCCCGGTGCGGGCATTCCCATGGACGTCATCGCCATCAGCGCGCTGCGCGGCAAGGGCCCGGCGGGGTGGGTGCTGCTCCCCCTGCGCATGGGCCGCGCCCTGCTGCAGTCCCTGATTGTCATCATGCGCTACCGTCCGCTGGTGGTGCTGGGCATGGGCGGCTTCGTATCGGGGCCGGGCGCGGTCATGGCGTGGCTGCTGCGCATTCCCCTGGTGATCCACGAACAGAACGCCATTGCCGGCCTGACCAACCGGGTTTTGAGCCGCATGGCCACCCGCACCCTGATGGGCTTTCCCGGCGCCATCGCGGGGCGTAAGAACCTGGTGGTGACGGGCAATCCCGTGCGCCGGGCCATCGCGGAACTGCCGCCGCCGGAGGCGCGCATGGCGGACAGGGAAGGCCCCCTGCGCCTGCTGGTGCTGGGCGGCAGCCAGGGGGCCAGGGCCATCAATGAGGCCGTCCCCAGCGCCGTGGCCCGCCTGCCCGGCGCCCGGCGTCCCCGCGTCCGCCACCAGGCCGGCGAGCGCAACCTGGAAGGCGCGCGGAAACTGTACGCCAGTCTGGGCGTGGAAGGGGACGTGACGGCCTTCATCGACGACATGGCCGCGGCGCTGGGCTGGGCGGATGTGGTGGTGTGCCGCGCCGGCGCCCTGACCATCGCCGAACTCGCCGCGGCGGGAGTGGCCGCGATCCTGATTCCCTATCCCTTCGCCGTGGACGATCATCAGACCCACAATGCCCGTTACCTCAGCGATGCCGGGGCGGCCGTGCTGATGCCCCAGAACGGGACCCTGACCGATGAACTGCATGGCTGGCTGGAGGAACTGCCGAGGGAGGCGCCGCGCCGCCGCCTGCTGGAGATGGCATGCGCGGCGCGGCGCCTGGCGCGGCCCGATGCCGCGCGTACCGTGGCGCGCATCTGCACGGAGGTGGCCCATGGCTGACACGCGGCCTGTCCCCGCATCCTCCATCGCCGCCGAGGGCGTGCGCGGCCCGCAGGGCATGGGGCGCGTGCGGCGCATCCATTTCGTGGGCGTCGGCGGCGCGGGCATGAGCGGCATCGCCGAGGTGCTGTCCAATCTCGGCTACCAGGTGTCGGGTTCCGACCTCGCGCGGAGCACCGTGACCCAGCGCCTTGGCGAGATGGGCGTCGCCATCGCCATCGGCCACGATGCGGCCCTGGTGCGCGATTGCGACGTGGTGGTGAAGTCCTCCGCGGTGGGCGACGACAATCCGGAAGTGGCGGAGGCCCTGCGCCTGCGCATCCCCGTGGTGCCCCGCGCCGAGATGCTGGCGGAACTGATGCGCTTCCGCTACGGCGTGGCGGTGGCCGGCACCCATGGCAAGACCACCGTGACCAGCCTCATCGCCAGCCTGCTGGCGGAGGCCGGGCTGGATCCCACCTTCGTCATCGGCGGGCGGCTCAACAGCGCGGGCAGCAGCGCCCGCCTCGGCGCCGGTCAGTACCTGGTGGCGGAGGCCGACGAGAGCGATGCCTCCTTCCTGTGCCTGCAGCCCCTCCTGGCGGTGGTCACCAACATCGACGCCGATCACATGTCCACTTATGGCGGGGAATTCGCGCGCCTGCGCCAGACCTTCGTGGACTTTCTCCATCACCTGCCCTTCTACGGCCTGGCGGTGATGTGCCTGGACGATCCCGTGATCCGCGAGATCCTGCCGGACCTGTCGCGCCCCCTGCGCACCTACGGCGTCAGCCCGCACGCCGACGTGCGCGCCATCGATATCCGCCACGAGGCGGCCCGTTCCCATTTCCGCGTCACCTGGCCGGGACGCGGGGACTGGCTGGACGTGACGCTCAATCTCGCCGGTCACCACAATGTGCTCAACGCCCTCGCCGCCATTGCCGTGGCCAGCGAACTGGGCGTCGGTGATGCCACCATTCAGCAGGCCCTGGCGGGCTTCGAGGGCATCGCGCGGCGTTTCCAGGTCTACGGGGAGCTGCCTTGTGGCGAAGGCTCGGTATTGATGATCGACGACTACGGCCACCATCCCGGCGAGATCGAGGCGGTGATCCGCGCCATCCGCGCCGGCTGGCCGGGGCGGCGCCTGGTGGTGGTCTTTCAGCCCCACCGCTACAGCCGCACCCGGGATCTCTTCGACGACTTCGCCCGGGTGCTGGGGGAAGTGGATGTGCTGTTGCTGCTGGATGTCTATCCCGCGGGAGAGGCGCCCATCGCGGGGGCCGACGCCCACGCCTTGTGCCACACCATCCGCATGCGCGGCCAGACGGAACCCCTCTACGTGGAGGACATGGAAACCCTGAAGCGCGCCCTGGGCATGCAGTTGCGCGACCAGGATATCCTGCTGACCCTGGGCGCGGGAGACGTGGGCGCCATCGCCGCCCGCCTGGCCGAGCGCCTGCCTTGCGATCCGTTTCCCGGGGGAGGGGTTCCGTGACCGGCGAGAGGGAGCGTGAATTGACTCAGGCGCAACTGCGCCTGCTGGGGGCGTGGCGTGAGCGCGAGCCCATGTCGCGCCATACCTCGTGGCGCGTCGGAGGCCCGGCCGACCGTTTCTATCAGCCCCGCCACCTGGACGACCTGGCCGCCTTTCTGGCCGCCCTGCCCGAGGACGAGCCCTTGTTCTGGATGGGATTGGGCAGCAACCTGCTGGTGCGCGATGGCGGCATCCGCGGCACCGTGGTGTGCACCAGCGGCATGCTCAATGGCATCGAAATGCTGGGGGACGGGCGGGTGCGCGTGGAGGCGGGCGTTTCCTGCGCCAAGACCGCCCGCTTCTGCACCCGCGCCGGCCTGCGCGGGGCGGAGTTCCTGGTGGGCATCCCCGGCACCATGGGCGGGGCGCTGGCCATGAATGCCGGCGCCTTCGGCGGCGAGACCTGGCCCCTGGTGGTGCGCGTCGAAACCCTCGACCGACATGGCGGGCGCCATGTGCGCGAGGCGCATGAATATGAAGTCGGCTACCGCGAAGTGCGCGGGGTGGCCAATGAATGGTTCGTGGCCGCGGAGCTGCGGTTGCGGGAGGGCGGCGCGGATGAGGGGATGGAACTCATCAAGCGCTTTCTCCACAAGCGCACCCAGACCCAGCCCACGGGCATCGCCAGCGGCGGCTCGGTATTCCGCAATCCGCCCGGAGACTATGCCGGACGCCTCATCGAGGCCTGTGGCCTGAAGGGTTTCCGCATCGGCGGCGCCAGCGTGTCGCGCCAGCACGCCAACTTCATCGTCAACGACGGCCAGGCCTCCGCCGCCGACATCGAGTCCCTCATCGAATACGTGAGGGCGGCGGTGGAAAGGGAGACGGGCGTCGGCCTGATCCCGGAAGTGCATATCGTCGGGGAGCACAAAAGGAGCGAAGACCATGAATAGTCCCGCGCCCCGGGATTTCGGCAAAGTGGCGGTGCTCATGGGCGGCCGCTCCGCCGAGCGCGACATCTCCCTGCGCAGCGGCGGGGCGGTGCTCGCCGCCCTGCGGCGCCAGGGGGTCGATGCCCACGGGGTGGATGCCGGCGCCGACGTGGTGGCCCGCCTCCAGGCAGGGGGCTTCGCGCGCGCCTTCATCGCCCTCCATGGGCGGGGCGGCGAGGATGGCGTGATCCAGGGCGCCCTGGAGACCATGGGTCTGCCCTATACCGGCAGCGGCGTGCTGGCTTCGGCCCTGAGCATGGACAAATTGCGCAGCAAGCGGGTGTGGCAGGGCGCCGGCCTGCCCACCCCGCCCTGCCGCCCCGTCACCCGCGAGGAGGACCTGGACGCGGCCATGGAGGCCGTCGGCCTGCCCCTCATCGTGAAACCGGTCCACGAGGGCTCCAGCCTGGGCATGACCAAGGTGTATTCGTGGGAGGCGCTGCCGGAAGCGTGGCGCGCGGCGCGGGCGTACGACGCGGATGTACTCGTTGAGCAATGGATCGATGGCCGGGAGTACACGGTGGCGGTCATCGGCGACCGCGCGCTGCCCCTCATCGCCATTTCCACGGGACGGGAATTCTACGACTACACGGCCAAGTATGACGATGATTCCACCTTGTTCGAATGCCCCTGCGGCCTGCCCGCGGCGCGCGAGGCCGTGCTTCAGGCCCTGGCCCTGGAGGCCTTCGCGGCCCTGGGTTGCCGCGGCTGGGGGCGGGTGGACCTGATCTGCGACGAGGACGACGAGCCGTGGCTCATCGAGGTCAACACGGTGCCGGGCATGACGGATCACAGCCTGGTGCCCATGGCCGCGCGCGCGGCGGGACTGTCTTTCGACGAAGTGGTCATGGAAGTGCTGGCCACTTCGCTGCATGAGAGCGGGACATGAGACGCAAGGGGCGCAAGAACCGCAATCGCTACCGCCAGGCGTCGCGCGCGCGGCCGCCGCGCCGGCGCATGGTGCCGGTCGTGGCGCTGCTGGCCCTCGTGGCCGGTGGCGCGGGCCTGTACCACGCCAAGCCGTGGCAGTGGGAGGTGGGCGCCCAACTGGGGCATTACCCCTTCCGCCACATCAAGGTGGCCAGCACCTTCCGCCACCTGGACGCGGCCGCCATCCGCCGCATCGCGGCGCCTTTCGCGCGGGAAGGATTCTTTCTCACGGACGTGGAGCGGATTCAGGAGGCGTTGCTGGAACAGCCGTGGATCGCCGACGCGGCGGTGCGGCGCGAATGGCCGGATGTTCTCCATATCACCGTGGTGGAGGAGACGGCCGTGGCGCGCTGGGGGGAGGATGGCTGCCTCAACGCGCGCGGCCAGGTCTTCACGCCGGAGCATCCGCCGGCATTGCCCGGCCTGCCGCGCCTCGACGGGCCGCGCGGCAGCGGCGCCCTGGTGCTGGCCCGGTACCGCGATATCAGCGAGCGCACGCGGCCCCTGGGGCTGAAGGTTGCGGCCCTGAGCCTGGACGAGCGGCGTTCCTGGCGGCTGACCCTGGACAACGGCATCCGCCTTGCCCTGGGCAAGGACCAGGTCGGGGCGCGTATCCAGCGTTTCACCGCGGCCTACCCGCAACTGCTGAAAAGCAATGGAGGGCGCGAGATCGTGGAAGTGGATTTGCGATACGCCAATGGTTTTGTCGTGCGCTGGCGCGACGTGGCAAGTGTTGACAACAACAAGGCTCGCATGAGCTGAGGCAAGAGAGAGGAAACGTGCCAAGAAAAGATGAAAAAGACCTGATCGTCGGTCTCGATATCGGGACTTCCAAGGTGGTCGCCATCGTGTGCGAGATCACCGAGGAGGACAGCATCGAGGTGGTCGGTATCGGATCCCATCCCTCGCGCGGCCTGAAGAAGGGCGTGGTGGTCAACATCGAGTCGACGGTGCAATCCATACAGCGGGCGGTGGAGGAGGCCGAGCTGATGGCGGGGTGCGAGATACATTCCGTCTACACGGGCATCGCCGGCAGCCACATCCGCAGCCTCAACTCCACCGGCATCGTGGCCATCCGCGACGAGGAGGTGACGGCGGGCGACGTGGACCGGGTGATCGACGCGGCGCGCGCCGTGGCCATCCCGGCGGACCAGCGCATACTCCACGTCCTGCCCCAGGAGTTCATCATCGACAACCAGGAAGGGATCCTGGAGCCCATCGGCATCTCCGGGGTGCGCCTGGAGGCCAAGGTGCACCTGGTGACGGGGGCCGTGAGCGCCGCGCAGAACATCACCAAATGCGTCAAGCGCTGCGGGCTGGAGGTGGACGACATCATTCTCGAACAACTGGCCTCCAGCTATTCCGTGCTCACCGAGGACGAGAAGGCCCTGGGCGTGTGCCTGGTGGACATCGGCGGCGGCACCACGGACATCGCGGTATTCACCGAGGGCTCCATACGCCACACGGCGGTGATCCCCATCGCCGGCGACCAGGTGACCAACGACATCGCCGTGGCCCTGCGCACGCCCACCCAGCACGCCGAGGAGATCAAGGTCAAGTACGGCTGCGCCCTGGCGCAACTGGCCAACCCCGACGAGACCATCGAGGTGCCGGGCGTCGGGGAGCGCAAGCCGCGCCGCCTGGCGCGCCAGACCCTCGCCGAGGTGGTGGAGCCGCGCTACGAGGAGCTGTTCGTGCTCATCCAGGCGGAGCTGCGGCGCAGCGGCTTCGAGGATCTCATCGCTTCCGGCATCGTCATGACCGGGGGCAGTTCCAAGATGGAGGGCGTCATCGAGCTGGCGGAGGAAGTGTTCCACATGCCGGTGCGCCTGGGCGTGCCGCAGAACATTTCCGGTCTGGCGGACGTGGTCAGGAATCCCATACACGCGACGGGGGTGGGATTGTTGTTGTATGGCTTTCAGCAGCGGGATGTGAAGAAGCCATTGCAGAAGGCAGGAGGAGGTTTCAATGGAATATGGGGCAGGATGAAGAGCTGGTTTCAGGGGAATTTCTAGGAGGCTGTCGGACTTAGGTGATCGTAGCGAGGCGAGTGGGAAATGGAGGACAGTTTTTCGATCATTTGAGGCGAATAGTGGTCGCTATTTAACGAAAATGATCGAAAAAATGGACCCATTTCCCGCCGCCGCAGTAGATTCATCCT
>WGFB01000122.1 GCA_015492435.1 Gammaproteobacteria bacterium | reverse complement strand
GATATGGAGGGCAATCCCCTGGGCGTGGTGGTCGTCCTCGGACATGGCGTCATGGAGAGCCGGCAGCCCGCGGAATCCATTATGAGAATCTTCGCGGCGCGCATTGTCGCAGAAATGCAGCACATGAGGGCGCGTGAGGAAATCCAGGATTTGATCAAGTTTCCCAACGAGAACCCCAGTCCCGTCCTGCGCGCCGACAAGGAAGGCAAGATTCTTTACGCCAATGGTGGAAGCCGTAAGCTGCTGGAGAACTGGGGTTGCGGTATTGGAAGTAGAGTGCCGGACGGGCTATTCCAGCATTGCCGGGAGGCACTGGCCAGCGGTATGGGCAGGGAGTTCGATGTCTCCTGCGGAGAGAGAAAGTATTCCTTCATACTGGCGCCCAGCCAGGAGCATGGTTATGTGAGCATCTACGGTCATGACATTACCGAGCGGGAAATGGCTCGGCTGCAGATGAGCAAGCTGTCGGAGGCCCTGGAACAGACGGCCGATTCCGTGATGATCACCGATATCAATGGCGTCATCGAGTATGTCAATCAGGCTTTCGAGCGGACCACCGGGTACAGCGCGGCCGAGGCCATAGGCAGCAGGCCCAGCATTGTCAAGTCGGGCCGTCATGACAACGCCTTCTACAAGAAGCTCTGGGAAACCATACTCAGTGGAAAGGTCTATCGCGATGTGATCATCAACCGCCGCAAGGATGGCACCTTATACTACGAGGAAAAGAGTATCACTCCCTTGAAAGACCAGAAAGGCAAAGTCATTAATTTCATTTCCGCGGGCATGGACATCACTAAGCGCATGCAGGCGGAAGAGCGCCTGCACCACCTGGCCTACCACGATGTTCTGACGGATCTCCCCAACCGTACCCTGTTCATGGAGAGGTTGTCTCATGCGTTGCTGCAGCGGCACGAGGATGGGGCCAAGGTGGCGGTGCTGTTCCTTGACGTGGACCGCTTCAAGGCCATCAATGATACTCTCGGGCATGAGAGTGGAGACCGTTTTCTGCAGTCCTTCTCGCGCTTGTTGCTGGGCTGCGTGCGCTCGGGTGATACGGTTTCGCGCTTTGGCGGAGATGAATTCGCCATCCTTCTGGAGAATGTCACTTCCGTGGAGGCGGTTTCCGCCGTTGCCGAGAAGATTCTGGATACCTTGTCCAGGCCGTTCCGCGTGGAGGGCCCGGATCTGTATGTCACCACCAGCATCGGCATCGCCATCTATCCGGATGATGCGGACAATGCCAATATCCTGCTGAAACAGGCGGACAGCGCCATGTATCAGGCCAAGGAGACGGGGCGCAACACTTTCAAATTCTATTCGGATGAGATGAGCGTGAAGGCCAGCCGGCGCCTTCTCGTGGAAAGCCATCTGCGAGGCGCGCTGGAAAAAGGGGAGTTCCACCTCAACTATCAGCCCCAGGTCGAAGTGCTCAGTGGCAGGATCATCGGGGCGGAGGCGCTGCTGCGCTGGAACAATCCCAAGCTCGGCATGGTCAGCCCGATGGAGTTCATTCCCATCATGGAAGACATCGGCATGATCAAAGAGGTCGGCGAATGGGTACTGCATACGGCCTGCAAACAGGTCAAGGAGTGGAATGCCGGCTTGCCGCACCCGCTGAGGATCGCGGTGAATATTTCAGGCAGGCAGTTCAGTGACGCGGGGCTGAGGGACCAGATTACCCGCGTGCTGGATGAAGTGGGACTGGATCACCAGCTTTTGGAGCTGGAGATCACCGAGAGCGTGCTCATGCAGGATGACAAGGCCACCATGGAAAACCTGCACGAATTGCACGGCATGGGCATGAAGCTTTCCATTGACGATTTCGGAACGGGTTATTCTTCCCTGAGCTACCTCAAGCGGTTTCCCGTCGATTGTCTCAAGATCGACCGCTCCTTCGTCAGGGATATCATTTCGGACCCCGACGATGCCACGATCGTCAGCGCCATTATCGCCATGGCCCACCGCCTCAACCTGGAAGTCGTCGCCGAAGGCGTCGAGACGCCGGAGCAACTGGACTACCTGCGCCAGTGCCATTGCGATATTATCCAGGGCTATTTCTACAGCCCGCCTGTTTCGGCCGGTGAATTCGGCGGGCTCCTGCGTGGCGAGCAATATGCGGCGGAGAAGAGTATTGCCTGACTGGGCGCTGTGGTAATTCCGCCTTAGTTCCACACACGGGCGCAAAAAAATCCCGCGCACAGCCGAGCTATGCGCGGGATCGGCGGGCATGAATGAATGAGTAAATGCCCCTGGTTTTGCCAGGAGAGATTTACTAATACGCGGTGGTTGCCAGTTTCTGCTCCCAGAAACGGGATTTCTCGGGATCGCGTGGCAACCCGAACCAGCCCTCTCCATAGCCGACCACCAGGTATTCCTGGGCCTCGCGAATGCCATTTTCCGCTGCCTTGTGATACCAGAAGAGGGCCTTGGACTCATCCATTTCCACGAACAGGCCGCTGTGGTACATGAGGCCCAGGCTGAACTGGGCGCGCGCGTCACCTTCCATGGCCAGGGGGTACCACTTGGAGAATGCCTCGCCATAGTTCCCGCCGTAGGCGGAATCGTAGCCTTCCTTGTATGGGTCGGCCATCGCGCCTGAACCCGCAAACAACAGGGCGCCCGAGATGCAGAGCGCTTTCGTCAAATGAGAGATTTTCATGGTTCCTCCATTTTGCGCAAAACGTCAGCACATACTATGGGGAAATTCCGGGGTGGAAACCGTGAACGGCGTCACAAATCAGGGGGAAGCCTCAAGGGGCGTATTGCCAGGCTATCGAGCCTGACCGTATGGATGTCTCCCGGTGGGCCGGGCCAGGATACCGTAATTTCGATGACAGCCAGATCGCCGCTCGCGTCCGGTGTAATCGTCCAGCGCCTGTCGAAGCGCGTCGTCAGGCCGGGAGATACGACGAGGCTGCCGCTGGATGATGGTCCCAGTGAGTCCTGGCCTGCCGCGGGCACCCCCGCGGGATTGGCGAGCAGGCCCATGCGCAGACCGGCCATCTTCGCCTGGGCGAAGCCCACGGCCTGATTCCTCTGCGCGGCGAGGGTATTTGCTGCTTCGATGTGGCCATGCAGCCCGGCCAGGGATAATGCGCCAAACGACAGGATGCTCAGAGTGAGCAAGACCTCGATGAGCGATATGCCCCGCTGCATCATCCCGCTTCAGAAATCGCGCCAGCTTCCCGGAAGCATGGCGAAGCGGCCCAGTTTGTCCAGGCCGCCGAGAATCCCGGTGTCGTAAGTCATGGCAATGTCGCCCTGAATGACGATGTCCTGATCAGACACAAGAGCGCCGGTGATGGCGACATCGTCTGCGACCCCTTGTATCCCGCCCGCCACATACAACAGGCCATACAGAGTGACACCCGAGATGCCCCGGATGTCGCTGCCGACCAGAAGGATGACAGGGTCGTCCACGGATCCCAGGGTGCTGTTCTCCAGGTGGATCGACGCCCCCCGCCGGTTTTCGATGTAGAGGATTGCGCCTGTCTGTCCATCGGCCATTGCCGTGCAGACATCGCAATCATAGCCGGTGGCGAGTTGCATCATCATGTCCCTGTTCATATTGAAATAGGTGACAAAGAATTCGTCCTCCGTCAGCCTGCTCATGGCAGGGTCAATCATGCACTGGCCGGGCAGGCGGCAATCCGGTCCTGTCCGGCCGGGAGTATATGTGATGGGGCCACCCGCGCGGATGAGAGGGCCGCCCGCAAGATTGTTCAGGACCGCCCCGTTCAGGTAGACAGCCTTGCGGCTGGTGAGTGGCCCATCGGGCTGTATGGCCAGGGGTGGAATGAATTGCGCCATCTGCCACAGGGTCCGCTTTCCCGTTCCGTCTCCCGCCTGGCCGGAACTCATGACCTCGACGAGAGGGGCCGGGGTGGTGCCGACAAGGCGGTAAGCATAGCGATAGACGGCGTCGTTGCCCAACATCCCTCTGCCCCCTGACAGGGTGCCGCCAGGCGCAAGGCCATTCATTCGCCGCCATGTCAGGGTGTTCCACGCCACGGCGAGACCGGCCTGGGCAGCGGCAAAGGCCTGGCGCTCGCGATAGAGATTGGCGCTGATCCGCTGTTCCGTTACCCCATTGCGCGCTGCCGTCAGGGCTGCGATGGTGATGAGGGACAGCAACAGCACGACGACGGCGAGGGTGGCCATGCCGGTCTGGTGTCCGCATCTGGCGCCGTCCCTTGCCGTCCTCATGGGGAGGATATGAGAACGGCGGCATTGGGCAGGTAGACAGAGCCGCGCATGGTGCGGCTCATTGCGGGCGCCTGCACGAGAGCGCCTTCCAGCACGATGTCGATGCGCTGGTGCAGCTGCCGTGTGCCGGGCAATATGCCGGCGGCCATTTTGTTTACCTGGCGGAACTGGAGCCGTGTGATGGAGACGCTCTTCTCGTCGTTGAGCGTCCACCATACACCCGAATCGCAAGTGCCGCACTTTCCGCCCTGGCAGGGCGATGCGCTGGTTCTGATCCTGATTCGGCCTTTGTCCAGCTTGAACCCGCCATGGTCTTCGCTGTCGGGAATGCCGTCCTTGTCGTCCTTCCGCGCATCATAGGTATACAGGAGGCAGTCGCCGCCAATGAGCTGGACATTCGTGAAACCGTTCGCATTGGGGGGTTTCCATGCCATGGCGGCCCCGCTCCAGTAACCGGCGCGGCGGATGTCGTTGATCATCACATTCATGATGGCGCGCAACTCCTGTTGCAGGCGAAGCGTCATCAGCCTGTCCGTCTGGGCGCGGCTGAAACTGGTGAACAGGTATAACAGGCCGGACAAAAGGGTCAGGCCGATGGTCGTGGCAATCATCAGCTCGATGAGGGAGAAACCTTTGTGCCGCCCTTGCATCAGCATGGCGGGTACCCCGCCACTTCATCGGAGCATGTGCGCACCCGGCCCAGGGTGCTGACGACGACCCGGATGTTCTGGCCGTTGGCGGAAAGGATGATGGTCCCTCCATTGCTGGCGCCCAGCAGGGGGTTGAAGGTCACTTCGTCGCGGTAGAAATTGTTTTTCAGCCCGGTATCCCTGAAATCCGCGGAACCCACGACGATGGCCGGGCCGCTCCCCAGGCGGCAATTTCCAGTGCTCTGGCACAGGCACGGACCCGTATCGCTGAGACCGTAGCACCACCCGGAGGCGGGGCCGGAATCCCGGAAGCTGACGGTGATGGGCGTGTTCTCCTTGACGGCCAGAAGCCGGGCGTGCTGGAGATGGCCGTACAGGGTGTCGGCCGCGCCCTTGAGACGCTGTCTGGCGGCGAGGTCGAAGAATGAGGGAACTGCCGCCGCGGCCAGGATGGCGGCGACGGTGAGGACCATCAGCAATTCGATCAGGGTCAGGCCCCGGCAGATTCCTTCAGACATGCGCATTCCCTTGCGAATGGCAAAATTATAGTCAAAGCGGGGCGGGAATGGTATAGGATAAACCGGTAGCCGGCCTATGGGACGCGGGCCGGGCCTGAAGAATCCCATGGCCATCATTGATGGAAAAGGAAAGGGAGTTCCGCCATGACCGCGACAACTGTTTTCAACAGGGGGATGACCTTGATCGAACTGATAACGGCACTGGCCATCGCCGGCATCCTGGCCGCCATCGCCTTGCCCATGTACAACGACATGGTGCGCAAGGGGCGCCGGGTGGACGCCATGAACGGCCTGACCCGGATCCATCTCGCGCAGGCCCGTTACCGGGCGGGGAACAGTGCCTATGCCCGCAGCCTGAGGGAACTGGGCTGGGCGGCGGATGTGGTGGATTCCACCGATGGCTATTACCGCCTCCGCGTCGAGCCCGTCCAGGGAAGCGGCAATGCCTACCTGGCCGTCGCCGAACCCAATCCCGCCACGGATCAGCGCCACGACGCGTGCCGGCGTTTCGTGCTCGATCAGAACGGCCCGGACCTGATCAATTCCTCGGCAGCCCATTGCTGGGCGAGATAGGCGGGTTTTCCACATGAGTCAGACCGCGGGTGTCTCTCTTGCCTTGCTGGTTCCAGGCCTGTTGGGCACCCAGGATATCGGGCGCCAGTTCCAGGCGCTGGGAGAGGGCGGAGAGGGCCCGCGCCCGCTCGGGCAGTGGCTCAACCGGGGGCAGGCCGTGGATACGCATGGATACGGTTATGAGCCGGCCCTATTGTCCCTGTTCGGCAAGGGCGTCGGGGATGACGAGGAACTGCCCGTGGCGCCGCTCACATTGTATGCCGACAGCGGCGAGGCGCCCGCGGGTTACTGGATGCGGGCGGACCCGGTTCATCTGCAGGCGGATCGCGACCGGGTGATCATGACGGATATTGGCGACAGTTTTCTTGCGGGCGCATCCATCAACGGCCTGGCGGCGGAGCTGAATGCCTTCCTGGAGCCTCTGGGATACCGGCTCCATGCGCCCGTGCCGCAGCGCTGGTATCTGCGCGCGCCCCATCCACCCCGCCTGCGCACCAGTCCGGTGAGCGCGGTCCTGGGGCACGATGTCCACGACCACATGCCCCGTGGCGAGGATGCGCGTCAGTGGCGCGCGCTGCTCAACGAGATACAGATGCTGCTGCACGCCAGCGAAGCCAACCGCGCGTTGCAGGCGCGGGGCATGAAGGCGGTGAACAGCCTGTGGTTCTGGGGCGGGGGTGTCTTGCCCGCATCGGGCGAAGCCCCATGGGCCCAGGCATGGGGAGACTGCCCCTTGCTGGAGGGACTGACATTGCAACACGGCATCCCCCTGCGCGCCCTGCCCGCCGATGGCGCCGCATGGCTGGCGGAGGAGACGGCGCCGGGCCGGCATCTGGTGGTGTACGGCGGATTTCTGCATCCTGCCCAGAGCGGAGACTACGAAGCCTGGGCGCGGGAACTGGAATCCTTCGTACAATCATGGTGCCAGCCGCTGATGCAGGCCATAAAGGCCCGGCGCCTGACCGCGGCGGTCCTGTATCCCGCTCACGGCAGGGCCTATGAACTGACGCCGAAGCGGCTGGGGCGGTGGTGGAAGAGAGGCGCCTCACTGGCCAGCTTTCTGGACATGCGCGACAACCTGTACGGCGCCCTATCATGAAACCTGAAATCGTGCCACGCCACCCGCGGACCACGGAGGAGGCGGCCGCGCTTTTTCCCGGCCTGCATCCGGTGCTGGCGCGCGCCTATGCGGCGCGCCGGCTGACGTCACCCGGGGAACTGGAATATGGCCTCGCCAACCTGGCGCCCCATGACCGGCTCAAGGGCATCCAGGAAGCGGCGCGACTGCTCGGGGACATGATACGCAAGAAACGGCGCATGCTGGTCATCGCCGACTTCGATGCCGATGGCGCCACCAGCTGCGCCCTGGCGGTGCGCGCCCTGCGCATGATGGGGGGGCATGTGTCCTACCGGGTGCCCAACCGCTTCGCATACGGCTACGGCCTGACGCCGGAGATCGTGGCCGCGGTGGAGGACGAGGAGCCGGATCTCATCATCACGGTGGACAACGGCATCTCCAGCATCGAGGGCGTCAGGGCGGCCCGGGCCCTGGGCATCCAGGTGCTCGTCACGGATCACCACCTGCCCGGCGCCGAGCTGCCCGATGCCGATGTCATTGTCAATCCCAATCAGCCCGGCGACGGATTTCCCAGCAAGTCGATGGCCGGGGTGGGGGTGATCTTCTACGTGATGATCGCCCTGCGCGCCCATCTGCGCGGCCAGGGAGGGCTCGCCGAGCGGGGCCTGCCGGATCCCAACCTTGCGTCCCTGCTCGATCTCGTGGCCCTGGGCACCGTCGCCGACGTGGTCAGGCTGGACTACAACAACCGCATCCTGGTGGCCCAGGGCTTGTCGCGCATCCGCGGCGATGCCTGTTGCGCCGGCATACGCGCCCTGATCCGCGTCGCCGGGCGCAATCAGCAGCGCCTGGTGAGCGCCGACCTGGGCTTTGCCCTGGGGCCGCGCCTCAATGCGGCGGGGCGCCTGGAAGACATGTCCCTGGGCGTGGAATGCCTGTTGTGCGACGACGAGGAACAGGCCATGGAGAAGGCCCTGTACCTGGACGAACTCAACCGCGAACGGCGCCGCATCGAAAAGAAAATGCAGCAGGAGGCCCTGCAGTGCCTGGACCACCTCGACTTCGATGACGTGGCGGCGCACAGCCCCGCCGGGGTATGCCTGTACCGCGAGGACTGGCACCAGGGCGTCATCGGCATCCTGGCGTCGCGCATCAAGGACCGCCTGCACCGCCCCGTCATCGCCTTTGCGCCGGCGGGCGGGGATGAGCTCAAGGGTTCCGCGCGTTCCGTCACCGGGCTCAATATCCGCGACGTGCTGGAGGGTGTGGCGTCGCGCCATCCGGGCCTGATGAACAAGTTCGGCGGACACGCCATGGCGGCGGGACTCTCCCTGCCGGAGACGGGCTACGAGACCTTCGTCCAGGCCTTCGACGAAGTGGTACGTGAATTTCTCGGCGAAGAAGGCCTGGAGAACGTCGTCCTGAGCGACGGCGCCCTGCGGCCCGACGAGTTCACCCTGGAACTGGCGGAGACCCTGCGCGGGGGAGGGCCCTGGGGGCAGGGTTTTCCCGAGCCCCTGTTCGATGGCGTTTTTCATATCGTGGAGCGGCGCGTGGTGGGCGGCCATCATCTCAAGCTGCGCCTGACGCCGGATGAGGCCGGCGCCGTGATAGACGCCATCGCCTTCAACGTGGAGCCCCATCATCCCATTCATCATGCAGGCAGCCTCCACATCGCCTACCGCCTCGACGCCAATGAATACCAGGGGCGTTGCACACCGCAACTGGTGATCGAGCATATTCTCGATCAGTGGGGCGGGCCGGGAGAAGGGAACGCCTCACGCGGCTGATGCGGCTGCGCCGCACTCCCTCATTCCAGCCATCTCTTACGGAGAGCAATTCTCTCTCCTTTGAGGAGAGGGCGGGCGTGAGGGGCAGCCGCTCGCGCTACTCCGCGGTGAGCGTCAGTTCCCGTGTATCGGCCACGCGGTCGCGCGGCGGCAGGCTGTCCCTCAGGCGTTCTATCGCCTTTTCCGCCGTGGCGCGATAGGCGGTGAGTTTTCCCCCGTAGATGGTGAGCACGCTGGGCTGGGCGGGCAGGTCCGTGTGCAGGATCGTGTCCCGGCTGCGCCTGAAGGGCTGGTCCGTGTCAGCGGGGAGCACGCGCAGGCCGGCGAAGGCTTCGAGAATGTCTTGTGGAGCAAGGCGGCGGCAGGCGGGAAAGTAGTGGGCGAAGGTTTCCAGCAGGTAGAGGATTTCCTCCTCGCTGGGCGCGACCGTGGCGGGATCGCCCTCGAAGACCTGCTCCGTGGTGCCCACCAGGATGCGTCCATGCCAGGGCATGGCGAACACGGCGCGCCGGTCCCGCGGCGCTTCCAGGTAGTAGAAACCCCGCGACAGGGTGCCCTCCAGGACGATATGGGTGCCCTGCACCAGTTCCACGTCCAGCCGGGGCGGGGCGGGAGCGATGGCGTCCAGCACCCTGTTGACCCAGGGGCCCGCGGCATTGACCAGGACGCGGCATGAGCACTGCCTGTCCTCGCCGCCGAGGCGGTAGCGCACATCGCAACCGTGATCCCGGATCTGGGCGCCCGTGAAGGTGGCGGGCATGGCGAGCCGAGCCCCCAGGGACTGGGCGCTCCGCATCACCGCGCGGGTCAGGGCGGCATCGTCGGTCTGGGCGTCCTGGTACTGGAACACCTGGTTCAGGTTGCGGGTCTCCAGGCCGTCCGCGTTGTCCCACTGACTGGCGGGAATGGAGCGGAAGCGGCTGTCCGGGGTCAGCCCGGCCAGCAGGCTGTAGAGGCTCAGCCCCAGGCGCAGTTGCCAGGGCCCGCGGGTGGTTTCGGGATAGACGGGGATGTGGAAGGGATGCAGCTTCACCAGTTCGGGCGCCAGCCTCAGCAGCAGCGCGCGTTCGCGCAGGCATTCACGCACCAGGGAGAACTGCGCCGTCTCCAGGTAGCGCAGGCCGCCATGGATGAGCTTGCTGGAGCGGCTGGAGGTGCCGCTGGCCAGGGCCTCCTGCTCCAGCACCAGCACGGAATATCCGCCGGCCGCCGCCGCTTGGGCCACGCCCGCGCCATGGATGCCGCCTCCCACGACGACGATGTCGAAACGCTCCTCTTGCATGCTGATCGTTTGTTCCATTCTTGGGTTTACCCGAAAGTGAGTGCTGGGATAGTTAAAGGTACAAGATACAAGGGACAAGGTACAAAGAGCTGCCTCCCTTGTGCCTACCCTTGTATCTTGTATCTTGTACCTTGTACCTTCTATCTATCCAGTGCCCTCCTGATTTACCTGAATGTCATGGCCGCCAGGTCCATGGTCTCGATATAGCGGGCGCCGCGCTGGCGCAATTTCATGGCCAGGCCGGGATCGGTCACTTCGTAGATCATCCACGCCCATGGCCCCGGCCACAGGGCCTCGGGCGGCGGTGGCAGCTTGGTGTGGTTGCAGATGAGAAAGGCGGGTGCGAGGGCGGACGCCTGATCCCGGCTTGCCTCGTCGTAGCGCCTCAGCACCCAGCCGCTCGTGACGCCGCCGTGCCGGTGGATTTCCGCGATGGCGCTGCCGCTGTAGGAGATGAGGACGCGGCGCCCACCGAGGCGCTGGCTTGCTTGCAAGACCTTCTCCGTAACCGCCGCCGTCCCGAAGCGGGCGAGGCTTTCCTCTTTCAGTTCCAGGAAGGCCGTCGCGTCAGGCCAGTGCTCCAGCAGGCCGGCCAGCTCATCGAGGGTCGGGATGCGCGCGCCGGCGAAGCGCGCGCCGAAACGGGCCGGCTCGCCGGCACTGAGCTGCCGCAGTTGCGCCAGAGTATGTTCCATGACCTGTCCCGCGCCGTCGGTGGTGCGTGCGAGATCGGCGTCGTGGAACAGTACGGGTATACCGTCCGCGCTGAGCTGGATGTCCACTTCCACATATTGCGCGCCCGCTTCCAGAGCGGCGGAGACGGCTTCCAGAGTGTTCTCCGGGTAGCGCGCCGCATAGCCGCGGTGCGCCACCAGGCGGGGCGTTTCCTGAGCGGGGTTCATGCCGCCTCACTCATGAGCTGCTTCCAGCGCCGGTATCGGCCGCTCAGCGCAGGGGCGGGGGCGGGTGAGAAGCGCTGGCCGTGCGATGGCTCCGGCCGCGGCGCGCAACCCAGCAGGCAGGCCAGGCCGCGGGAGGTGGTTTCGTGGTCGTCCATGCGCTGAACGGGCAGGGCGCTGAGATCGGCGATGCGCTGGCACAGGCCGTCCAGGCGCGCCAGCCCGCCGCCCACCAGGATGCGCGCCGCGGGGCCGCTTGCGGACCGGATGTTCTCCAGGTTCAGTTGAACGAGGAAGGCGATGCTCTCCACCACCGCGCAAGCGCGCGCTCCCACCTCTCCCTGGCCGACGAAACGGGAAGGAAAGGCGGCTTGCATGAAGGGCGTGCCCAGCCCGGCGACGCCGTTGAGGAACAGCAGGGTGTCAGCGGGATCCTCCGCCAGCCAGCGCGCCAGTTGCGCGAAGTCCAGTTCCAGGTCCAGTTCCTCTTCCAGCCACGCCAGGGCGCTGCCGGCGCCGTTGACCGTGCCCTCCAGCGTATAGTGGATCGTCCCGCCATTCTGGATGAGCACGCTGGTGAGCAGGGTGGGGGTAAAGCGGGGCGTGGCCCCGGTGGGGCGCTGGATGAAGGCGCCGGTGCCCAGGGTGATGTAGATGGCATCGGGGTCGGGTTCGCCATGGGCATACAGGGCGGCCGCCTGATCCCCCGTTACCACCATGAGGGGAATGTGACAACCGCCCGAATCCAGCGTGCCCCAGGCATGCCGGGTGGGCACGCAGCGGGGCAGGGCGCTGGCGGGAATCGCGAACAGGTCCAGGAGCGTGTGCGACCAGCCGTGGCGGCGGAGGTCCCACAACAGGGTGCGCGAGGCGTTGACGGGATCGCTCAGCAGGGGGCGTTCCTGGAGGAGGTGAAAGACCAGGTAGCTGGCCATGGGCCCCATGGCGAGGCGTTGCGCGGCGAGCGCCTCGCGCACCGCCGGCAGGTGCTCCAGACACCAGTGGAATTTCGCGGCGCCGTAATGGGGCGAGAGAAGAAGGCCGGTGATGCGCCGGATGGCGTCCGCGTGTGCCGTAAAACCCTCCAGCCACCGCGCGCCGCGGCGGTCCTGCCAGCTGATGACGGGGGACAGGGCTTGTCCCGTGGCGCGGTCCCAGCAAGCGGTATTGGAGCGTTGCGTGGCCAGCGCGGCGCAGCACGGCGCGGGGCGTCCCGCGGGCAATTCTCCGATGGCGGCGCCGATCACGCGCCGCATGGCGGCGAGCAGGCGGGCACCGTCATACTCCCAATGCTCGTTGCAGGTGATGGCTTCCTCGGCCGCGGCGAGCTGCTGGCCCTGGGCGTCGAACAGGCTGGCGCGCACGGCGTGTCCACCCTGATCGATGGTCAGGCAGCACGGGTCGCGATCGTCCGGCAGCGACGACTTCATGGCGGTGTTCCACCGCGCCCCAGGCGGTAAGTTTTTAACTTATTGAAAGGGTTGAGGTAAAAAATATGGCATGCTCTGTGCAATAACATTGATGAAGCATTGATTAGGGCATCAGTCCCTTTTTGATCTTTCACCTCCCTCAAGATTGGGGTGCATTGTTTGCACCCCTTTTTTTGCCCAAGCATAATGCACCTGGCCAATCGGGATGGAAACATGCAAGGACTGTGAATCGGGGCATGAGGCGCACGCACATCATTTTGTTTCGCGGTCTGTTCGTTGCGGCCTTGCTTGCCGTGGCCTATCTTGCCGTCATGCCTCCCGATTATCCGGTGGCCAGTTACTTCAATGACAAGGTCAACCATATCATCGCCTTCTTTCTGTTGGCCATGCTGGCCGACTTCTCCTTTCCCCGCAGCCGGTTCGGCTGGCGCAAGATCTGGCCCCTGGTCCTGTTCGGGTTGTTCATCGAAATCATACAGCATTTTCTCCAGTTCCGGGTTTTTTCCATGCTCGATGTGCTGGCCGGACTGTTTGGCCTGTTTCTGTATGCCTGCAGTCCCCCCCTGCTCAGGCATCTGCCATTCATCCAGATGCGCTGGCAATAGGCTGCACTGATTTCAATGCCCCGGAGGGAATGTTAGACTCCCCCTGTAATCAATGAACGGGGGAGTCTGGATGAGAGCGGTTGCGCTGTATTTTCTGTTACTGGTATTTCCATTTGCCGTCCTGGCCGAAAATGAGAAGATTGAAGGCGGATTCGGGATTGATCTGGGGCAGAAGATCGAAGAAAAGAACCTGCCGCAAGATTTGGCCATGGCGCGCCTGGACGAGAACAATGACGAAGTGATCTACAGCTTCACGCCGCAACACCCGTACGAGCCCCTTTCTGAGTACCGTGTCTATGTCACTCCCCGCTCAGGCAGGGTGTACCGGATCGAGGCGGAGGGTTATTTCAGGAAACGGGAAAGCTGCGTCGAGGAACTCGAACTGCTGGAAGACATCCTGACCAGGAAATACGGCAAGAAGAATCACGATGCCGGCGTGCGCTTCACCGACCTCGATGTCATCAATTTTGGCGGAAAAAACCGCAAGATAATCGTAAAATGCAGCGGCTATTTCACCAAACATAAGTTAAAATTGAGCTATGTGGACAGGAATCTGATGAAGGATGCCAAGCAGGAAGCCAAAAAGCCCCATAAAAGGGATGGAAGGGAGGCGGATAACGCGGAAGAAAGGGATGCACGGGGCCTTTAACCTGAACCCACGGATTCAGGTTTAATAGAAATCGTTCAGCTATTTCAGGGTAAGATTCATGGGTGTGATCTATATTCAGATAGGGGTGATTTTGTGCCTCGTGCTGCTGCTGGGGCTGATTGCCTATGGCGACTGGAAGGCGACAAAGGAGCGCGAGGCCGAAGACAAGGAAAGGGAAGCCTTGCTGCAACGCGAACTGGAGACTCCCCCCGATAATTCCTGAGTCTGCCCCTCATCCCAACCCTCTTCCCAAAGGGAGAGGGAGTTCTTGAGAGGAAGTTCAAAACAAGCCCCCTCTCCCCTTTGGGGAGAGGGCCGGGGTGAGGGGTAAATAAAAGAAAAAACTAGATCGTCTGCCGATGCCCCTCCGGCTTCCACGCAGGGGCGATCACATTGGGCATGGTGGAGCGCTGCAACAGACGCGCGGGCGCCACTGTCAGTTCACCATAACATCGATTGATCCGATCCATGACCTCATCGATCTGAGAGTTGCCCTCATCCTGTTCAGCAAACAAATCCAGTTGTTGCCTCCATGGGCGTGGATCGAGCGCCGTGATCTGCACCTGGCAGACCGGTTCGCCGCGCCACAGGTTTTCCATGACGAAGCGGCACAGGGCGAACAGGGGCGGCGCGTGATGGGTGGGCTGGGTGGTGCGCAGCCTGTCGCCGATCCAGCCGTCCCCGGCGCGCAGGCCGATGAAGTAGGTCTGCGCCTCGAGGTGGTGGCGGCGCAGGCGCGCGGCGACCTTCTCGCTCATGTGCCGCAGATAGGTCAACAGCACCTCCCGCCCGCGGGTGCGCGGCGGCAGCACCTTGCCATGGCCGAGGCTCTTGGGGGGCGGCGTCTCGTCGTGGATGCGGTCCGGGTCCTTGCCCTGGCACATGAGCCAGATGCGCCGCCCCAGGTTGCCGAAGCGCCGCGCCAGCACGCTGACGGGGAGCCTGCCCACATCGCCGCATACCAGGGCGCCGTGCTGGGCCAGGAAGCTGCCGATGCCGTCGGCGATGCCGCACAGGGCCGTGACGGGGATGTCGCGCAGGCGTTCCTGCGCCTCCCAGGGCGGGATGACGGTGAAGCCCTCGGGCTTGACCAGCTTGGAGGCGAACTTGGCCGTGGTCTTGTCGCCGCTGACGCCGATGGAACAAGGCAGGCCGCACACCGCGGCCACCTTCTCCCTCACCATGCGCGCCATGCGCACGGGCGTGCCGTGGAGGCGCTGGCAGCGGGTGACGTCGAGAAAGGCCTCGTCCACGGAAAAGACCTCGATGTCGGGACTGACGTCGCGCAGGGCCTGCATGATGGCCATGGAGATCCGCGCATAGACCTCGGGGCGCGCCGGGCGCTGGATGAGGCCGGGGCAGCGCCGGCGGCCTTCCTTGAGGCGCATGCCGGTGCGGATGCCGTGGGCCCGCGCCTCGTAGGATGAGGTGATGATGCAGGAGCCCACTTCCCCGTTGGTGACGGCGATGGGCTTGCCGCGCAGTTCGGGAAAGTCGCGCTGCTCCACGGCGGCGAAGAAGGCATTCATGTCCATGTGAATGATGGCGCGGGGCCAGACGACCGGGCAACGGTCCTGGAACTGTTCCATGCTCATCGATAGGAACGCATCTGGCCCACCACCACGCCCTGGATGCGAATGCGCTCCGGGGCATAGGTGATGGGGCGCAGGGCGGCGTTGGCGGGGATCAGGGTGATGCTGCCGTCCCGGTTGTGGCGGATGTATTTCAGGGTGGCCTCCTCGTTGTCCAGCAGGGCCACCACGATGTCGCCGTTGCCGGCGCGCGGGCGCTGCTCGACGACAACCATGTCGCCATCGAGAATCCCCGCATCGATCATGGAATCCCCTTGAACTTTGAGCACGAAGCGATTGGGACCCATGAAGAATTCACTGAGGTCTATCTCCTCCTGATCGGGAATGGCCGCGATGGGCTGACCGGCGGCGATGCGCCCCAGCAGGGGCAGGGTGGCCTTGCCCCCGGGCGTTTGCCCGCGCAGGCGCATGCCCCGGTGACGGCCGGGAACGAGCTCGATGAGCCCGGCGCGGGCGATGGCCTGGACATAACGATGGACCGTGCCCTTGGAACGGATCCCCAGCCCCAGGGCGATCTCCTCCAGCAACGGCGCGTGGCCGTGGCGGGCGATGAAATCCCGGATGAAGCGGTAGGCGTCTTCTTCCCGTCGCGACAGCATGGCAGGTTCTCCAAAAGTTCTCTCTGGTGCCCATGATAGAGAACTTTATGAGAACTTTCAAGGCGCGTTGGAAGGATCTATACCAGATCTATACTGTGGGCTCCTCTGGCGTTGTGATCTATGGAAATGCTATCGGATTCCGCCGCTCGGCCGACCGTTGGCGCCGCTACGAGCAACGTATCCGCCAAGATGGGGGAGGCTTTGGCCCGATTGGGCTGGCGCTGGTCTTGGGATGGTACCCAGCAGTTCTCTGTCTATCCTGTCCAGCAGGGAATGGGAGATCCGGGGGTCGAATTTTCTTGCGAACAAGGCGTTGGAACGGACCATTTCCTCGAAGTTGGCGTCGTTGAGAATTGCCGGAAGTCCCCGCTGAGGTGAATACCAGTCGATATAGCGGTAGTTGTATGGACAGAATCCCAGGGGCCTGGTGAGAATCTCTGAGATCACCCGTTGTCTGTTGTCCCGGTATTGACGATAGTTGACCGCGCTGTCGGCAAAGGGGGAGTTCAGGATGATG
>WGFB01000121.1 GCA_015492435.1 Gammaproteobacteria bacterium | reverse complement strand
TGCCCTTGCCCCCCGCGCCGTGACAGCGGCTGCAGAACTTGTCGAACAAAACCTTTCCCCTGGCTGCATCAGCCACGAATCCAGCTGGCGGCAGAAATAACTCACCGCTGCCGTCGCCTTTTGACCCGGACTTTCCGCATGCAACCAGAGCCAGGGCCGACAAAGAACCCGCGACAACGACCAAGAATTTTCTTCGCATTGGTTTGATCCCTTTTCCTTCCTAAAAAACCGAGTGTATCGTATTTCTCCCGCGAAACCGCGGATCTTTTCAACCGATTAAAGAGTATCAGAACCTTTCCGATATACCATGTGTCAACTACACCGGCTCTCATGCGGGGTCAGCCTGATACGGCCTGATCATGAACCAGAGAAAATATAAGCAAGGAAAATTTAGATGCCCCAGAATCAAGCCGTGATTTCCGACGTCCACAACAGGGAGATGCTCTACGCCCGGCTCAAGCGCTGCACCAATCTGCCCAGCCCGCCGCCGGTGGGCATGCGCATCGTCGAGTTGGGCCAGGACCCGGAAACGACGTTCCATCAAGTCGCCGAGGTCGTCGGCCTGGATCCGGCCCTGACGGCCAAGATCCTGCGCATGGCCAACTCGCCTCTCTATGCCCGTCAGCGCAAGACGGAGAACCTGCGCCAGGCCATCACCCTGTTCGGGCTCAACGGGACCCTGACCCTGGCCCTCAGTTTCAGCATCATAGGCGCCACGCCGGGCACAAAGACAAGTGGCCTGAATCACGAACTGTTCTGGCGCCGCTCCCTGGCCGTGGCCAGTTGCTGTCAAATACTGGGCAAGCATCTGGATATCGCGGCCAAGGAAGAACTATTCCTCATCGGCCTGCTGCAGGATATCGGCATGCTGGCGCTGGATGCAGCCATTCCCGGCCTGTACCAGGATGCATCCGAACTGCAACCCAACCATCACCGCCTGCAGGCGATGGAACGGGAAAAACTGGACACAGATCACGCCGAGATTGGTGCGTGGCTGCTGCAGCAGTGGAATTTTCCCGAGCACCTGCAATTCCTGATAAAAGCCAGCCATGATCCAGGTGGCGCGGACCTCCCCGAGGACAGACAGGCCATGGCGCGGGTTGTCGCCGCGGCGAGCGAGCTGGCTGATTTCTGCCTGGATACCGGGTACGCGGAAAGAATCCCCGAAGCCGCGGAACGTATCCGCGCCTACCTGGACCTCAGCAACGAGACCCTGGCCGTCATCCTGGAAACGCTGTTCAACGAAGTCACGGAGATGGCCCAACTGTTCGACATGAACTTCGAGGATCCCATGCTGCTGGAGTCCATCGTCGACCAGGCGCGGGAGATTCTCATGCTGCGCAACCTGCAGACCATGCAAAAGGCCTCGGAACTGGAAGAAACCACCAAGTCCCTGGAATCACGCACCCGCGAACTGGAGGAGGAAAACCGCCGCGACAACCTGACCGGCCTGTATAACCGCGCCTATCTCGATTGCATGCTGGAGCAGGAATACATCAGCGCCAAGACGCATGCCTGGCCCCTGGCCCTGGCCTTCATCGATCTCGATCACTTCAAGACCATCAATGACAATTATGGCCACCAGGCTGGTGACGAGGTGCTGAAACGCGCGGCGCGCATCCTCATGGACAACGCCCGTTCCAGTGACATCGTCACCCGCTACGGAGGTGAGGAATTCGTCATCCTGCTGCCCGGCACGGGGGCGGAGGGCGCCAGCCTGCTTTGCAACCGGATCCTGCAGGCCTTTCGCGAAGCCCGCCACCCCGTTGAAGAAAGCAACGATATCCAGGTAACCGCATCACTCGGCATTGCCATCCACGGCGAAGAAAAACATTTCGAATCCCCCGCCGACCTGGTGCGCGCCGCCGACCGCGCGGTCTATGCCGCCAAGCTGGCGGGACGCGACCAATGTATTTTCTACAACCCTGATATCGGCGGCGTCTGATCAGCGGGCGCGGGGATGGCGCCAGCGGTAGAGCGCCTTGTGGATCTCCATGACCAGCAGCACCGTGAGCGCCAGCCCCAGCAATTGCAGCCAGTGCTGGAGCGAGACGGGCTGAATGCCCAGCACGTCTCTTATCCAGGGAGTATACATGGCCCCGATATGAATCAACTGGGCGGCGACGGTGCCGAACAGGAGTATGCGGTTGCGCCAGGGATTGAGCATGAAGACCGAACGGGTCTCGGAGCGGCAGTTGAAGACATGGATGTTTTCGAACAGCACCATCAACAGCAGAGTGCCATTGCGCGCCTCTTCCACCGAATACCCCTGCCCCAACAACCACTGAAACAGCAGAAAAGCAACGCTGCCCACGGTCAGCGCGGAAATGATCACCCGCTCCACCATGAGCCGGTCGAAGATCGGCTCGCGTGGTGAACGTGGCGGACGCCGCAGCTCGTCGCCCTCGCCCGGCTCGAAGGCCAGGGCCACGTCCTGGATGCCATTGGTCACCAGGTTGAGCCACAGGAGTTGCACGGCGAGCAGCGGCAGTGGCTGGGCCGTCAGCAGCGCCAGCAGGAACAGCACCAGCTCCGCCGCCCCAGTGGAAATAAGCAGAAAGATCACCTTGCGCACATTGGCGTAGGCGATGCGCCCTTCCTCGACACCGGCCACGATGGAACTGAAGTTGTTGTCGGTGATGACCAGGCTGGCCGTCTCGCGCGCCACGTCGGTGCCGCCCTGGCCCATGGCCACGCCCACCTGCGCCGCCCGCAGGGCGGGGGCATCGTTGGCGCCGTCGCCGCTGACGGCCACGAAGTGGCCGTTGCGCTGCAGGGACTGCACGATCTCCAGCTTCTGCCCGGGATCGACCCGCGCGAACACCCGGGCCCGTTGCGTGAGGCGGTCGAGACGGCCTGCCTCGATGGCCTCGCGGAGCTGCGGCCCGCTCACGATCTGACCGGCGTCCTCGATCATTTCCAGCTCGCGGGCAATGGCCGCCGCCGTGGCGGGGTGATCGCCGGTGAACATCACCACCTCGATACCCGCCTGGCGGCAGGTGGCCACGGCCGGTTTCGCCTCGGGGCGCAGGGGATCGATCATGCCCACCAGTCCCAGCAGGGTCAGTCCCTCGAGATGCTCCTCGGAGAAGACGGCCCCCGCCTCCAGGTCCACCCGCCCCGAGGCCAGCGCCAGCACGCGGTATCCCTGCCGGGCCAGCGCCAGGGCCTGTTGCTCGATGGCCCCGGCATCGAGAGGCCGGTCACCTTCCAGGGTGGCCATGGTGCCACACATGGGCAGGAGGCGTTCCACGGCCCCCTTGACGAAGGCCCAATGATCATTCCCGACCTGGTTGAGGGTGGCGGAGAACAGGCGCCCGGACTCGAAAGGGATGGCGGCCAGCTCGGGAAAGGCATTGAGGCTCTCGGCACGCACCACTCCTGCCTTGTGAGCCATCACCAGGAGGGCAACATCCACGGCATCGCCATGCTGCACCCATCCCTGTTCGCGATGACCCAGGAAACCCTCGTTGTCGAGCACCGCCGCCAGGCACAGGCGGCCCAGCACCTCCTCCTCACTGGCGCCCGGCATGCCCCGCGGAGTGAGGATGACACCGTCGGGCTCGGGCCCCTCTCCCGTCACTTCCCATTCCGCGCCGCCGGGAAAGGCGATGCGGCGCACGGTGAGTTGGTTCACCGTCAGGGTCCCCGTCTTGTCTGTGGCAATGAGGGTGCAGGACCCCAGGGCCTCCACGGCCACCAGGCGGCGTATGATGACATGACGGCGCGCCATGCGCCGCATGCCGATGGCCAGGGCCACGGTGAGGGCCACGGGCAGTCCCTCGGGAATCACTGAGACAGCCAGGGCCACGGCGAGGAGAAAAATCTCGGTCAGCGGCAGTCCCCGGCTCAGGGCCACCCCCGCCATGAGCAGGGCCGCCACGGCGACCGTGAGCGCCACCCAGTGAGTGAATTTCTCCATGCGCACCAGCAAGGGCGGCTTGGCCGGTGGCTTGCCCAGCACATCCTCGGCGATACGCCCCAGTTCCGTGTCGAGCCCCGTGCCCACCACTACGGCCACACCTCGCCCGCGCGTCACCAGGGTGCCGGCATAGACCATGTTGCGGCGGTCACCGAGAAAGGCCTCTCTATTGCATACGGCCTCCGCATCCTTCAGCACCGCGGCCGATTCTCCCGTCAGCAGGGATTCATCCACTTCAAGATCGTTGCTGCTGAGAAGGCGCGCATCCCCGGGTACCCGCTCACCCGTATCCAGAAGAAGAATGTCGCCGGGCGCCAGGGTTTCCGCGTCGATCTCATGGGTATCGCCCTCGCGCAGCACACGGCAGGTTTGGGTCACCAGGCGCTTGAGGGCCTCCGCCGCCCGCTGGGCGGAATACTCCTGAGTGGTGCCGATGAGGGCGTTGATGAGCAGCACAGCCGAAATGAAGGCGGCGTCCGACCATTCCTGGATCAGGGCCGATATCAGCGCGGCCGCCACCAAAACGTAGATGAGGGGGCTTCTGAATTGGGCGAGAAGCACCGTGCCCAGGCGGGCCGGCCGGACAGCAGGAAGTCGGTTCCTGCCATACCGCCCGATGCGCGAAGCTGCATCGCCATGCGCCAGGCCATGACGGCTGGTCTGGAGGCATTCAAGAACCGCCTCGGGCGTCAGGGTATGGGGATCTGGGCAGACGCTCGCCGTGCCCGCTCCCCGCCTGTCCCCGTTGGCATCCTGCATGTTTTCCCCATTCACAACTCAAACCTCCCGGGAGACCCGCAGCAGCATCAGGTTCCTGACCCGGCGCACCACCGCGGGCAGCGCCGCCTGCAGGGATGGGGTCAGCTCCCGCGTGTACAGGCCGGGCGCGGCAATGGCGACACCGACGATATCGATGTGCCGGGTGCAATGCGGCGGATTCAGGGTCGCGGCCAAGGCGATGGCCTGACTGACGCTGGCGCCATGGCTGGACAGGGCGATGCCCGGCTGCTCCGCCAGGGCCTCCGGGGTGAGATGATGGAGGGTTCCGGGAGGCTCGGAGGTCAGCACGGCATCCACGATGATGACAGGGCGGTCGCCATCCAGCAGATCCACCAGGCGCATGGGATCGGTGATCTCGTACAGCTCGAAGCAATAACCGAGGGGTTCCGCGCGCAGGCGCCTGACGATCTCCAGCCCGACGCTGTCGTCGCCCGCCGCGGGATGACCGACGCCGATGACGCGTATCATGAGTCCCGCACGATCTTCAGGGTCAGGAAATGGGTGGAGCAGGAGATGCAGGGGTCGTAGTTGCGCACCGCCTGCTCTGCCAGCCAGGTCGCCTGGTCATGGGGCAGCGTGGCCAGGCGCTGCGCCAGGGCGCGCAGATCGTCCTCGATGGTCTTCTGGTTCTGGGAGGTGGGCGGCACGATCCTGGCGTGGGTGATGAGACCCGCATCGTCCACATCGTAGTGATGAAACAGGATGCCGCGCGGCGCCTCGGTGCAGCCATAACCCGTCCCGGCGCTGCGCGGGACGGGTTGCGCCGCCGCCCCGCCCCCTTCCCATGACGAGGCGATCTCGATGGCCTCGTCGAAGGCCTGCACCACCTCGATGGCGCGCGCCAGGATACTCTTGAAGGGGTTGGTGCAGGGCAGGTCAAACCCGGCGCGCCGCGCCGCCTCCCGGGCCAGGGGGCGCAGGCGGTCATGATTGAGATTGATGCGCGCCAGCGGCCCGCAGAAATAGGCGCCGCGCCCCTTGACGGCGGCATGCAGGGCGGTGCTGTGTGGGACCTGGCGTTCCTCGAAGACCTGATCGAAGGCCCGCGCCGCGATGTCGATCCCCTTGCTGGAGACGATGCGCCCCTCGCAGAAGGGATATTCCCCGTCGTGACGCAGGGCGACGAACTCGTAGTCGCGCTGGAAATCGGGAAAGTCCAGTCGCGCGAAGGTTTCCACCGTCTCCAGGGCGGCATCCCGCGCCCACTCCAGTTCCGGCAGCAGCCCGCGCAGGGCGCGGGCGTCGGGCAGGCGGTAGAAGCCGCCCACGCGCACGTTCACCGGATGGATCTCCCGCCCGCCCACGGTGCTGATGATGGCGTTGCCGGCCTTTTTCATGCGCAGGCCCTGCCGCACCAGCTCGCCATGCGCCTGCGCCATGGCGATGGCGTCCTCGTAGCCGAGGAAGTCGGGCGCGTGGAGCAGGAACATGTGCAGGCAGTGGCTCTCGATCCATTCGCCGCAATAGAGCAGGCGGCGCAGACGGCGCAACTGGCCAGGGACGGTGACGCCGGCCGCGTCCTCCAGGGCATGGCAGGCGCTCATCTGGTAGGCCACGGGACAGATGCCGCAGATGCGCGCGGTGATGTCCGGCACCTCGTCCCGGTCGCGGCCGCGCAGGAAGCTCTCGAACAGGCGCGGGGGCTCGAAGATCTTCAGCCGCACGTCGCGGACCGTATCCCCATCGAGATGGATCTCCAGGGCGCCCTCCCCCTCCACGCGGGCCAGATAGTCCACCTTGATGGTGCGGCTCACGGCCTCATCCTCCGTCCCCGTACTTGTCTCCCGCGCCGGCGAAGGGCTCGGCGCCGCAATTGAAGGTGTGGAAGATGCGCGCCACCTCGGCCCGGCTCTTGCCCGCCTTCAGCCACGCCTGCGCCATGGATTCCGTATTGGGCGTATCCTGGGGGCCGAAGCAGCCATAGCAGCCGCGCGCGCAGGCGGGGCAGATGGCGCCGCACCCGGCCTGGGTCACCGGGCCGAGACAGGGGGTGCCCCGGGCCACCATGACGCACACCGTGGCGCGCCGCTTGCACTCCACGCACACGCTGTAGGCGGGAATGGCGGGCGGGCGGCCGTTGAGAAAGGCGTTGACCACTTCCAGCAACTGCCCCTTATTCACGGGGCAGCCGCGCAGCTCGAAGTCCACCGTGACATGCTCCGCGATGGGGGTGGCCCGGGCGAGGATGTCGATGTATTCAGGATGGGCGTAGACGACGGCAATGTATTCCTCGATATCGGCATAATTGCGCAGGGCCTGGATGCCGCCCGCGGTGGCGCAGGCGCCGATGGTGATGAGGGTGCGGGAGTTCCCGCGGATCTCGCGGATGCGCGCCAGGTCGCCGGGCGTGGTGATGGAGCCCTCCACCAGGGACAGGTCATAGGGCCCCGCGATGCTGCGCCGCGAGGCCTCGGGGAAGTGAGCGATGTCGATGGCGCCCGCCACCGCCAGCAGCTCGTCCTCGCAGTCCAGCAGGCTCAACTGGCAGCCGTCGCAAGAGGCGAACTTCCATACGGCGAGGCGGGGGCGCCTGCCCTTTTCCGGCACCGTGTTCACAGTTCCCGGATCCCGAAGAAGGGCGCGATGCG
>WGFB01000120.1 GCA_015492435.1 Gammaproteobacteria bacterium | reverse complement strand
GATGTACCAGTCCTCATCATGGTAATGGGTCACCTTCAGCAACTCGGGAGGGCGTGGCCAGGCGCTCAGCGCCGCCTCCACGGCATCGTAGGTGGAGGCCGTGGTGGCTGTCGAGTACTGGGGATAGAGGGGCAGCACCAGCAGGCGCGTGACGCCCGCGCGGCGCAGTTCTTCCATGGCGCCCGCGATGGAGGGCTTGCCGTAGCGCATGCCCAGGGCGATGGGAATGTCAGCCCCTTCTTCGGCCAGCACCGCCTGGATGCCGGCCTGCTGCCTGCGGCTGATCACCAGCAGGGGCGACCCCTCATCGGTCCAGATGCGCTGGTAGGCCTCGGCGGAACGCGCCGGCCGGACGCGCAGCACGATGCCGTGCAGGATCAGCCACCACAACCAGCGCGGCAGGCTGACGATACGCGGATCCCACAGGAATTCCGCCAGGTAACGGCGCGTGGCCGCGGGATCGGGTGCGTCGGGCGTGCCCAGGTTGGTCAGCAGTACGCCGGGCACGTGCCCCCCGTCCGCGCTCACGGCGCCTCAGCCTCCCTGCCCGGCGCCGGAGACCAGCAGGGTGTTCATGCGTTTGACGAACAGGGCGGGATCGTCGAGCTGGCCGCCCTCGCTGAGCAGGGCCTGGTCGAAGAGAATGGCGGCCCACTCCTTGAAGCGGGCCTCGTCCCCCTCGCCGCGGATGCGCTGCAACAGGGCGTGGCGGGGATTGATCTCCAGGATGGGCTGGGTCTCCGGCAGCTTCTGGCCCGCGGCCTCGAGGATCTTGCGCAGGCTGTTGGCCATGTCCTCTTCCTCCACCACCAGGCAGGCGGGGGAGTCCGTGAGGCGATGAGTCACGCGCACGGCCTTGACCTTGTCGCCCAGGGAGTCCTTGATGCGGGCGGCGAGATCCTTGAACTCGTCCGCCACCTTGTCGAAGGCCGCCTTCTCCTCCTTGTCCTCCAGCTTGCCCAGGTCCAGGTCGCCCTTGGCCACGGAGCGCAGGGGCTTGCCCTCGTATTCGCTCAAGCCCGTCAGCATCCATTCATCCACCCGGTCATGGAGCAGCAGCACCTCGATGCCCTTCTGCTCGAACACCTCCAGGTGCGGGCTGTGGCGCGCGGCGGCGTAGCTGTCCGCGGTGATGTAATAGATGGCCTCCTGGCCCTCCTTCATGCGCCCGATGTAGTCGTCCAGGGACACGGTCTGCTGATCGTCGCCGTTGTGCGTGGAGGCAAAGCGCAGCAGCTTGGCGATGCGTTCCTTGTTGGCGGGGTCTTCCACCGGCCCCTCCTTCATCACACGGCCGAACTGCTCCCAGAAGGTCCGGTATTTCTCCGCGTCGTTCCTGGCGAGGCTCTCCAGCAGGCCCAGCACCTTTTTCACCGAGGCGCTGCGGATGAGATCGATCTGCTTGTTGTGCTGCAGGATCTCGCGCGACACGTTGAGGGGCAGGTCGTCGGAGTCCACGATGCCGCGCACGAAGCGCAGGTAATTAGGCATCAACTGCTCGGTGTCGTCCATGATGAACACGCGGCGCACGTAGAGCTTGACGCCATGGCGGCGCTCCCGGTCCCACAGGTCGAAGGGCGCCCGCGCGGGAATATAGAACAGGGTGGTATAGGACTGGCGCCCCTCCACCTGGGAGTGCACATGACACAGGGGATCCTCGAAGTCATGGGCGATGTGCTTGTAGAACTCGTTGTATTCCTCCCCGCTGATGTCCTTCTTGTTGCGCATCCACAGGGCGGAGGCGCGGTTGACGGTCTCCTCCTCGTCCTTTTTCTTGTCGTCGCCCTCCACCTTCATCACGATGGGCAGGGCGATGCTGTCGGAATACTTGCGGATGATGTTGCGCAGGCGGTAGCCGTCGAGAAACTCGTCCTCGCCCTCGCGCAGGTGCAGCACGATCTCGGTGCCGCGCGGCGCCCGCTCGATGGTTTCCAGAGTATAGCTGCCCTCGCCGTCGGACTCCCAGCGCACCCCGTGCTCCGCGCCCACGCCGGCGCGGCGCGTGGTCAGGGTCACCTTGCCGGCGACGATGAAGGCGGAATAGAACCCCACGCCGAACTGGCCGATGAGCTGGGTATCCTTGGCCTGGTCCCCGGTGAGGGACTCGAAGAACTGGCGCGTGCCCGACTTGGCGATGGTGCCGATATGGTCCATCACCTCCTGGCGCGACATGCCGATGCCGTTGTCCGTGACGGTGATGGTGCGCGCCTTCTTGTCGTAGCCGACGCGCACCTTGAGATCGGCGTCGTTCTCATACAGCGCATCGTCGGTCAGCGCCTCGAAGCGCAGTTTGTCACAGGCGTCCGAGGCATTGGAGATCAGCTCACGCAGGAAGATCTCCTTGTTGGAATACAGGGAGTGGATCATCAGCTGCAAGAGCTGGCGCGCCTCGGTCTGAAAATCCAGGGTTTCCTTGTGTGTCTCTACTGTCATGCTCGTCTTCGGCTCCTGATGTCAAACAAAAGGGCCATTATACCCGTAATCCGGGGGGGCCTTGCAACGACAGGGGTTTCCTGCTGCAGGCGCCACAAAAGATTCGCATTCCACATGGGTCTATGGTTGAATAACCCTCGGATACAGCGCCAGAACAACAATGAAAATCGACACCGTCACCACCACCCCCTTTCCCGGCCAGAAGCCCGGCACCTCGGGCCTGCGCAAGAAAGTCAGCGTCTTCCAGCAACCCCATTACCTGGAGAACTTCGTCCAGGCCCTCTTCGATACCCTGCAGGGCACGCGCGGCAAGACCCTGGTGATCGGCGGCGACGGCCGCTATTACAACCGCGAGGCCATCCAGACCCTCATCAAGATGGCCGCCGCCAAGGGTTTCGGCACTGTCCTGGTGGGGCGCGACGGCCTGCTCTCCACGCCGGCGGTATCCTGCATCATCCGCAAATACCAGGCCTATGGCGGCATCATCCTCTCCGCCAGCCACAACCAGGGCGGACCGGACGGTGATTTCGGCATCAAGTACAACATCGCCAATGGCGGACCGGCGCCCGAGAAGGTGACCGGCCTCATCTACCAGAACACGCAGGAGATCAGCCGCTACCTCATCGCCGATATCCCCGACACGCCCCTGGAGGACATCGGCGAATTCCAGGCCGGCGGCCTGACCGTCAAGGTCATCGATCCCGTGGAAGACTATGCCCAGCTCATGGAAAGCCTGTTTGACTTCGATCTCATCGCGGACATGCTCGGGGAAGGCGTCTTCACGATGTGTTTCGACGCCATGAATGCCGTCACCGGCCCCTATGCCCACGCCATCCTGGAAGACCGCCTGGGCGCCATGCCCGGCACGGTCATCAACGGCACCCCCCTGCCCGACTTCGGCGGCGGCCACCCTGACCCCAATCTCACCTATGCCAAAGAGCTGGTGGACATCATGAACGGCGTCAACGCGCCCGACTTCGGCGCGGCCTCCGACGGCGACGGCGACCGCAACATGATCCTCGGCAAGCACTTCTTCGTGACGCCCAGCGACAGCCTGGCCATCCTCGCGGCCAACGCCCACCACATCCCGGGCTACCGCGACGGCCTCGCCGGGGTGGCGCGCTCCATGCCCACCAGCCAGGCGGTGGACAGGGTCGCCGCCAGACTGGGCATCGAGTGTTATGAAACCCCCACCGGCTGGAAGTTCTTCGGCAACCTGCTGGACGCCGGCATGATCACCCTGTGCGGCGAGGAAAGCTTCGGCAACGGCTCCAATCATGTCAGGGAAAAGGACGGCCTGTGGGCCGTGCTGTTCTGGCTCAACCTCATCGCCGCGCGCCACCAGTCCGTCGAGCACATCACCCGCGAACACTGGCAGGCCTACGGGCGCAACTTCTATTCCCGCCACGACTACGAGGGCATGGACGGCGCCATCGCCCAGGAGATCATGGACGACCTGCGCGGCAAGATCACCTCCCTGACCGGCAAGTCACTGGGCCGGTACCGCGTCGCCATCGGCGACGACTTCAGCTACACCGACCCCGTGGATCACAGCCGCAGCGAGGGACAGGGCCTGCGCCTGGTGTTCGACGACGGCGCGCGCATCATCTTCCGCCTGTCGGGCACCGGCAGCGACAGCGCCACCCTGCGCTTCTACATGGAAAAATACGAATCCGATCCCGCGCGGCACAACCAGGACCCCCAGGTGGCCCTGGCGGACATGATCAAGATCGCCAACGAACTCTCCGGCATCCTCACACGCACCGGCCGCGGCGGCCCCACGGTCATCACCTGACAAAGAGATAAGGCACAAGGTTCAAGGTATCAAGATACAAGGGAAGCAGCCTTTTGTATCTTGTCCCTTCCTTGTTTATTCCTCAACCAGTTCGTTGTAGTTCTCTCCGATATTGGTATTGATATTGGGGTTCACGAGAGGATTGTCAGTCTGCATCTGCTGGTCGATATTGTTCGGGTTGACGAAGTTGCGCCGGAAGTTGCCGTCCACATCATAACGCTGCCCGGTGCTCTGATCGACCATGACGCGTGTTTCATTGATGGCGCCGATCGAGCGTTTGTGCCCGGCGGAGCTTGCCTCGCTACGCCTGAGATAACTCTCGAAGCTGCTGTCCAGTATGGACATATTGTTCCGGTATATTTGATCCTGTGACTCGCGGAAGGCGCGCTCCCTGGCGCTCAGTCTGGCGAGAAACTGCATGTGCGATGAATTCGATGCCTGCACATAGGGCTGCTCATAGGTCCAGGAACTGATAAACCGGCCGATATCGGCCTTGAGCTGATCATGCTGTTTATCCAGACTGGCCGGATATGCCAGACTGTATCCCATAATGCGGGTCACGGGAGCGCCATTGTTGGGTACGTAGCTGAAGACCAGCACGCCGGTGGTAAGCATATCGTCCGGAAGGCGGGTTTTCATCCACAAGGCATGCACGCGTTGACCACTTAAAGACAGCATGACGGAATCCCGTTGGGCGATGGCCCGGCTCATCTCCGGCGCCGCATACAGCTCAAGAATGGTAATGTTGTTTTCTTTCAGGGAATCATCGATTTGATCAAAAAACTGCTCGGCACTGACAAAACCCTGCCCAAAATAATATGCGGTTACAGACAGGTAGATGCCCCGCTTACTGAAACACAGGGCTTTGAATTTATTGGGCTCATTACAGGTATAATCACTGGGTACCAGGCTGGTGCTTGAAACCATGCCAGCATCACGCATTTCAATGCGTTTATAGGCGGCCAGGGCGGGTTGCGCCCATCCATAGAGCAACGCGAACACAAGCATGAGGTTTCCCGCCGGGCGGTTGAAGAAGTGTCTGGTCATGGCTTTTCTCCTGTACAAACGGGATGGTATTCCGGTTTCGTCCTGGCTTCCCGAATAGGACAGGGAGGCTGATACAGCCGCAGACGGGATATTGGTTTCAGGTTACAGTTTGCTACCAAAACAAGGGGCGTGCAAGCCTTTGTTTGCTGCTGCTATCAGGGCCTGTCCCAGCGCCAGCCCGCCATCGCCCGCCGGGATGCCTCGTGGCGACAGGACATGCATGCCCTCTTCTGTCAGGCGCTCACTGATTCCCTCCAGCAACAGGCGGTTGTGGAACACGCCGCCTCCCAGGGCCACCGTGTCCAGGCCATGGTTGAGGCACAAGATCCGCGCCGTCTGCGCCACGGCCTGGGCCAGTCCTTGATGGAAGCGCGCCGCGACGATGGCAGGCGCGCATCCGGCTTTCATATCCGATAACAGAGCCTCCCACAGGGGGCGCCACGTCAGAACGGCCGTTTCACCTTCCACCCGTTCGTGGGGATAGGCATGAGGGGCCTCGGCCCGGAATGCCTTCGCCGCCAGGGCCTCCAGTTCCATGGCCGCCTGTCCTTCGTAGGATATGCGCTCACGGCACACTCCGATCACGGCGGCCACGGCGTCGAACAAACGCCCGCAGGAGGAAGCGGGCGGGCTATTGATGGCTTGCTCCATCATGGCGTGCAGGATGGGCAGCGGCTTGCCTTGGAGGAAGCGCATGATGCCGAGGTTGTGAAACCTGTCCATCATCTCCTCCCATCCCAGGGCATGGAGATGAGCCAGCGCATTGCGCCAGGGTTCGCGCGCGGCCTGTTCGCCGCCCGGCATCGGCATGGCCTGAAAGTGGCCGAGGCGCTGGTAGCCGGAATAATCGGCGATCAGGAACTCACCGCCCCAAAGTGCGCCGCCGTCACCCAGCCCCAAGCCGTCGAGGACCACACCCAGCACTTTACCATGCGCCAGCGCGATGCCGTTGTCGGCCAGGCAGGCGGCGATATGGGCATGATGATGCTGGATTTCGCATAAGGGAATCGCCGACTCCGCCGCCAGGTCCCGGCCCGCGCGGGCCGAGGCATAGCCGGGATGCCTGTCCACGGCAATCATGACGGGATCATGATCGAACAATTGCCTGTAGACCGCCAGATTGTAGAGGTAGTCGCGCCGG
>WGFB01000119.1 GCA_015492435.1 Gammaproteobacteria bacterium | reverse complement strand
GGGGGCCGGAGCGGGCGCCCGGGCCAGTGTCCCGGCAGGCGCCGGAGGCGCCTCCCGCGGGGTCGGCGCGCCGCCGTCCTCCTCCAGGAGCGGCAGCACTTCCACGCGGAAATCCTCGGGCCGGGGCGGTATATTGGTCTTGTCGATGGTGACGTCGTAGCCCTTGCGCAGGTCGAGCACCATGGGAATGATGATCACCGCCAGCGCCAGCAACACCAGGGCGCCGACGATGCGCTGCATGGGATGGGACCTGGCGGGTTCGCTCTCTCGACTCGTCATATGGGATCGGATTGTACCGTAAATTCCGCGCCGCCGCGTGCCAAAAACTTCTGGACGCCGGACACCGCGTAAAAGGATCCAAAGACCACGATGCGGTCCCCTCCGCGCGCCTGCGCCAGGGCCTGCTCATAGGCCGCCTCCACCGAATCCGCCAGGGTGGGCGCCGCCCCCGCGCGCGCCGCCCCCAGGGCGCGCGCCAGATCCTCCGCGCGCGCGCCGCGCGCCACGGGCGCCGTGGCCAGGTGCCACGCATCCACCGCGCCGGCCAGCGCCCCCAGCACCGCGGCCATGTCCTTGTCGCCCAGCATGGCGGCCACCGCGTGGGTCTTGCCCGCAACGGGCCGCGCCGCCAGGTTGGCGGCCAGCGCCGCCGCGCTCTCGCGGTTGTGGGCCACGTCCAGGATGGTGGGCGCGGGGGCCGCCACCGCCTGGAAGCGCCCCGGCAGGCGCTGCGCGCGCAGCCCGCCCTCGATGGCCGCGCGGCTCACCTCGATCCGCGGGGCCAGGCACCGCAAGGCCATCAGGCAACCCGCCGCGTTCCGCACCTGAAAGGCGCCGGCCAGCGCGGGCATGGGCAGGCCCTCATGGCGCAGCGCGGAATGCCACCAGGACCAGGCCGGGGGCAGCGGCCCCGCGGCCTCCATTTCGCAACCGTAGTCACGGCCGATGAGATACAGGGGAGTCCCCAGGGCGCGCGCATGCCCGACGAGACTGTCCGGAGGGGCGGGGTCGCTGCAAACGGCGGGCCTGCCCGGCCGCAATATGCCCGCCTTCTCCCGGCCGATGCTTTCCCGGTCGCCGCCCAGCCATTCCACGTGATCGATGCCGATGGCGGTCACCAGGGCCACGTCCGCGTCCAGGATATTGACCGCGTCCAGGCGCCCGCCCATGCCCACTTCCAGCACGGCCACGTCCACGCCACCGCGGTAGAAGAGGTCCAGCGCCGCCAGGGTGCCGAACTCGAAATAAGTCAGGGACACCGCCCCCCGGGCCCGGTCGATGCGCTGGAAGGCCTGGCAGATGGCCTCGTCGGCGGCGCACCGCCCGGCGATCCGGATGCGTTCGTTGTAATGGAGCAGATGGGGAGAGGTATAGGCGCCCACGCGATAGCCCGCGGCCCCCAGGACCGCCTCCAGCAGGGCCACGCTGGAACCCTTGCCGTTGGTCCCCGCCACGGTGATCACGGGAAAGGGCGGCGGCCCCAGATCCAGGTTCGCGAACACCCGCCGCACCCGCTCCAGCCCCAGGTCGATGCCACGGGCATGGAGGCCCTCCTGCCAGTCGAGCCAGTCCTGGAGGGTGCGGCGGGGCATGGTCAGGGCTTGGGATGATTGAAGCACCCGGACAGGGGGCAGTGTGGATTCCCCGCACTCGCAACCGGTGCCGCGCCGCCGCTCCCCACCTGTTCAGTCCGCGCCCTTCTTCTCCTCCGCGCCGGAGGCGGCGGGCTCCCCGGCGGGCGCTTCAGCGGCCTCCTCCTTGCCGCCCTCCTCGTCGGGCGGGCGCCGCTGGGTCAGCAGCGACAGCAGGTTGGCCACATGGTCGCGCATCCCGCGGCGGTCGACGATCATGTCGATGGCGCCGTGTTCGAGCAGGAATTCGCTGCGCTGGAACCCCTCCGGCAGCTTCTCGCGCACGGTCTGTTCGATGACCCGCGGACCGGCGAAGCCGATGAGGGCCTTGGGCTCGGCGATATTGATGTCGCCCAGCATGGCGAGACTGGCGGACACGCCGCCCATGGTGGGGTCCGTCATCACGGAAATGAAGGGGATGCCGCGCTCACGCAGGCGCGCCAGGGCGGCGCTGGTCTTGGCCATCTGCATGAGGGAAATGAGGGCCTCCTGCATGCGCGCCCCGCCGCTGGCGGAGAAGCACACCAGGGGGATGTTGCGCTCCAGGCACATATTGGCGGCGCGCACGAAGCGCTCGCCCACCACCGAGGCCATGGACCCGCCCATGAAGCCGAACTCGAAGGCGGCGCTCACCACGGCCAGGCCCTTGACCTGACCCATGATCACCACCAGGGCGTCCTTCTCCCCCGTGGCCTTCTGGGCCTGGGAGAGGCGGTCCTTGTATTTCTTGGAATCCTTGAACTTGAGGCTGTCCACCGGTTCGATCTCGGCGCCGATCTCCACCTGGGGTTCCTTGTCGAGAAAGAACTCCAGGCGCTTCCTGGCGGAGATGCGGTGATGGAAATCGCACTTGGGACAGACATCGAAGGTACGTTCCAGTTCCGCGCGGTACAGCACCTGGCCGCATCCCTGGCATTTCGTCCACAAGCCCTCCGGAACCGTCTTCTTCTTGCCGCCCTCCGTCCGGATCTTGGAAGGCAGCAACTTTTCGTACCAGCTCATGATGTCAATTCAGTGCGTCGCAATTTCTGATTATGGTTCTCGCGGCAATGGGAACGGGACTCATCCTGCGTTGACCTGGTCGATGGCTTCACGCATGCCGCTCAGCAAGGCAGACACCCGGGAGATGATGGCCTCATGGTCGTCCCGCGCCTCCTCGACGATGCGCACCACCGCGCTGCCCACCACCACCGCGTCGGCCACGCGGGCTATGCGCGCCGCGGTCCGCGCGTCCTTGATGCCGAAGCCCACGCCCACGGGCATGGCGGTCCGGGCGCGGATCTGCGCCAGTTTCTCCTCCACCGACTGTACATCCAGGGAAGCCGCCCCCGTCACCCCCTTGAGGGAAACATAATAAACAAAACCACTGGCCATTGCACTGATCATGGCGATGCGCTCCGGCGTGCTGGTGGGCGCCAGGAGAAAGATGGGATCCAGCCCTTCGTCGCCGAGGGCGCGGGCATACCCGCCCCCCGCCTCCTCGGGCGGAAAGTCCACGGTGATGACGCCGTCCACGCCCGCCTCGCGGGCGCGCCGCGCGAAGGCCCGGTAGCCCATCACCTCCACGGGATTGAGATAGCCCATCAGCACCACGGGCGTGTCCTCGTCGCCGCGGCGGAAGACCTCCACCATGGCCAGCACATCCCTCAGGCTCACATGGTGGCGCAGGGCGCGCTCGCAGGCGCGCTGGATCACGGGGCCCTCGGCCATGGGGTCGGAGAAGGGCACCCCCAGTTCGATGATATCGGCGCCCGCCTTCACCATGGCGTGCATGAGGGGCACGGTGACCCCGGGATCGGGATCACCGGCGGTGATGAAGGGCACGAGGGCGGTCCGGCCCGCCGCCCCGAGGGCGGCGAAACGCTGGGCGATGCGGCTCATACGGAAATCCCCTCGCGCGCGGCCACGGTGTGGATGTCCTTGTCCCCGCGCCCCGACAGATTGACGACCACCACCTGATCCCGGTCCATGGAGGCGGCCAGCTTCGCGCCATAGGCCAGGGCATGGCTGGACTCCAGGGCCGGCATGATGCCCTCGGTGCGGGTCAGCTCATGAAAGGCGGCGAGGGCCTCGTCGTCGGTGACGGCCACGTACTCGGCGCGGCCGCTGTCCTTGAGCAGGGCGTGCTCGGGGCCGACGCCGGGATAGTCCAGGCCCGCCGAGACGGAATGGGTTTCGATGATCTGGCCGTCGTCGTCCTCCATGAGATAGGTGCGGTTGCCATGGAGCACGCCGGGGCGGCCCGCGCACAGGGGCGCGGCGTGGCGTCCCGTCTCCAGGCCGTCCCCCGCCGCCTCCACGCCGTAGAAAGCCACGCCGTCCTCCAGAAAGGGATGAAACAGGCCGATGGCGTTGGAGCCGCCGCCCACGCAGGCCACCAGGGCGTCGGGCAGGCGGCCGGTCTGCTCCAGGCACTGGGCGCGCGCCTCGCGGCCGATGACGGCCTGGAAATCGCGCACCATGGCGGGATAGGGATGGGGGCCGGCGACGGTGCCGATGATATAGAAGGTGTCATCCACGTTGGTCACCCAGTCGCGCATGGCCTCGTTGAGGGCGTCCTTGAGTGTGCGCGAGCCGGACTCGACGGGCACCACGCTGGCGCCCAGCAGGCGCATGCGGTAGACGTTGATGGCCTGGCGCTGGATGTCCTCGGCCCCCATGTACACCACGCTCTCCATGTCGAAGCGCGCCGCCACCGTGGCCGTGGCGACGCC
>WGFB01000118.1 GCA_015492435.1 Gammaproteobacteria bacterium | reverse complement strand
GCTTCAAGGAGTGGGCCGCCATTCTCTTCGACCAGGCCCTGCTCAGCGAGGGCGGCCAGCTCGACGATCCCGCCCTGTTCGTCAAACGCATGAACACCCTGCTGGTCTCCGGCGCCGGGCAGGGAGGCTGACAGGCCCGTGGCCGGGGACGAGGCGCAGCGGGCCGGTGTACTGCTGACCAACCTGGGTACGCCGGACGCGCCCGATCCCGCGGCCACGCGCCGATACCTGGCAGAATTCCTGTGGGACCCGCGTATCGTCAGCCTGCCGCGCTGGCTGTGGTGGCTGATCCTGCACGGCATCGTGCTGCGCGTCAGGCCGGCCCGTTCCGCCGAGGCCTACCAGCGCATCTGGACCGATGAGGGTTCCCCCCTGCTGGTGATCAGCCGCAGGCAGCAGGCCGGCATCCAGGCGGCGCTGGCCGAATAAGGGGCTGACATTCCCATCGCCCTGGGCATGCGCTACGGCAAGCCCTCCATCGCGGGCGCCATGGAGGAGCTGCGCCGCGCGGGCGTCACGCGCCTGCTGGTGCTGCCCCTCTATCCCCAGTACTCGACGGCCACCACGGCCTCCACCTACGATGCCGTGGAGGCGGCGCTGAGCACCTGGCCGCGCCCCCCCGGGTTGCTGAAGGTGACCCATTACCATGACCAGGACTGGTACATCGAGGCCCTGGCGGACAGCATCCGCCGCGCCTGGGAGGCGCAGGGCGGGCCGCGGTTCCTGCTGTTCTCCTTCCACGGCATGCCCGAGCGCACCCGCCGGGCCGGCGATCCCTATTATGACCAGTGCCAGGACACCGTGCGCCGGGTGGTGGAGCAACTGCGGCTGCCCGAGGGGCAGTGGCGCCTGTCCTTCCAGTCCCGTTTCGGGCGCGAGCAGTGGCTGCAGCCCTACACGGACGAAACCCTCAAGGCGCTGGCCCGTGATGGGGTGCGCGAGGTCAATGTCGTCTGTCCCGGCTTCTCCGCCGACTGCCTGGAGACCCTGGAGGAGATCGACATGCTCAACCGTGAGCTGTTCATGGAGGCGGGGGGCGAGCGTTTCGATTACATTCCCGCCCTCAACGACGATCCCCGCCACATCGCCGGCCTGGCCGGCCTGATCCGCGCCCGTCTCGCGTCTGCCTGAGGGCGGGCGCATGACGGCCTAGGGAACCTCTGATTAATTCTGGACCGGACGGATGGCGAGATGAAATGTTCCGGATCAAGGCGAAAATCGCAGGTAATAGCGCGCTATTGCCAAGATTTTCAACGCAGAGCCGGGACATTTCAGCCGCCAGACGCCGGTTCATGAATTGATCAGAGGTTCCCTAGGTTTGCCGTGGTTCAGGAAGATAGGTGACCACTTCGTCGAGGCGCCGGCGCGGGCTGATTTCCGGCAGCTCGGCGGGATAACCCACGCTCAGCAGGGCGATGGGCAGGAGCCCTCCGCTTAGGCCCAGCGCCTCCGCCGCGGCGCGCTCATCGAAATCCCCCACCCAGGTGGAGCCCATGCCGGCTGCCACGATGGCGAGCTGGGCGTAGGCGGCGGCGATGGTGGCATCCTGGATGGCAAACAGTTTCTCGCCCCGTTCCCGGAATTTTTCCGCTGAGCGGCCGGGATCCGCGCAGAATACCAAGCACACGGGGGCCGCGGAGATGAAAGCCTGATCGCCCGCCGCGGCGCGCAGGCTGTCGCGCAGGGCATCGTCCGCCACGACGAAGATATGGTAGGCCTGGAGGTCGCCGGCCGTGGGCGCGGCGCAGGCCATTTCCAGTATGGCGTGCAGTTTTTCCGCCTCGACGGGCGTGTCTTCCTGGTACTGGCGCACGGAGTGGCGGTGGCGCACGGTTGCGAAAAAGTCCCACATGGCGTTTCCCCGGTTTTGGCTTGAACCGATTATACCGCCATTTGCGGCAATACCTGAATCATGGATCTGGCCGGGTGGCGCTTCACTCGACCTGTTGTTTTTGCCACCAGTTGAAGAAATGACGTTGCCTGGGGCGTTGATAGCCCGGGTAGTTGAGCTTGAGGACGTTGTCCGCCTGGGCGGCCATCGGCTCCAGGCCCAGCAGCTTGTAGGCGTCCACCATGAGGGCGAGGGCGTCCGGGGTGGAGGTGGTGCGCGGATAGGTTTCCAGCACATTCTGGCAGCGCTTGATCACGGCGATGTAGGCGCCGCGGCGCATGTAGAAATGGGCGACGTGGATCTCGTGGCGCGCCAGGTAATTCTTGAGAAAGATCATGCGCTGGCGCGCATCGGGGGCGTAGCGGCTGTTGGGGAAGCGCTCCAGCAGCTCCGCGAAATGACGGAAGGATTCCTGGGCCGCGCCCGGATCACGCTTGGCCACGTCCTCGTTGATGAGGCGGCTGAAGAAGTCGCTGGCCTGGTCGAAGTTGGCCAGGCCGCGGATGTAATAGGCGTAGTCCACGTTGGGGTGGCGTGGATAGGTTTTGATGTAACGGTCCGCCACGGAGATGGCGGATTCCGGATTGTCGAACTTATAATACGCATAGGCCAGGTCCAATTGGGCCTGCTGGGCGTATTCCCCGAAGGGATAACGCGCCTCCAGGAGTTCGAACTGCTCGATGGCCGTTTCAAAATAGCCGGCTTCGAGGGCCTTTTTCCCTTTTGCATAGAGCGAGGCGGCGCTGGCCGTTTCGTCGTCGTGCTTTTTGCCCATGGCGCATCCCCCCAGGGCGATGAGGACCAGCATGAGCGTCAATAGTGCGTGGCGGGCCATGGCTGCAAGCAGTCAGAAGGGCTGTATCAAGGGGCGGATCCGCCGATGAGCGCCTGGATATCGCCCAGGCGCCGGATCCAGGGCTTCTGTTTGCGCAGCGCCGGTGGCAGGGACCCGATGGCCGAGCGCGCGGATTCCGGATCAGGATAGCTGCCATACACCAGGGTATGCCAGGGCCTGCCGTTGCGCTCCGTGGTGAAGTAGGCGGCGCGTTCCCCGATGCCGTGACGCCGGACGAATTCCAACAGCGCCTGCTCATTGAGGGTGCCCAGCAGTTGCAGGGTATAGCCACCGGACGCCTGCTCCCTGAGCCAGGGCTCACGCTTGATCCCCCCCGCGCTTTCCGTTGGAATCACGATCTTACGGTCCTGCACGGGCCTGGGTTCGGGGGGAGGGGGTGTCCGCAGCGCGGCGGTGCGCGGTATCTCGCCAGCGATATTGCCG
>WGFB01000117.1 GCA_015492435.1 Gammaproteobacteria bacterium | reverse complement strand
GTCCCGCATAGTGGGCCACGAAGGTGGGGGTGAGGATTCTCATGAAGCCGGCAAGCACCACCAGGTCCGGGTGGTAGCGGTCGATGAGCGTCCGCAGGGCGCGGTCATAGGCCTGGCGGTCAGGGAAATCACGGTGGCTCAGGGTTTTCGCCGGGATGCCGGCGCGGGCCGCCCGCTCCAGGCCGGGGGCATCGGCCCGGTTGCTGATGACGGCGCGGAGGGTGGCGGGGAGTCCCCCCCTGGCGATGGCGTCCATGATGGCCTGCAGGTTGCTGCCCTGGCCCGAAATCAGGACGACGATGTTCAATCTGGGTGGTTCAACCGCCATATCCGCTGGTGTTACATCAAGGGCGGGATGGCGGCCGGCTCAGGCGCCGACGCGGACAGGCGCATCACCCGCCGGCCGCGGCTGGATGGCGCCGATCTCCCAGGCCTGCTCGCCCGCCTGGGCCAGAAGCGCCAGCGCCTTGTCCACATCCTGGCGTCTCACGCAGAGCATCATACCCACGCCGCAGTTGAAGGTGCGCAGCATTTCCTCCCGCGCCACGTTGCCCTGTTTCTGCAGCCAGTGGAAGATGGCGGGCCACTGCCAGTCGCTAACCACGGCCTGGCAGTGGGATGGCAGGACGCGGGGCAGGTTCTCCAGGATGCCGCCACCCGTGATGTGCGCCAGGGCATGGACGGGAACGTGTTCGAGCAGGTTCAGGACGGATTTGACATAGATGCGCGTGGGCGCCATCAGCACGTCCTGCAGGGACTGGCCGTCGATGGCCAGTGCGGGATCGGCCTGGCTGACGTCCATGATCCTGCGAATGAGGGAATAGCCATTGGAGTGGGGGCCCGAGGAAGCGAGGGCGATGAGGGCGTCGCCGGGGCCGACCCGGCTGCCGTCGATGATGCGCGCCTTCTCGACAACGCCGACGCAGAACCCGGCCAGATCGTAGTCCCCGCCCTGGTACATGCCCGGCATCTCGGCGGTCTCGCCCCCCACCAGGGCCGCGCCCGCCAGCTCGCAGCCCTTGCCGATACCCGCGATGACCCGCCCGGCCATGTCCACGTCGAGGTGGCCGGTGGAAAAATAGTCGAGAAAGAACAGGGGCTCGGCGCCCTGCACGATGAGGTCGTTGACGCACATGGCGACGAGATCGATACCGATGGTGTCATGGCGGTCCCACTCCATGGCCAGTTTCAGCTTGGTGCCGACGCCGTCGGTACCGGAGACCAGCACCGGCTGGCGATAGCGCTCCAGGGGGAGTTCGAACAGGGCGCCGAAACCGCCCAGGCCCGCCATGACACCGGGACGGGTGGTGCGCTTCGCGACAGGCTTGATCCTGTCCACCAGACGGTTGCCGGCATCGATGTTCACGCCGGCATCCTGGTAGCTGAGCGCGGGACCGCCGGGCGAAGTATCTTGTTCTGATTTCATATTCGGATGCGGGACAAGAGATTCAAGGGGTGCTCATTCTAACGTAAATCTGCTGGATATCTCCAGGGGCCTGACAAAGCGCCAGGGAAGGCGGTACAATTCTTTTACGCCAAAGAAGTCGACGACACAATGAAAATTTTCCCATCGATTGCCAGGCTGCGCCTGACAATCTTCCTTGCCGCGATGTTCGTCCTGCCCTTGCCTCTCCCGGCGGCGGAGGTCACCACACTGTATGAAGTGGCCATTCCCGTCGTAGGGCAGGGGGCGGAGGAACGCAACCGTGCCATCCGCCAAGCATTTTCCGAGGTTCTCATCCGGGCCAGCGGTGACCGCGATGTGCCCGGACAGCCGGCATTGCAGGAGGCCTTTGCCGATACCTTGAGCTATGTCCAGCAGTACCGATATCACAAGCTGTCCCGGGATGGCCTGGAGCCGGCGGATGAGGCGCAGCCTTCCCTGGAGTTGCGGGTAGTGTTCGATGCCAGGGCCGTCAATCAGTTGCTGTTCAATACGGGCAACCCCGTTTGGGGGCGTGCCCGGCCCACCACGCTGGTATGGCTTGCGGTACAGGAACAGACCCGCCGTTTTCTGGTGGGGGGCGACACCGGAAGGGCATTTCAGGAAGAGATCACCCGGCAGGCGCGGCGCCGCGGGATCCCGGTGTTGTTTCCCCTGATGGATCTCGAGGATCAGGCAGCCCTGCACTTTATGGATGTGTGGGGCAATTTCCGGGACAGTATTATGACGGCTTCGCGGCGATATCAGAGCGAGGCCATCCTGGCGGGCCGACTCTACCGGCGCCAGGATGGCGAATGGGAAGGGCGCTGGACCTTGTACAGCGATGCTGAGCCGCGGTTCTGGTCGTCTTCGGCAGAGAGTCTGGCCACGGTGCTCGCTGCCGGGATCGACGGGTCAGCGGACAGTCTTGCGCGGCGTTTTGCCCAGAGGGCGGGAGGGGTGGCTGGCCAGATGGTCCTGCTCTCGGTTTCCGCCGTTCACGAACTCAAGGACTATGCCAGGGTTCTGGGTTATCTGGAGTCCATTGATGCGGTTGAACGCCTTCAGGTTGCCAGGGTCGAGGGAGACAAGGTGCTCTTTCGCCTGAATCTCAGGGGAGACGGTAAGGGCTTGAGGCAGGCCATTGCCTTTGGCGGCGCTCTGGCGCCGGAGATCGGCATGGATGGCGCCGCGCCGGGGATGGACAGGCAGCGTGAAGCGATTCTCACTTATCGCCTGTTACAGTGAACTATTCTGAAATCCCCAATATCATCACCCTGCTGCGTATCCTTCTGGTCGTGCCCATCGTCACGCTGTTGCTTCATGAAGAGTTTTCCTATGCCCTGCTGCTCTATACGGTGGCTGGCATTTCGGATGGGCTGGATGGCTATATCGCCAAGCGTTACAACTATGTCAGCCGCCTGGGTTCCATACTCGACCCGCTTGCCGACAAGCTGCTGCTGGTCAGTACCTATATTGTGCTTGCCTGGCTGGAATTATTGCCGTGGTGGCTGGTATTGGCCGTCATCCTGCGCGACCTGTTGATCGTTGCCGGGGCGGCCGCCTACTTTTTTCTCATCGGCAAGTACGAAATGGCGCCAAGTCTGATCAGCAAGGTCAACACCTTTGCCCAGATCGCCCTGGGGCTTGCCGTTGTCCTTTCCCAAAGTCTCCAGGGGTTCATGCCCCCGTGGCTGACCGACTGGTTGATTCTTGTGGTGCTGGGAACGACTGTGGTGAGCGGTGTGGATTATGTCTGGACCTGGAGCCGGCGCGCCTGTGAAGCGCGGCGCGCCAATGGTGGCAACCGGGTATAAGGCTTATTCATGGCTGCCAATGACCCGATGAGCCGCCAACTGCCTCTGGGTATTCGCCTGCGCAGCACGGCCACCTTGGGCAATTTTATTCCTTCTGGAAATGAGGAGGCGCTGGCCTGCGTAAAACGGGTTGTTGCCGGGCAGACGCGGCTGGGGCTGTATCTGTGGGGCGGGGTGGGTTGCGGAAAGTCCCATTTGTTGCAGGCGGCCTGTCATGCACTGACTGAACAGGGTGGAACATCCGCCTATATTCCACTTGCCCGGGCCGGGGAGTTCGATCCTGGCTTGCTCCAGGGATTGGAAACCATGTGTCTGGTTTGTATTGATGATGTCGACGGAATCGCGGGACAGGAAGCATGGGAAATGGCGCTCTTTCATTTATATAACCGTGTGCGGGAAAATGACAATCGCATGATTTTTTCCGCCAATGTATCGCCGGGCGCAATCACCATGGAGATGCCGGATCTCAAGTCCCGCCTCTCGTGGGGCGTGACCGTGCGCCTTGCACAACCAGACGATGATCTCAAAACGCTGATTCTGCAGCAGTGGGCGAAAGAGAGAGGTTTGCATATGCCGAAAGAGGTGGCCCACTATCTGCTGAGCCGTCTGTCCCGTGATCTGCATTCCTTGTCAGCCATGCTGGACGCGCTGGATCAGGCGGCCCTGGTTGCACAGCGCCGTCTGAC
>WGFB01000116.1 GCA_015492435.1 Gammaproteobacteria bacterium | reverse complement strand
TGCCCGGCATCTCCGTGGCCGAGATCATCGGCGGGCGCAACCGCCGCATCACCATCGATATCGATCCCGAGCGCCTGGGCAGTTACGACATCAGCCTGAGCACCCTGCACCGGACCCTCAAGGCCAGCAACCTGGAGTTCATGATCGGCAGTGCCGTGGACGACAACCAGGTCAAGCTGATCCACCTGGACGGCGCCCTGCGCGATGTCCGCGACGTGGGATCCGTCGTCATCGCCGTGCGCGACGGCGGTCCCGTGTACCTGCGCGACATCGCCGACATCCGCGACGGCGGCGGAGACATCGAGCGGGTGCACCGCATCGGCTTCGGCCCCGCCGCGGACGCGGCGCCCCCGGCAGGCGAACCGGAACAGGTCGCGGTCACCCTGGGCCTGGCCAAGAAACCGGGCACCAACGCGGTGGTGATCACGCGCAGGGCGCTGGACACGCTGGAGAGCCTGCGCGGCGACCTCATCCCCGACGATGTCACCATCACCGTGTCCCGGGATTCCGGCGAGCGGGCCGACGCCGCCGTCAACCTGCTCATCGAGCACCTGGCCATCGCCATCGTGTCGGTGGTGGTGATCCTGCTGCTGTTCCTGGGCTGGCGGGAGGCCACCATCGTCACCCTGAACATCCCCCTCATCCTGTTCATCGTGCTGGCGGTGGGCTTCTTCGCCGACCAGACCATCAACCGCATCACCCTCTTCGCCCTGATCCTGGCCCTGGGCCTGCTGGTGGACGACGCCATTGTCGTCATCGAGAACATCAACCGCCATCTCAAGCGCTACTCCGCCTCCTTCAAGGACAAGGCGCGGCTCATCATCCAGGCCACCAACGAGACGGGAAAACCCACCATCATCGCCACCTTCGCCGTCATCCTGGCCTTCATCCCCATGGCCTTCGTCACCGGCATGATGGGCCCCTACATGGGCCCCATCCCCTTCAATACGCCCGTCGCCATGCTGGCCTCCCTGATCATCGCCTACATGTTCACGCCCTGGATCGCCAACCGCTGGATGAAAGCCGAAACCGGCTGCCCCCCGCGGAAAAACCCTGACGAGCGGGAGCAACATCTCGTCGAGCGCATCTATCTGCGCCTGGCTACCCCCCTCATCGAGCGGCGGGGCCTGCGCCTGGCATTCTGGGGTCTGCTCGCCCTGCTCTTCGCGGCGGTGATGTGGCAGCCCCTGTGGCAGTTCGTGCGCCCGGCGGGCGTGGGCGCGGCCCTGACACCCGGCACGGTGGAACTCAAGATGCTGCCCAAGGGCAACCAGAACACCTTCAATATCACCGTCGACATGCCCGAGGGCACGCCGCTGGAAGTCACCGACCGGGTCACCCGCGAGATCGGCAACGTTCTGCGCACTCATCCCATGATCACCGACTATGAAACCTACGTGGGCATGGCGGGCCCCGTGGATTTCAACGGCATGCTGCGCGGCGCCACCGTCAAGGAAGGCCCCCACGTGGCCGAGATCCGCGTCAACCTGATGGACAAGCGCCAGCGCAGCCTGAAATCCGAGGAAATCGTCCTGGAGCTGCGCCGCCTGCTGGAACCCCTGCAACTGCGCCACCCCGCCGCCAACATCAAGCTGGTGGAGGACCCCCCCGGCCCGCCGGTGCGCGCCACCCTGCTGGGGGAGATCTACGGCCCCGACTACGACACGGCGCGCCGCCTGGCCAGGATGGTGCGCAATCAATTCGAGCAGACCCGCGACGTGGTGGACATCGACGACTCGGTGGGCGACGACCAGATCCAGTATCACGTCACCGTGGACAAGGAGAAGGCGGCCGCCGCGCGGGTGAACACCGCCGACGTCGGCCTGCTGCTGCGCGACTTCGTGGCGGGCTTCGACATCGGCACCCTCCACGGCACCAGCGAACGCTATCCCGTGCCCATCCAGGTGCAGTTGCCGCGGCGCTTCCGCATCGCGCCCCGCGACCTGGACCGCCTGTTCGTCACCGCCACGGACGGCACCCGGGTCCCCGTGGCCACCATCACCCGCATCGAGGAAGTGGTCACGCCCAAGCCCATCCTCACCAAGGACGGCTTCCCCGTGGTCTACGTCAGTGCGGAGCCTGAGAAGGGCTCGCAGGTCTACCCCCTTCTCGACCTGGACAAGCGCCTGGACGGCAAGACCCTGCTCCCCGGGGTCACCCTGACCACCGGCGGGCTGGGCTTCACCCGTCCGCTGCCGGAACCGGCCTTCGATTACCAGATGATGTGGGACGGGGAAATGCGCCTCACCCTGGACGTCTTCCGCGACCTGGGCCTGGCCATGATGGTGGCGCTGGTGCTGATCTATCTGCTGCTGGTGGCCTACTACGGCAATTTCACGCTGCCCCTCATCGTCATGGGCGCCATCCCCCTGACCATGATCGGTATCTTCCCGGGCCATCTCATCACCCAGCAGCCTTTCACCGCCACCTCCATGATCGGCATGATCGCCCTGGCGGGCATCGTGGTGCGCAATTCCCTGCTGCTGGTGGACTTTACCCTCGACCGGCGCGCCCGCGGCATGCCCCTGAAAGAGGCCGTGCTCGAAGCCGGCGCCACCCGCGCCCGCCCCATCCTGCTGACGGCGCTGGCGGTCATCGCCGGGACCGCCATCATGATCACCGATCCCGTTTTCGGCGGGCTGGGCGTCTCCATGGCCTTCGGCAGCCTGGCCTCCACCCTGCTGACCCTGTTCGTCATCCCGCTGATCTATTACCTATGGCAACGCAACAAACCTTTTGAAATGGAGAAAACACAGTAATATGACTATCGAAAGACTCATCCGCATCATCGCCGGGAGTTTCATTCTCATCTCCCTGGCCCTGGCCCACATCTACAACGGCGCCGACCTCTTCGGCGGCCCCACCTGGCTGTGGTTCACCGCCTTCGTCGGCGCCAACCTGCTCCAGTCCGGCTTCACCCGCTGGTGCCTGATGGAAAAGATCCTCAAGGCCTTCGGATTCAAGTGCGCTTGTGACGATGATGATATCTGAGGGAAGATTCCAGTGAAATAACTGCCTTACGCATCCTCCGGCAAATACCGCGACCAGTCGTGGGCGGTATCACCAGAGACGAAAAAGAAGGGATTCAGCAGGGAATCCTTGGTGTTGTAGCGCAAGGGCGCCATGTGGATATCGGTGAGGCGCCCGCCGGCCTCTTCCACGATACAGTGGGCGGCGGCCGTGTCCCATTCCGAGGTCAGGCCGAGGCGGGGATAGACGTCCGCCTTGCCCTCCGCCACCAGGCAGATCTTCAGGGAACTGCCCATGCTCTTCAGTTCATATGAGCCCAGGTTCTTGAGGAACTGTTCCAGTTGGGGCCCCGCATGGGAACGGCTGCCCACCGCGATCACATGGCCCGGATCCAGGGCCTTGACGTAGATGGCCCGGGCCTCTTCCCCAGGCATCTGCTTGAAGGCCCCGGCGCCGCGCGCGGCGAAGTAGCACAGGCCGCTGACGGGCACCACGATCACGCCCAGCACCGGCTCATGATCCTCGATCAGGGCGATATTGACGGTGAACTCACCGTTGCGCTTGATGAATTCCTTGGTGCCGTCCAGGGGATCCACCAGCCAGTAGCGTTGCCACTGTGAGCGTTCTGAGAAGGGAATCGTGGCGGACTCCTCCGAGAGCACGGGGATGTCCGGCGTCAACTCCGACAGACCGGCGACGATCACCTTGTGGGCCGCCATGTCAGCCGCGGTGAGGGGCGACTTGTCGTCCTTGTGGGTGATGGCGAATTCGCTGTTGTAGACTTCGAGTATCCTGTCGCTGGCCTGGCGCGCGATGTCGATCACGCGCGGCAGCAGGGCCTGCGGATCAGGCGCCGCATCGTTGTTTCCCATGTGGTTTCCTTATGTTTGTTGTTCCCGTAACAAATCCCTTGCCATGTACAGGGCCGCGATGCTGCGCGCCTCCGTGCAGTCTTCCTGTTGCAGCAGTTCACCCAGGCGCGCCAGCTTCCATGGCACCACCTCGATCTCCTCCGGCTCGTCGCCCTCCTCGCGCTGCTCATAGAGATCCTGTGCCAGCACGATGTGGGTGACGTGGCTGATATAGCCCGGCGCAATAGTCACCGAGGTGAAATGCTCCAGGCGCCGGGCGCCGTAGCCCACCTCCTCCTTCAGCTCGCGGTTGGCCGCTTCCACGGGCGTCTCGTCCGGTTCGATGCGCCCCTTGGGCAGGGCGAGCTCATAGCGGTGCACCCCGGCGGCGTATTCCCGTATCAGCAGGACGGTTTCCGCGTCGAGCATGGGCACCACCAGCACGGCCCCCCGGCTGCTGCTGCGCAGGCGCTCGTAACAGGTCGTCACGCCGTTGGAGAATTCCAGATCCAGTTGCTCGATATGGAAGCAGCGCGTCCTGGCGAGGGTCTCGCTGTTGAGGATTTGTGGTTTTTTGCGCATGATTGACGTGGCATTATAGCCCGCCCGGCGGCAAAACCGAATGAAAATCCTTGAACGAACGGCTGAAAATTGACTGGACCTCCATCGCCACCGTGCTGCTGGACATGGACGGCACGCTGCTGGACCTCCACTTCGACAACCATTTCTGGCGCGAGCACCTGCCCGCGCGTTATGCGCAAAAACACGGCCTCACGGATGAACAGGCCCGCCGCCGGCTCTATGAACGCTTCGCGGCCCAGGAGGCCACCATGAACTGGTATTGCGTGGACTACTGGAGCCGGGAACTGGACATGGACATCGCCCTGCTCAAGGAGGAAGTGGCCCACCTCATCGCCGTGCATCCGCGCGTCATCGATTTCCTGAAATTTCTGCGCAAGACGGGAAAACACCGCGTGCTGGTCACCAACGCCCACCACAAGAGCCTGGCGCTGAAGTTGAAACACACGCCCCTGGGCGCCCATCTCGACAAAATCGTGTGCGCCCACGACCTGGGCCTGCCCAAGGAAAACGCGGCCTTCTGGAAGCGGCTGCACCGGGTGATGTCCTTCGACCCCGCCACCACCCTGCTCATCGACGACAACCTGCAGGTGCTGGATTCGGCCGCGCGGCACGGCATCGCCCACCTCGTGGCCGTCGCCCG
>WGFB01000115.1 GCA_015492435.1 Gammaproteobacteria bacterium | reverse complement strand
GTTCATGACGGCGCAGAGCACAAGCTCTTGATCCCACAGCGGTTCAAAAAATACCCGCTTAACCTATGGGTGAAGCTAAGATTTTTTGATTCCACTGTGGAATCAATAGCTCGCGCTCTGCATCCGCCCTGAACCCACGGATCCAGGTATAAAATCAGAAAGCCGCCAGGTCCGTGACGGCACCGTGGCGGCTACTAACCCCATAAGCCCAACTCATACGGTCAGAATTGCAGGTACCCTCCCATATAGTAACCGTCGAATTCGATATCGGCATAGGAGCCATCGAAGTCGTCGAGATCGAGCTTGAGGCTGCGATACCCCAGTTCGACCCCCAGGTACCAGGGTGTGGTATAGGTCGCACGCAGGGAGTAGTCATAGAACTTGCTGCCACTGTAAGTGACATAGCTGCCATCGGCGCTGACGCCCAGCCCGGTAACGGGAAAATCGAAGGACGCCCCGGCATAGATCATGGGCACCCAGCCTGACACCTCGGCGCGCTCCGTGCCACTCACCGCCCCGGTAATGCCCGCCTGGCTGTCAATCTGTTTGGCATTGAGCCCCAGATCGAGCCCGACCACATTGTCGAGCAACTGGTAGTAAAGGGTAATATCGGTCTGCTTGAGCCGCACGCGGCTGGAAACCGGCTCATTTACCGTAAAAGTGATATTACCGTAGGTAAAATTCGAAGACAGCACACCATTCGCGTCCGTATCGATATTTGTCCGGCTGATGCGGATATTGGGCAAGAAGGGCACGGGATGCTCCAGGGCCGCATAGTAGAAAGCCAGGGAATCCTTGTCATACCCCAGGTCGTCATTGACATCAATGTTGTCTGCCACGTTGGTGCTTTTATAGCGTGCAAACCCCTGGATATCGTATCCCCAATTGGCGATGCCCACACGCACACCCAAGCTGTCCGCCATGGCGGACAGCGGCAGGGACATTAAAGGCAGAACCAGTAAAAATCGTTTCATCATGGATATTCTCCCTGTCTCTCGTTTATTCCGGATCCTTTCCTGCCCTCCTGGACAGCGCTTCCCCAGTCGTACAACGTGTACAGCCCCCGGATATTCTCCTTTCGCTTCTCCTGACAGCCCGCCTGACACCCTGGACCAGCCAGCAGCTCGCCATCTCATGAGCACATCGAGAGGCGCCTCAATAACATGATATATCGAACACCATACAGGATTTCATGAATTTATCCCCCTTCCCCACCCCCATATTTGTATAAAAACAAGAAAGCATCTTGAAGTAACCCAAACCATGGAGAACAGGTGGACGCAGAGAACATGGGCTACTATCATCCACGACTGTCGTCACCCATTTGAAATTCATGATTGAATTGTTCGCCACCCTCGCCCCCATCGCATTGATCGACAGCCTGTCGGTCGCGCCCGTGGCCATGATTCCCCTGTTGATCCTGCTGGGAGAAAAACGCCCGCTTGCCGGGTCCCTCTCATTCATTGCAGGCATCGTTCTCACCTACCTCCCCTTTGGCTTGCTGCTGCTGTTCGGCCTGGACACGCTGTTTGACAGTCTCGCGCACTCATTCACAGAGTGGTGGAGCAAAGAGCCGGATCTTGGAGAGATCGTGCTGGAGATCATCGCAGGCCTGACCATGCTCTGGCTCGGGTATGGATTATGGAGAAAGAAGGGGGAAACAAAGGCGGAACCGGCGAGGAAAGGTATGACTCCGCTTCAGGCCTTTGCCGTCGCTGCTTTCATCAACGTCTCCGGCCTATGGGGCGCCCTCCCCTATTTCGCCGCCATTGCACAGATATTGAAAGAGGACCTGTCCAACGGCGGCATGGTCAGCGCATTATTGTTTTACAACCTGGTGTTCGCGCTTCCCCTGCTCGCCTTCCCGGCCTTGTACCTGATGCTGGGCTCCCGGTCAGAGCGCTGGTTTGCAAGGCTGAGTGATTTCATCACCCGCTGGAGCGGCCGCGCGCTGGCAATTCTGCTCGCCGCGCTTGGCCTCGCCATGATCATCGACGGCATTGGCTGGCTCAACGGCACTCCGATCATCCTGCCTGGCGCTCAGGGTTGACTCATGGCGTCAGGATTCAAGAGGGTATGAACACTGTGCGGCCAGCGGGCAAGCCCCGCAGCGGGGACGCTTGCGGCACACATCCTTGCCCAGCACCACGATGAGGGCATGATACTCGTTGAACAGGCGGACAAGCCGCCGCCTGCCCGCCCCCGTCCCGGCCCGGAGTGTCTCCTCGAAATACCGGCGCAAGGCTTCATAGGACAAATCATGGTCCACCAGGCCCAGGCGGGAAAAGATGCGCCGCGTGTAGGCATCGATGACGAACACCGGCCTGTGGAAGGCATAGAGCAGCATGTCGTCGGCCGTCTCGCGGCCCACGCCGTTGACGGACAGCAGGCCCGCCCGCAGTCTGGCGGTGGGCCAGTACCTGAGCGCCTCGCAGCCACCCTGCTCCAGATACCAGGCGCAGAAATTCTTCAGGCGCTTCGCCTTGATGTTGAAATAACCCGAGGGCGTCAGCCAGCCGGCCAGCTGTTCATGGGAGGCGGAGACGATGACGGCGGCGTCAAGGGCCCGCGCACCCTGAAGATTGGCAATGGCCTTCTCCACATTGGTCCATGCCGTGTTCTGGGTGAGAACGGCCCCCACCATGATCTCGAAGGGGGTATCGCCCGGCCACCAGTGCTGCGGCCCGAAGCGGGCGAAGAGAATGTTGTACGCCTGAAGCAGGGACAGGGAGGCGTCGCGCCCTATCGTTTTCTTCTGCCTCTTTTTCTCACGGTTCTTCGCGGCCACCTCGTTTCCTTTACCGGACGGGGTTGGATTTCCGGGGACAATCCCACCGCGGCGCGCAGTGCATCGACGGCGTCCCTCTCGAATTCATCCCAATCACCAGCCTTGAGTCCCCTGCGCAGCCGGCAATCCCCGAAACGCACCCGGATGAGGCGGCTGACCCGCAGGCCCTGGGACTCCCACAGGCGGCGCACCTCGCGGTTGCGCCCCTCCTTGAGTATCACGTGAAACCACTGATTGGCGCCCTCCCCGCCCGCGGCACGCACCGACTGGAAGCTGGCCAGCCCGTCCTCCAGCATCACCCCGTGGCGCAGGTTGTCCAGGATCTCGCGCGTCACCTCTCCCAGAACGCGCACGGCATACTCGCGCTCCACCTGGGAAGAGGGATGCATGAGGCGGTTGGCCAGGTCCCCGTCGGTGGTGAGCAGCAACAGTCCGCTGGTATTGATGTCCAGGCGGCCCACGGCGATCCAGCGCCCCTCCTTGAGGCGCGGGAGACGATCGAAGACGGTGGGACGCCCTGCCGGATCGGAGCGGGAGCAGATTTCGCCCGCGGGCTTGTGATAGGCCAGCACGCGTGTCCCGCGCCTTGTCTCGGGCCGCAGGTACAGCCTCTTTCCATCCAGCTTGATGAGGTCGTCCTCACCCGCCCGGTCGCCCAGCACAGCGGTGCGGCCATTGAGGGTGAGGCGCCCCTCCCTGATCCACTGCTCAATACCGCGCCGTGAACCCAGCCCCTTGCGGGCCAGCAGTTTTTGCAGTCGCTCGGTCAGTGCAGCGCCTCGGCAATGATGCCCCGTTCTTGACCGGCTTCCTCGTTCGCGGCTTCGGCACCGGCTTCGTCCGCCGCCACCGCCGGGAGCGCGCCCTCCAGGGTATCGCCGTCATCTTCACCGGCATCCCCGCCCTCCGTTTCCAGCGAGTCTTCCGCCATGCGCAGTTCCAGTTCCTTCTGCACATGATCCACGGGGCGGATTTCCGCGAGGGGCGGCAGTTCCGACAGGGTCTTGAGGTTGAAATCGTCAAGAAACTTGCGCGTGGTGCCATACAGCGCGGGCTTGCCCGGCACCTCCCGGTGCCCCACCACGCGCACCCATTCACGCTCCAGGAGGGTCTTCATGATGGAAGAACTGACGGCCACGCCGCGCACTTCCTCGATGCCCGCGCGGGTGATGGGCTGGCGGTAGACGATGAGCGCCAGGGTTTCCAGCAGGGCGCGGGAATAACGGGGCGGACGCTCCTCGGAAAGCCGCGAGATCCAGGGCGACAGTTCCGCGCGCACCTGGAAGCGGTATCCACTGCCCACCTGTTTCAGCTCCAGGCCGCGCCCCTCCCAGTCACGGGCCAGTTCCTGGAGCAATGTTTTGATGGCCTGAGGCTCCGGGCGCTCGTCCTCGGCAAACAGTTTGCCCAACTGGTTGACATTGAGGGGCTGCCTGGAAGCGAACAGGGCGGCTTCGATGATGTTTTTAAGTTGTTCGGGGCTCATGACTGTGTTGCGGCGCCTTGACATAGATGGATCCGAATGCGTCAGCCTGGACGAGTTCCACCAGGGACTCCTTGGCCAGTTCCAGAATGGCCAGCAGGGTGACCACCACACCACGCCGGCCCTCCTCCGGCGTGAAGAGGCTGGTGAACTCCGTGAACTGATCCCCCGCGATACGCTCCAGGATATGGGTCATGCGCTCGCGCACCGACAGGGGTTCCAGTTGTATGTGATGATGGGAATACATCGCCGCGCGAGCCATCACCTCCTGGAAGGACAGCAGGATATCGCGCAGCTCGACCTGGGGCTCGGGCCGTGTCGCGGCCCGCTCGGGGGGCATTGCGGAGGCCATGAAAATGTCACGGTCCACCCGCGGCAGCGCGTCGATGTCCTCGGCGGCCTTCTTGAACTGCTCGTATTCCTGCAGGCGCCGGATGAGTTCCGCGCGGGGGTCGTCCTCGTCTTCCTCCTCCGCGGGCCTGGGCAGCAGCATGCGCGATTTGATCTCCGCCAGCATGGCGGCCATGACCAGGTACTCGGCCACCAGTTCGAGGCGCAACTCTTTCATGAGCGCGATGTATTCCATGTACTGACTGGTGATGCGGGCGATGGGAATATCGAGAATATCGATATTCTGACGCTTGATGAGGTACAGCAGCAGGTCCAGCGGCCCCTCGAAGGCCTCCAGAAAAACTTCCAGCGCATCGGGGGGAATATAGAGATCCTTGGGCGGCTCGATCATGGCCTGGCCCATTACCAGGGCAAAGGGCATTTCCGCCTGTTCCGGACGGACCGGTTGTATATTGGATATTTCAGTCATGATCCCTTCAGCTCCCGGCCCTGGCCACGTGTGGTGCAAATATACCAGAAATGTAATGATTTACCACGAAGAACACGAAGGTGCTGATTCAAGCGTCATAACCATGATAATGAGCTGTCAGTTTCATAACCAACCGCCTGTTTTACTGTAATAAACAACCTTATCCTTCGTGCTCTTCATGCGCTTCGCGTCACCTGCCCCAGAAAAGAGACCGGACGCTTCACGCATTGTACACGAGCCCCACGGCCTGCCGCACTTCCTCCAGGGTGTCCCGCGCCACCTCGCGCGCGGCCTCGCATCCCTCGTTGATGATGCTCTGGACCAGCTTGGGATTCTCCTCGAATTCCTTGGTCCGCTCCCTGATGGGGCCCTGCTCCTTGAGCACGGCATCGATGACGGGCTGCTTGCAGTCGATACAGCCGATGCCCGCGCTGCGGCAGCCTTCCGCCACCCAACGCCGGGTTTCATCGCTCGAATAAACCTGGTGAAAGGCCCACACGGGGCACTTTTCCGGCTCGCCCGGATCACTGCGCCGCACCCGCGCGGGATCGGTGGGCATGGTGCGGAGCTTTTTCTCCACCGAGGCCGGATCCTCGCGCATGCCGATGGTGTTGCCATAGGATTTGGACATTTTCTGCCCGTCCAGGCCCGGCATTTTCGAGGTGGGGGTCAGCAACGCCTGGGGCTCGGGCAGGATCATCTTACCCTCCCCTTCCAGGTAACCGAACAGGCGCTCCCGGTCGCCCAGGGTGATGTTCTGCTGGGATTCCAGCAGGGCGCGCGCCTTCTCCAGCGCCTCGTGATCACCTTTTTCCTGATAAAGCCTTCTTAATTCATTGTATAGTTTTGAGTTTTTCTTGCCCATTTTTTTGATGGCGGCCTGCGCCCGTTCCACGAAGTCATCTTCCCGGCCATACAGGTGGTTGAAGCGCCGCGCCACTTCGCGGGTCAGTTCCACGTGGGCCACCTGGTCCTCGCCCACCGGCACCTGTCCCGCCTTGTAGATGAGGATATCCGCGCTCTGCAGCAGGGGGTAGCCCAGGAAACCATAGGTGTCCAGATCCTTCTCGCGCAGCTTCTCCTGCTGGTCCTTGTAGCTGGGCACGCGCTCCAGCCAGCCCAGGGGGGTGATCATGGACAACAGGAGATGCAGCTCGGCGTGCTCCGGCACCCGCGACTGGATGAACAGGCGGGCGCTGCCGGGATTCACGCCCGCCACCAGCCAGTCGATGACCATCTCCCACACACTGTCCGCAATAATGGACGTATTGTCGTACTCGGTGGTCAGCGCGTGCCAGTCGGCGACAAAGAAAAAGCACTCATATTCGTGCTGCAATTTGATCCAGTTTTTCAGCACGCCATGATAATGGCCCAGGTGCAGCCGCCCCGTGGGCCGCATGCCCGACAAAACACGTTGATTTTGCGCAGATACGGTAATCAAGTAATGACTCCCTCAGAGGATTGAACGTAAAACGCCCTGGAACACGCCAGGCGGCAGCGCGCCCACGGTGATGGCCGCGGCGAAAACCAGCGACATCACCGGCCACATGATCTTGCCCAGGACATTGGTGAAGAATAACAACAGCAGGATGGCGAAACCATAGGGCTCGATGCGGCTGAATTTCCATGCCAGCGGCCCCGGCAACAGTCCCGTCACCACGCGCCCCCCGTCCAGGGGGGGCAGGGGAAGGAGATTCAGCACCATCAGCACCGTATTGATGAACACGCCCGCCACCCCCATGAGCAGCAGGGGCTGTCCCACGGCGGGCAGATCCTGCAGGGTGGCCAGTCCAACCTTGGTGACGATCAGCCAGCCGAACACCATGAGCAGGTTGGCCAAGGGGCCGGCCACCGCCACCAGGGCCATGTCGCGCTTGGGCTGCCTGAGATTCTCCCATGTCACCGGGACAGGCTTGGCCCAGCCGAAAACGAAGCCTCCCACCAGCAGCATGATGGCGGGCACCAGCAGAGTGCCGATGGGATCGATGTGCTTGATGGGGTTCAGAGTCAGGCGCCCCAGCATCATGGCGGTGCGGTCGCCCAGCTTGAGGGCCACCCAGCCGTGGGCCACCTCGTGCACCGTGATGGCAAACAGGACGGGGACCGACCAGATGACGATGCGCTGCACCAGGCTGACGTCATCCATGTAAGAGAGTTCTCATGGCAAAATCACTTCAGTCCATCAAAAGGCTTATTTCGCCCTTGCCCTGGCGCACAACCTCGGGGGGCTCGGCGACCATGTCGATCACCGTGGTGGGCTCGTGTCCACAATACCCGCCATCGATGATCACGTCCACCCGCTTGCCCAGGCGCTCGCGGATCTCCGCGGGATCCGTCAGGGGCATATCCTCGCCAGGCATGATGAGGGAAACGGTCATCATGGGCTCGCCCAGGGCATCCAGCAGGGCCTGGGTGATGGGATGATCGGGCACCCGCAGCCCGATGGTGCGGCGCTTGGGGTTCTGCAGGCGCCGCGGCACCTCGCGGGAGGCATTGAGGATGAAGGTATAGGGGCCAGGCGTCAGCTTCTTGAGGAGGCGGAACACCTGATTGCTCACCTTGGCGTAGGTGGCGAGTTCCGACAGGTCCCGGCAGATCAAGGTAAAGTTGTGGGTCTCGTCCAACTGGCGAATCTGGCGAATGCGTTCCAGCGCTCCCTTGTCCCCAAGATGGCACCCGAGCGCATAACAGGAGTCGGTGGGATAGGCCACGATCCCGCCACGGCGCATGACCGCCACCGCCTGGGTGATGAGGCGCATCTGGGGATTCTCCGGGTGCACGCGCAAGTACAGCATCAGGCGCCCTCGTTCCCCGCCACCTGGCGCAGCGGCATATCCTCCAGCCCCCAGTCACGCCAGATGGGAATGCAGTCTCCCGGCAGCGCGGCCACGCTGCCCAGTTCGCACCAGCTTCCAGCGGGCTCGTGAAAATCCGATCCCACGGAGGCCAGCAGGCCGTAGCGCCGGGCCTGGGCCGCCATGACGAGATTCTCCCGTCTGCTGTGGCTGCTGGAAATCACTTCCAGGCCCGTTCCGCCGGCATTCTTGAATGCTTCGAGCAACTCCGTGAACAATCCGCGCCCCAGGCGGTAGCGGGCGGGGTGGGCAATGACCGCCTGGCCGCCGGCCGCCCGGATCCATGTCACGGCCTCTTCCAGCAAGGCCCACTCACAGCTTACATACGCCCGCCTGCCCCGCCCCAGGTAGCGCTTGAACGCGGCCTTGAAATCCCGCACATAGCCCGCCTCCACCAGATAGCGGGCAAAATGGGTGCGGCTTACGACACGCCCCCGCGTCAGGCGCGCGGCCCCTTCAGCGGCGCCGTCGATACCCAGCTCTTCCAGCCGCCTGCCCAGTTCGGCCGTGCGCCAGCGGCGCTTCTCCGCCAGTCCTTCCAGTCCTTGCCGCAGCGGGGGGTTCATCGTGTCCACCCCGAGGCCCAGCACGTGAATCACCCGGCCCCGCCAGGTGACCGACACTTCCACGCCCGGCACCAGCACCACGCCGAGGCGGTCAGCGGCGGCGCGCGCCTCTGCGATGCCATCGAGCACGTCATGATCCGTGAGCGCCAGGACATCCACCCCCTTGTCCCGGGCGCGCTGTACCAGTTCGGCAGGCTCCAGAACCCCGTCCGAGGCAGTGGAATGGCTGTGCAAATCGTAGATCAAAGGCATGAATATGTTATCCTGACGCAAATCGTAATATTATGACACATCACCCTGCTCACATCCCACGGGAATTCTCTGATCACCTCATGAAAACAGTATCCCAGTTCCCCTTCCCCAGGAGACGCGCCTCCCAGGCCGCGCGTCCTACCGCCTGGATATGCCCCACTCCTCCAGCATACCGGGAGAGCCGCTGATGTTATATGCCATCATGGGCGAGGACCGGGAAAACAGCCTGGAAGCCAGGCTGGCAAACCGCCCCGCCCATCTCGAGCGTATCCACGCCCTGCGGGACGAAGGACGCCTGGTGCTGGCCGGCCCGCACCCCGCCATCGACTGCGAGGATCCCGGCCCCGCCGGCTTCACCGGCAGCCTCATCGTGGCGGAGTTTCCCTCTCTGGAGGCTGCCCGGGCATGGGCAGAAGCCGATCCCTACGCCCAGGCTGGAGTTTTCCACAAGGTGACCGTTAAACCCTTCATGAAGGTCCTCCCCTGAAATGCGCCATGGGAGAAACAGGTCCGGCCCGCGGGCCAGGGAAATTGAACAACTGCCCCGTTTTTCAGGTCATATGGGTATAATGGATCAATTTCTGCGATGCAAACCTAAGGAAATCTGAATGTTAAAAAAGACGAATTGCCTGTTCCTGCTGAGCGCGCTCCTTCTGTCCGGCGCCGCCTCCGCGGCTGAGGAAGAGAAATCACCCGGCGATGAAACCATCGTGGTCGTCAACGGCCAGCCACTGAGCCGTCAGGCATTCCAGGCCTTCATCAACTTCCGCATGGGCAACAACCCCCGCAAGAATGTCACCCGGGACCAGCTGCAAATGCTGATGGTGGAATACATCAACCGGGAACTCATGTACCAGGAGGCGATCCAGAAAGGCTACGACAAGAAACCGGAGGTCATGGTCGCCATCGACAATACCCAGCGCAATATCATCGCCAGCTACCGCGCCCGCGAGATCATCAACCAGCCCATTTCCGATGAAGCGCTGCGCAAACTCTACCAGGAGCGCATCACCAAGCCTGAGCAGGAGTACAAGGTGCGCCACATCCTGGTCAAGACGGAGCAGGAAGCGCGCGACATCATCAAGGAATTGCAAAATGGAGTCGGTTTCGACAAGCTGGCCAAGGAGAAATCCATCGATGTCTCCGCCAGGAACGGCGGGGCGCTGGAATGGGTTTCCGAAGAGCAGATGATCGTTCCCTTCAGGAAAATCGTGCCCGGCCTGAAGCCCGGCCAGTTCAGCACCACGGCGGTGAGGACCCGCTTCGGCTGGCACGTCATCGGCCTCGACGCGAAGCGCGACATCGACCCGCCCTCCTTCGACTCCATCAAGGACAAGCTGCGCGCCCAGCTTCAGAACGACATGCTCATAAAGCATATCGAGGAGTTGCGCAAAAACAGCGAGATCGTCATCAAGTAGCCCGGGACGCCAACCAGCGGCGCCGCGCGGCCCCGTTCAGGGCAGATCAGGCTTCTCGATCTCCGGATACCGGCCGCTCAGGGTTTCGAGAAAAGCGACAATGTCCGAGAGTTCTTCCACCGTCAGCTCCTTGTCCAACTGGGTCTTGGCCATAAGGCGCACGGCCTCCTCCAGGGTCGCCACGGAACCGTTGTGAAAGTAGGGCGCGGTATCCGCCACGTTGCGCAGTGACTGCACCCGCCACATATAGCGGTGGCCCTCCTCCCCTGTCACCCGGATCCTGCCCTCGTCCTTCAACAGCCCATACCGCTCATCGTATTCCGTGCCCACATAGTTGGGAAACAGCTCATAGAATCCCTCGCCCATCTTGAAGGCCAGCCCCGGCACCGGGCCCGAGAAATTGACCCAGAAATGGCAGGAGGCACAGCCGGTTTCGATGTAGCGCTTGAATCCACGCCGCGCGGCCTGGGAAATGGCCTGCTCATCGCCGCGCAAAAACTGATCGAAGGGCCCGTCGGGGGTCACCAGGGTGCGGATATAACTGGCCAGCGCCATGGCCACATGATCCCGGGTGACCGCTTCCTTGCCGGGAAAGACCGCCTCGAACTGAGCCCGGTAGCCCTCGATGGCGAACAGCCTGCCGGTCAGGGTCTCCGGGTTGGGCATGCCCATGATCGCCGGACTGAGCAGATGCTCGGCGATGGCGGCCTCCAGGGAGGGCGCGCGCCCGTCCCAGAAATACACGGTCTGAAAGGCCACATTCCACAGAGTGGGTGTGGAACGGGTCGCCACCATGCCCAGGGCGCCCTTGGAGAAGGAGCGGCCATCCTCACCTCCCAGGGCGAGATTATGGCAGGAATTGCAGGTCACCTTGCCCGTCAGGGACAGCCGGGGATCAAAAAACAACTGCCTGCCCAGGGACACCTTGGCGTCCGTCTGCGGGTTGCCGCTGGGTATGGGAGGCTGCTCGGGCAGCGGCTGGAAAGGCTCGAAGGCGTGCGCGGCGGTTACGGACAGGAACGCCAGGATAACAAGCAGGATTCTCGACATGTGCAAAAAAGCCCCTCTAAAAAAGGGCATAATGATAAACATCGCCCAGGACTAGATCAAATCCAGAGTGTGGGGTTCATCCAGGGCCGTCAGGCATTTTACCGCTGCCCGCCACTGGGGATCCTGGTGCAGATGCCTGTGCCCGCCCTCCCCGTGGCCATGCATGCGCGCCAGGCGCAGTTGGGTCACCGGATTGCGCCACTCCAGGCCGGCGTCCAGAACGGCGGCCATGGCCTTCCGCGTCTGGCACACCAGCGCCACGTCGCAACCAGCCCACAGGGCGCGGCGCACCCTGTCAGGCACATCGCCGGCGGTTGCGGCGGCCGCCATCTCCAGGTCGTCACTGAAGATCAGCCCCTGGAAACCCAGGCGCGCGCGCAGAACATCCTGCAACCAGAATGTTGAGTACGTAGCGATGTTCCCGTCGATCTGTTCGTAGCGCACATGGGCCGACATGACGGCCTGCAGGCCAAAGGCCGTCATGCGCTCGAAGGGCACGAGATCCTCCATGAGCAGCTCATTGAAAGGGCGCGGATCCACGGGCAGCTCCGTGTGGGAATCCGCCGTGACGGCGCCGTGGCCGGGAAAATGCTTGCCCGTTCCCGCCATGCCCGCCCGGCCCATGCCCATGAGATAGTGATGGGCCAGATCGGTCACGGCCTCCGGAGCACGATGAAAGGCGCGGTCGCCGATGACCGGACAGACGCCCCGGTCCAGATCGAGCACGGGCATGAAGCTCAGGTCCACTCCGGCGGCAAGCAGCTCGGCGGCCATCAGCCATCCCGCTGCCTCCGCCAGTTGCCGCGCCTTGTGTGGATGGGCATCGTACTCGGCGCCGATGCGCCCCGCCGCGGGCAAGGGGGTGAAATCCGCCCGGAAGCGCTGCACCCGGCCCCCTTCGTGATCCACGGCGATGAGCAGGCGCGGCTCGCGCAACTGGTGTATCTGCGCGGTCAGCGCCTCGAGCTGCTCCAGAGATTCATAATTGCGGCTGAACAGCACCACGCCCCCCGTCAGGGGGTGCATGAGCATCTCGCGCTCCTCTTCCTGCAGCTCGATGCCCTGCACACCGAGCAAAAGCGGTCCCAACGACATTATCTGTTTCTCCCGTGCGTGGTCGTCCTCGTGACATGGCGCCTTATCCCCTCACCCCTGCCCGCTCCCGCCTGACATCCAGGCGGTCGCGCAGCCGGTCCCCCATCATATTGACGGCAAGCACCACCAGCATCAAGGCCAGCCCCGGCACCAGCACCATGTGGGGCGATACCAGCATGTAGCGCGTCCCTTCCCGGATCATGCTGCCCCAGGAAGGCGTGGGCGGCTGGATACCCAGCCCCAGGAAGGAAAGCCCGGCCTCGGCGATCACGATACCGGCGATGGCGAAGGTGGCCTCGACAATCAGCGGCGCGCTGATGAGGGGCAACAGGTGGCGCGACACGATGCGCAGGCGGCGTGTTCCGAGCGCGACGGCGGCCTGCACGTGCTCGCGCTCCCTCAGGGCGAGCACCTGGGCGCGCGCCAGGCGCGCGAACCCCACCCAGCCCACGATGCTGAGGGCGATGATGACATTGTCGATGCCCGGCCCCATCAGGCCGGCCAGGGCTATGGCCAGCAGGATGCCGGGGAAGGCGAGAAAGATATCGATGACGCGCACGGTCAAGTGGTCCAGCCAGCCCCCCACGTAGGCGCTCATGGCGCCGATGAAGGTCCCCAGCAACAGCGAGATGGACACCACCATCACCGCCACCAGCAGGGAATAGCGCGCCCCGCTCACCAGGCGGTCCAGCAGCGGCCGGCCCAGGTCGTCGTAGCCCAGCGGAGAGCCGCTGCCCGGCGGCGCGAGGATGCGGGTCAGGTCGATGGCGTCCGGCGCCAAGGGCAGCCAGGCGCCGGCCACTGCCATCACAGCCCACGCCACCAGAATGCCCGTCGCCAGCCAGGTTCTCAAAACGCGCTTCTCACAATCGACGACCCGGCGGATTTCGAGAGCAGGTCAGCAGCGCTGCAACTGGTTCTCGTCCGTGTGGGAGAACTGGCGCCCGTAGATCTCCAGCTCGGTGGTCTCGGCATAGCTCAGCGTTCCGCCATCGATGGTGATCGCGTGGCTGAAGGCGGTGG
>WGFB01000114.1 GCA_015492435.1 Gammaproteobacteria bacterium | reverse complement strand
TATACCTGGATCCGTGGGTTCAGGGCGGATGCAGAGCGCGAGCTATTGATTCCACAGTGGAATCAAAAAATCTTAGCTTCACCCATAGGTTAAGCGGGTATTTTTTGAACCGCTGTGGGATCAAGAGCTTGTGCTCTGCGCCGTCATGAACCCACGAATTCAGGGATATATTGTTGCCGGGTTAATATTGCAACAAACAGGTCATTTAAGGAACAGCGGGAGTACAGGAGAATGAGTGAACTGATCAAGCAAATCGAAGCAGAGCAGATGAAGCGCGAAGTGCCGGCCTTTGGTCCGGGCGATACGGTGGAAGTCAAGGTCAAGGTCAAGGAGGGCGCCCGCGAGCGCCTGCAGGCGTTTACCGGCGTGGTCATCGCCAAGCGCAACCGCGGCCTGAACTCGGCCTTCACGGTGCGCAAGATCTCCCATGGCGAAGGGGTCGAGCGCGTGTTTCAGACCTACAGCCCGGCCATCGACAGCATCACCGTGAAACGCCGTGGCGACGTGCGCCGCGCCAAACTGTATTATCTGCGCAATCTGCGTGGCAAGGCGGCGCGTATCAAGGAAAAACTCTGAGTCTGAAGGACCGGCCGGCCTGAGGCGGCTCACCATGGAGCAGGTCCCCGCGGCATCAACAGGCTATGCCGCCGTGTTCGAAGCCGTTGAAGGCGTTTTCCGGATTGGCGTAGCCTGCGCCGGCGGCAGGCTCCACCGCATCGCCCTGCTGCCGCCGGGGGCGCCGGCGGAAACCGTCCCTGGCGATGCCGGCCTGACGGACCGGGTCGTTGCCCAGTTGCGCGGCTATTTCGCCGACCCGCTCGCTTCCTTCGACGTGCCGCTTGAACTCGGTGGAACCTCCTTTCAGCGCCGGGTATGGCGCGCCCTGATGGCCATCCCGCCCGGGATGGTCCACACCTACGGCATGCTGGCCCGGCGCCTGGGCACTTCCCCTCGCGCTGTCGGCGGAGCGTGCCGCGCCAACCCCGTGCCCGTCATCGTTCCCTGCCACCGCGTCGTGGCCAGCGGAGGACTGGGGGGATATGCCGGGCATACGGGCGGCAGTGTGCTGGCCATCAAAAAATGGTTGCTGGAACATGAGTCCCGTCTCTCCCGGCGTTCCCACTGAGCGGGGCAAGGCCTCCCTCTCCGGGGCCGATGCCCGTCTGATCGAGCGGTTCCTGGATGCCTTGTGGGCGGAGCGGGGCCTGAGCGACGCCACCCTGTCCGCCTATGGGGCCGATCTCAAGGGCCTGGCCCTGTGGCTGGCTTCCGCGCGGGGCAGGACGCTGGATGAGGCCGCGCGTGGGGACCTGATGGACTACCTGGCGCTGCGGGTGGGGCAGAAGGCGCGGGTGCGTTCCACGGCGCGCCTGTTGTCCAGCATGCGCCGCTTCTACCGCTATCTCCTGCGCGAGGGCCTCATCGGCGAGGATCCCAGCGCGCGTATCGAGTCGCCCCGGCTGGGGCGGCCCCTGCCCGATTCCCTCACCGAGGCGGACATCGAGGCCCTGCTGGCGGCCCCCGATACGAACAGCGATATCGGGTTGCGCGACCGCGCCATGCTGGAGCTGATGTATGCCACGGGCCTGCGCGTATCGGAACTGGTGGCCCTCACGCTGCCGCGCGTCAATGCACATCAGGGGGTGGTGCGCGTGACCGGCAAGGGCAACAAGGATCGTATCGTGCCCCTGGGAGAAGAGGCTGTCGAATGGCTGGAACGCTATCTGAAGGAGAGCCGTCCGGTGATGATGAAGGGCCGGCAAAGTGACGCTGTTTTCGTCACCCGCCGCGGAGCGGCCATGACGCGCCAGGCCTTCTGGTATCTTATCAAGCGCTATGCCGCGGAGGCGGGGATCACGCGTCATCTCTCGCCCCACACCCTGCGCCATGCCTTCGCCACCCATCTGCTGAACCATGGCGCCGATCTGCGCGCCTTGCAGATGTTGCTGGGACACAGCGATTTGTCCACCACCCAGATCTACACCCATGTGGCCCGCCAGCGTCTCAAGGAAGTGCACGCCGCCCACCACCCGCGCGGTTAGCCCGCATCGCTTACCAGGATGGCGGGATGATCGCGCGGAGCATGGGATTCACAAAGGATTTTACGAAGCAGCGGAATACCGGTGTGTATATCCGGCCGAGTAAAATCCTTTGTGAATTCAAGGGCCCGGCATCCTGGTGAGCGATGCGGGTTAGGCATGCATGCACGGAATTCGTTTGTGTGATTTTTACCATTGGAGTTGGATATGACCATGACAGCGCCTGACTGGCGGTCGCGTTTTGTCGCCATTCGCAGTAACAAACTTTTCGAACTCTTGGTAATCAGCATCATCATCCTTTCGGCGCTGACCATCGGGGCCAGGACCTACGACATTGACGAGCGCTGGATGAGGATTCTGATGTTCTTCGATGTGGGCGTGACGGTGTTTTTCCTCATCGAGATTCTGATCCGCATGGCGGCTGAGAAACGGCTGCGGGACTTCTTCCGCCAGGGGTGGAATGTCTTTGACTTTGTAATCGTGACCGCCAGCCTGATCCCCATCAACGAGGGCGAGATGGTGTTGCTGGCGCGCCTGTTGCGCATCTTCCGCGTGCTGCGCCTGATTTCCATCATTCCCGAGTTGCGCATTCTCATGAACGCGCTGCTCAAGGCCATTCCACGCATGGGCTATGTGGTGTTGTTCATGTTCATTATTTTCTATATCTATGGCGCCATCGGCAGTTTCTTTTTCGAGCACATCAACCATACCTTGTGGGGCGACATCAGCATTGCCATGCTGACCCTGTTTCGCGTCGCCACCTTCGAGGACTGGACGGATGTCATGTACGAGACCATGGCCGTTTATCCCCTGAGCTGGATTTTCTATCTGAGTTTCATATTTCTCACCGCTTTCGTCTTTCTCAACATGATGATCGGCGTGGTGCTGGATGTCATGCAGTCCGAGCATGAGAAATTCAACCGTGAACAAGGCGAGGGGGAAGCCGGAGAGGTGCACTGGATCAAGGAACACACGGGGGATATCGAGCAGCGCCTGGAGCGCATGGAACGGATATTGCTAGATCTGTCCAGGAACGACAAGGAGCGCACCGGCAGGTGAATGACCACGGTCCGCTCCGGGCGGGCGGAGGACTTCCTTCCGGCGGGAGATCTTTTGAACCGCTGTGGGATCAAGAGCTTGGACTATGTGACGCCATGAACCCACGGATTCAGGTACAATATCCATGGGCCACTTGCGGGGTGGCTTTTTTGTAACTCATTCAGCAAGAGGCATCATGAAAATTCTAAACACATTATTGATTTCCAGCCTGATTCTGTTTATGTCGGGCAACAGCGCGGCAGCCGGCGGTGATGACGAGGCGGCCATCAAGCAGACGCTTGCGCGGATCATTCCCGGCGAAGCGCCGGATTCCATTGCCGCAACCCCCGTGCCGGGACTCTACGAGGTGACCTATGGCAGCGAGATTCTGTATATCACCCGTGACGGGCGCTACCTGATTCAGGGAGACCTGGTGGATTTGAAGGAGCGGGTCAATCTTACCGAGGAGAAACGCTCCGAGGGGCGCAAGGCTGTGTTCGGGGCCATAGATCCTGAAACGACCGTCAACTTCAAGCCTGAAAAGACACGCTATGTCGTGTACGTGTTTACCGATGTCGATTGTCCCTATTGCCGCAAGATGCACAATCGGATTGCCGACTACGAGAAGCTCGGCATGGAGATCCGTTACCTTGCCTACCCGCGCAGCGGCCTGAATACGGAGTCCTATTACAAGATGCTGGCAGTCTGGTGCGCCGATGACCGCCAGGCCGCCATGACCAGGGCCAAGTCGGGGGCCCGCATGAAACGGGTGAGTTGCGAGAATCCAATAGAGGATCACATGGCCAAGGCCAGCCTGGTCGGGCTCACGGGAACACCCACCCTGTTGCTTTCCGATGGCACGGTGATTCCGGGTTATGTGCCGCCCGATCAGTTGATCAGGATACTGGACGAGCGCATTGCGGGCATTCCCTCGGGCCTTCCCATGCTGGTTCCCCTGACGGATACCCCGGATCATTGAACGGAGCGGGTCATCTGCCCGCCACCCGGCCGATTCAGATGTTCAGCCTGATGCAGACGGCTGAACACGATATATATTGTTGCCGGGTGAACCTCTGATTAATTCTGGACCGGATGGATGGCGAGATGAAATGTTCCGGATCAAGGCGAAAAGCGCAGGCAATCGCATGCTATTGCCAAGTTTTCAACGCAGAGCCGGGACGTTTCAGCCGCCAGACGCCGGTTCATGAATTAATGAGAGGTTCCTTAATAATATATTTCTAAGACCGGTTAACCGATTTCCTCTGGGCCTGCCCAATCGGGTCAGAAACGCGCTGCCATGGATGAGGCTCGGGAGAGAGGCCTGGTGCGGTGAAAAAGGAGTTTTAACGATGCGTATTACCGTTTATCTTAGTGCTGCATTGCTCTTGTTTCTTGGCATTGCCAGCGGCGCGCACGCGGCCTCATTCGTCAATCAGTCCGTGGGCGGCAACCTCGTTCGGGGATATACCAGCAATCCGCAGAGTATCATTTCCAATATCAGCAATCCGGCCGCTTCCGCCATGAGCCTGAAGGATGATGAAAGCTTTACCCGCTTCGGCTTGTTGACCAATATCGGCGTAGGCACGGAATACGGGCAGATTGACAATATTTTCGATGTGATCGATCAGAAGGCGCAGGCCTTCTCGAAGGGGCTGGCGCTTGACGTGCCTGCTCCGCCGGCGGATCCCAACGACCCCGCGCAGGTGGACCAGTTCATCACGGAATTGAAGAATACCGTGGAAGTAGCCGTGGAGGATCTCAATGATGTGCTCGCGGTGGTAGGGCAGGATGGGTATGCCAAGGTTTTCGCCAATGGCACCCTGCCGGTGATGCCCATCTCACATGGCAGCAGGGTGATCGGTGGCGTGTTGACCCTGGACGTGAGCGGGTCCGTGACCAGCAAATCCGTGACCTTGCAGGACCCCATTGATCTCGACTATGCGGACATACAGAATCAATTACTTGCCGGACTGACGACCCTGGATCTGGGTGAGGGAACGGTCGACACGGTTGCCGACAATTTTACCGTCGATAATGACAGCACCCTGGTCACCAGGGCGGCATCTCTGGCCAGTTTATCGCTGGGGTACAGCAGGGCGGTCTTTCGTGGCGAAAACGGTGTGCTGCTTGCCGGCGTGCGCGGAAAGTTGTACCGGTCGGGCCTGGCGCGTGTGGCCACGCGCCTGGGAGGGCTCACGGACGCCAAGAAAATCTTAGAGGACATACTCAATGCAAAGTTCAACTACGACAACAATTTCGGCATCGACCTGGGACTGTTGTGGGAGAGCCGCAACTACCAGGCGGGCGTGACGGTTTCCGACATCAACGAGCCGGAGTTCAGTTTTCCAGGCATGGAAGGGCTTGAAGGCATGGGCTATACGCCTGGGACCGATATATACAACCGGCTGGCCAGCAAATACGTTTATACACTGGAGCGCCAGTTCAAATTTGAAGCCGGCGTATTCACCGCTGACCGGCGCTGGGCGCTCAATGCAACCTACGACGCCAATGCCATCCCTGATCCTTTCGGAGACGACTACCAGTGGGCCACCGTGAGCGGGGAGTACTTTACCGGGAGCTGGATCATTCCCGGTCTCCGCGCGGGATACCGTGCCAACCTGGCCGGCGAGAAAATCGGCTATGGCGCTTTGGGCCTGACCGTGCTCAAGGTGCTTAATATCGACATGGCCATGGCTCTGAAAAGCGTCGATATTGACAACGACACCGTACCGCGTGGCGCGATGCTGAACATAGGGCTGCACATGCCCATATGATTGCCTGATACTTGCTTGGGAAACCGCCGCAGCCTGTGCGGGGCGCTGGGCAAAGCGAGGCCCAATCCATACGGGTATGGTGTTGCCCGCGCCCCCGGTGTTTACCGGTTTGTTTGCGCGGCTTCCATTTCCACGATCCCGGCGCAGGCCGTGAACAACAGCAGCACGCGCAGCGGCTTGCCTGGCCACAGTTTTTTCACGCCACGGGCATAGTGTTCCATCTGCTGCCGGTAGGGCGCGGCCAGTTGCGCCAGGTTGTCCGGCCGGGCATGACGATGGGTCTTGTAGTCGATGAGCGTCAGGGTGTCGGCGATGACCAGGCGGTCGATGATGCCATTGACGATATGGCCATCCTGTTCGTAGATGAGGGGCGCCTCGTTGATTGCGCGCTGGAAGTGGGCCGCGTCGAACAGGGGGCGGAGTGCTTCGTTTCTAATCACTGCCTGAGCTTCATCCCAGCACGCCAGCAAAGCGGGATCCCGGGGGCCGAGGCCGAGGTCACGGGCCAGTGTTTCACAGGTCAATGTGCCGCCAGATCCTGTTCCTTCGTCGCGCGTGAGAAGGTCGAGCATGCGGTGGATCACCAAGCCACGGTTGAACGGCGCCTCGTTGGCTGGGGGCGTCACCGGCTTGAACGTCGCACTGTCTTCAGTGGTGTCGTCTGCCAAGGCACTGGGCGAGCGTTCCACGGGCATGGGCGGTATGTCCAGGGGCCGGGACAGGCGAGGGTCTACTGAAGGTGCCTGGCCGGTTTCCACGGGCCTGGCTGGAGGCGGCTCCGGTTGCGCCCCCGATTCCAGGACGAACCCCCGGGTGCCGATGTCCCCGTCATTGTCGAGGGCGGCCGCCATGTCCCCGTACCAGCCCAGGTTGTGGTTCCTGCGCGGCATGCAGCCGCTGATGATCAGCCACTGGCGGGCGCGGGTGAGGGCGACATAGAGCAGATTGGTCTCCTCCATGATGTCTTCCTCCTCGGCCTTGTCGCGCAGTTGCCGGCTCCACTGGTCCATCTCGTCACGCTTGGCGCCGAGGTGAAAACTCACGGGGCGGTCCGCTTCCCCCGGCCATTCCAGCAGGAGTTCGTAGGCGCCGGGCCGCCTGCGGGGGCGCGCGCTGTCGGCCAGGAACACGATGGGCGCCTCCAGGCCCTTGGCGGCGTGGATGGTCATGATGCGCACCGCGTCCTTCTGTTCGAGATGGGGCGCCTCCTCCAGGGCGTCGTCATCGTATTGCCGCAGGGCGCGGATGCGCGTCAGGAAATGCGCCAGGCTGGGATAGCGCCCGCTGTCCACTTCCAGGGCCATTTCGATGAAGCGGGTCAGATTGCCCCGCGCGCGGGAACGCAGGGCGGGCGGGAAGGCCGCGCAGTAGCGCTGGATGACATTGGCGTCGCAGTAGATGCGGTCCAGCAGGTCGTGGACGGGGAGCTGGCCCGCCAGCTCGCGCCATGCGCACAGCCGTTCCCGGGCGTGTTGCAGCGCCGCATGTTGCGCCAGTTCATCGCTGTCCTGCGCCTCCAGGATATCGAACCAGGTACCTCCTGCCCCGCGCTGCGCCCTCTGCGCCAGGAAGATCAGGTCCTCGTCGCCGCACTGGAAGAGGGGGGAGCGCAGCACGCAGGCCAGGGCGAGGTTGTTGTAGGGGGCCACCAGCAGTTCCAGCAGGGCCACCATGTCCTGAATCTCAAGGCAGTCCAGCAGCGTGGTGCGGCCGCCGCCCAGATAGGGGATTCCCGCGTGGCGCAGGGCGCGCTCGTAGTGATGGATATGGGTGCGGCTGCGCACCAGGATGGTGATGTCGCTGTAACCCGCCTCATGGTTCCTTCCCTGGGTGGTGAGCACCGTGGGGCCGTTCACCATGTCCCGGATGCGCTGCGCGATGAGCACGCCTTCGGAAAAGTGAGGATCGTCCTCGAAGCAGGGCCTTGGTTCGAGAAGAGGGTTGCGCAAGGCGCGACCGTGGTTTTCCACTGCTTGTTCTTCCGGTTCCGCCTGCGCCTGGATCAGGGGCAGCATCTCCACGCGGCCCCACAGTCCCCGCAGGTGGGTGCCGTGGGCGTGGAACGAAGGCAGCCGTTGTCCCAGTACTTCGCTCGAGAAGAGGCGGTTGACGAAGTCGATGATGGCGGGCGCCGAGCGCCGCGAGGTATCCAGGGTACAGTTGACGGCCTGCAGGTGTTCCCGCAGCCAGGTATCCGCGGTGTGAAAGAGGCGCGGGTTGGCGCGCCGGAAGCGGTAGATGGATTGCTTGCCGTCGCCCACCAGAAAGACACTGCGGCGCCGCTCCCCGCCGCCCGCCGCCAGTTCCTCCAGCAGGGGCAGCAGCATGGCCCACTGGGTGGGATTGGTGTCCTGGAACTCGTCCACGAGGAAGTGATCGATGCGGTGATCCAGCTTGTACTGCACCCACAGGGCCTGGTCGCTGTGACGCAGGAGCAGATAGGTATGCCACTCCAGGTCGGCGAAATCCAACTGGCGCCGTTCCGCCTTGATGCGCATGTAGTGATCGAGCAGCGCCTGCCCGGCGCGGTACCAGGCCTGATTAATGCGCAGGGTGAGCTGCCGTTTCTGCTGTTCCAGGTAGCGCTCCAGGTAGCCACACAGGATTCCGTGCAGGCGCAGGAAACGCTGCAGGCCCTTCTCTCCCATGGCCTTGCGCAGGGCGCCGCTCTCCTTGCGCGCCCGGGGTTGTCCCTTCTGGGTCAGAAAGACTTCGCTGATCAGGCGGATTTTCTCCCGCGCCGGGCGGGCGGGGTCCCCCGCCTGCCTGAGCAGGCCGGCATGCCTGAGATTGGTGTCGGTCGGGTGTTTTTCCAGCAGCTCCATGAATTCCCCGGTCAGGGAGAGGGTGTCGCCGCCGAGAAAATCCCTTTCCGGGTCGGCCTGGGGGTCGATATCCAGGCGCCGGGTCAGGGCTGCCACCGCATGGGCGACGGGATCGCGCTGTCCCTGGGTATAGGCCCACCAGTCGATGCGGTGGTTGAGAAATGTTTCCAGGGCCTGGCGCGGCCCGTCGATGCTGCCGTGATAGTCCAGCAACTGCCGCAGGGCGGCGGCCGTCTCTCCATCGGGGTGGGCGGTGGTTTCCGTGATGAGGGCGTCCCAGGCCTCGCTGACCAGCAGTCCGGTGTTCTCCACCACGTCGAAACCGGGCGGCACGCCGGCATCGAAGGGGAAGCGGTGCAGCACGTCCTGGCAGAAGGCGTGATAGGTGGTGATGCGCGCGGGGCGCTCATGGCGCAACAGCTTTTCGAACAAGTGCCGCATGGCGCTGAGGTTCCCGCCGCTGCCGTCGAGGCCGATCAGGGACAGATTCCTGGCCAGTGCTTCGTCATCCATGGTGAGGTATTCGTACAGTCGTTCCCGCAGGCGGCCCTGCATCTCGGCCGCGGCCTTGCGCGTGAAGGTGACGGCGAGGATGGCGCCGGGATCGGCGCCACTCAGCAGCAGGCGTATGAGCCGGGTGACCAGCAGCCAGGTCTTGCCCGTGCCGGCCGAGGCCATGACGGTGGCGTTGGTCTGGGGGGCGCTGGCAGTCTGTACGGTGTCCATGGGATGTCAGGGATGTCTGTCAATCACGCAGTACCCCCAGTCATTGCAAAAGATTGGGTACTGGGAGTGTGGAAGGTACAAGATACAAGGCACAAGGTACAAGGGAATTAGCTTTTTGTACCTTGTGTCTTGGCCCTTGTATCTTGTGACTTCCCTGGGAATGGAGGATCGGGCGCGGCGTTTCATGAGATATCATTTGCCTGGGCTTCGTGGTCAATCACCGGGTGCGGGGCATCCCAGGCCTGCTTGCGGCACACGCCGCTGACGGGGCAGTAGTCGCAGGTCTTTTCATCACCCCAGGCGGGCAGGGGGGCGCCGTCTTCCATCTGTTCCACCAGGCTCGCCAGGCGTTCTCCCGTGGCCTGGGCCAGGCGGATGAGATCCTCGTCTTCCAGGCAGGCGCCGCCCCGCACGCCGTTCTTTTCCAGCAGCAGGTATTCGCTCCTGACCACCGCGTCCCCGCTCAGCAGGGCATAGAAGGGCAGTTGCACGGCCTCTCCGTCCTCCACCTCCTCCTGCGCGGGCGCGGCGCCGGTCTTGTAGTCGACGATGGCATGAGTCCCATCGTGGCGGTCGATGCGGTCCAGACGCCCCTTCACGGTCACGCCGCCGGGGGTGAGGGCGCGTTCGATGCGTTGTTCCACGGCGGCGGGCCGCCATGTCCGGCAGCGCGCGATGCACCAGTCGATGTAGGCGGGGACGATGTCCAGCCAGCGCCGCAGCCAGCCCTGGTGCAACAGGTTGTCCTCCAGGTCGCGGCGGAATTCACGCCGTGAGATGCGCTCCAGGCGGCGCGCGGCTTCCTCCCTCTGTTCAGGCGCGATGGCGGGCATGGCCCCGGGGTTTTCAGGGTCATGAAAGCGTTCCAGGATGCGGTGCACCCGCTCTCCGTAGTCGGATTTCTCCAGAGCCTCGCGGATGGCCTCCGGCGCTTGCAGCCCCAGCCCGCTGGCGGCGAAGAACTGGTAGGGGCAGTCCAGCAGTTGCTGATAGCGGCCGGCCGAGAAGGTGCGGGGAATGAGCGCGGCCGGCCGCTATCAGCAACTGCTGGACTGCCCCTACC
>WGFB01000113.1 GCA_015492435.1 Gammaproteobacteria bacterium | reverse complement strand
GGTAGGGGGCTGGGGAAGGCAGGGCGGCGGCCCACATGGCGATAGCGCCATGGAGGGCCAGGGCGATCAGCACGGTTATGGAAATGTGCAGCCGGGTCAGTGTCATTGCGTCTGTTTCGGGGTGGTCGCCAGGGCGATGTTGCTGCCGCCGGCGGCCCTGATCTCATCCATGACCTTGAGCAGTTGTTGAACTTCCGTCCGGGCGTCGCTTTTCAGGGTAATGGCGGTTTCCGCGTCCTGTTTCAGCAGAGTTACGATGGCCGGGCGCAGTTGATCCAGGCCGATGCGCTCGCCGTTGAGAGTCAGTTGGCCGTCCTGGTCCAGCGCCACGGTGATGGGGGTCGCCTCCGCAACGGCCGCGCTGCTCGATTCGGGCAACTCCAGTTCTATCGCCTCGGGCGTCAGAAAGGTGCTGGTGAGCATAAAGAACACCAGCAGCAGAAAAACGATATCGATCAATGGCGCTATGTCCAGGTGGGAATGGATGCGCGCGCGTCCCTCAAATTCCATGGGTCTCGTCCTCCAGTCTGGCGCTGTCGTGGGTTCCGATATGGGAGGGGCTTTTGCCAAAGTGGATGAGGATGCGCACGCTGACATCCTTCATGGTGGCGCGGACCCGGTCTACTTCGCCTTCCAGGTAGTAGAAGGCGGCCATGGCGGGTATGGCCACGGTGAGGCCGAAGGCGGTGGTCAGCAGGGCCTCCCAGATCCCGCCGGAAAGAATGGAGGGGTCGACGCGGCTGCCGGCCTCCTCCAGCCGGCTGAAGGCCGCAATCATGCCCGTTACCGTGCCCAGCAGGCCCAGCAGGGGGCTCAGGTGGGCAATGGATGAGAGGCCACGCAGCAGGGATTCGAGATTGCGGATCTGGGCGGATCCCACCCGGCTGACTTCCGCCTCGACATCCCGCGCCGACATGGCGGGATCGGCGCCGCTGCGTATGGCGCTTTCCATGACTCTGGCGACCGGGCTGCGCTGCCCCCGCAGCTCATCCAGGGCCTCGTCGTGCCCTGACTGGTAGAGGCGGGAAAGCGTGGGTTCGATAAAGGCGGAACGGCGCAGATTGCTGCGTGAGAACTGGAACAGCTTGGCGAGTATAATGGCCAGGGCCAGTATGGAGAGCGCCAGCAAGACATACATGATGGGCCCGCCTTGCTCGAACAGGGGGGCGATCCTGGACAGGGCGGAATTGGCAAGTTCGGTATTCATAGACTCAAGTTTGTTTTCTCCAATGTTTGCTGAAACCGGGCTGTGCTTTCATGTGATCAGCCAGACCCGAATATTCTAGCGCACGGCCAAGGGCGGGGCGGGCGGAAGGCGATCACGCCCTCCGCCCGGTCCGGTGCTACATGGCCAGTTCGATGCCTGCATAGAGGAACCGCGGCAGGCCGGCTCTCGGTCCGTGAGGCTGGCGCGAGACGATGTATTGCTCGTCGAACAGGTTTTGCGCGCCGCCGAAGATTTTCACGCTGTCGGAGGCCTTGTAGAACGCCGAAACATCCGTGACAAAATAGCTGTCGGTTTTGCCGAAGCGGGCGTCGGGTTCGCCATTGCCGTTGAGCTGGTTGTTCACGTTGTTGGCGCTGGTATACATGGCGCTCACGTAGTTGCCCGAGATATGGGCGCCCCAGCGGCTGGATTCAACGCCGGTGCCGAGTCCGAACTGCAGATCGGGAATATACGGCACCTGGTTGCCTTTCCTGCCGAAGCTGAAAATGGACTCGGGATCGGTGGAGCGGGCATCGTTCTGCTGTTCGGCGTTGGTATAGGTCAGGTTGAAATACCAGGGGTTGCGCAGCCGCCAGCTGTTGGCGATGCCCGCGTCGTATTGCACCGCGAACTCCAGGCCGGAGGCCGTTACCTCGCCGAAGTTCTCATCGTTCCCGGCGCCGGCACCGCCGATATTGTCCACCACGATCAGGTCCTTGAAATCCGTATAGAAGGCGACTGCCTCGGCGGCCAGCGCCTGCCTGGGGTTGGCGTAGCGCACGCCGGCTTCATAGGCCGTGCTGGTTTCGGGGTCGAGACCCGCGCGCGTCCCTCTCGGGCTGGGCGGGGAGAACCCGGTGTGCACGCCGCCGAAGCCGGTCCAGTTGTCATTGAATTTATAAGCGACGCCCATGCCGCCCGCGGTCATGTCGAAGCTGTTTTGCCCATCCCGGCCGCTGGTGCCGCTGACGCCCTGCAGGGCGCCCTTGGGCTCCTCGGAGGTCTGGTCCAGTTTTTCGTAACGGATGCCGGGGGTGAATGTCCAGCGGCCCGCCGTGATGGTGTCCTGGACAAACATGGCCAGCGCGGTGGTCTTCTGCAGGCGGTCACCGGCGCCGCCCGGCGTTCCGGGATTCATGTCGGAAATCGTCCCGTTGGCGGCCTGAATGTAGTCGTCATCCCACTGGAAGCGCCGTATCTGATCCTGGTGATAGCGGACGCCCGCGGCCACTTCGTGCTGAACCGAGGAGCCGAAGCGGTAATAGACGACCGAATCAATGCCACGGGCTCCGTATTCGCGGTTGTTGGCGCGTACCCGCAAGGTGCAGGCCAGGTCGCCCTTGAGGCATGCCAGCCCCTCGCCGTTTTGCGCGCCGGCCAGGGCGGCGGAGAGCCCGAGCTTGTTGCCGTTGACATTGCGCAGGTCCTTGAGCTTGTACCAGTTGCGCTTGAAGTCCGTCGAATAGAGTGTCGCGATGACGTCCAAATTGTCCGTCGGGCTGACGGCATATCGCAGATAATTGTTGTTCTGCTCGGTGGTGATGTTGTCGAAGCGGGCTGCCGAATAGCGGCGCAGGGGATCCGCCTTGAAATCGGCCTCGCTCAGTCCCAGGTAGGATTCGTTGGCGTCCAGCTCGTTGCGCCCGTACTTGAATTCCAGGCGCTGATAGATGGAGGTGTTGGGTTCCCAGGAGATCTTGATCATGCGGTCCTTCTTGATGAAGCCGGTATCGTCGCCATCACGAAAATCAGGGGTCAGGTCGATGGTCGCAAAGCCCTGGTTCTGTCGGAAATAGCCTTCGAGCAGGACTCCGATCTGTCCGGCCTTGGTGTCGAAGGTGTTGCCCACGAAGGCATGCGTGCGCAGCTCATCGAAGCTGCCGAACAGGGACTTCATGTAGACGGTTTCCTTGAGCGGGATCGGCGTGGACAGATAATTGATCACGCCGCCGGTAATATGCGGTCCGTATTTGATCTGGCTCGACCCCTTCAAAACCTCCATGCCGCTCATGCGGCCCACGGTCGGGGCATAGTAGGCCGCGGGGGCGGAATAGGGCGCCGGCGCCATCAGTATGCCGTCCTCCATGATGGTCACCTTGGCGCTCCGGGTCGTATCCACGCCGCGCAGGCTGATGCTGGGAAACAAGCCGAAACCGAATTCGCTTCTGACATTGACGCCCGGCACCTTGCGCAATACCCGGCTGACATCATCGTAACTCTGCTGGCGGATGTCCTCCTCGGTCACCACCTGCGCGGATCCCGGAATCTTTTCTATATTGGCTGGATTTCCGATCACCATGACCTTGTCCAGGACTTTGGCTTCAGGCTCCGCGCCCTGATCGTCATCAGCCGCGCCAGCGGGCATAGCCATACCCAGTGCGGCGATGACGCAAACGTTGCGGAATAAACGCTTATGCTTTTTCACTTTGTCACTCCCTCAATATTAATCAGCAATGTTCTGTAGAAGCCTCATGGCGCCGGGGTTGCCTGGCGCGGTTGCGGAGAGGCTGGCTGGCTATGCCATAGCCCCTTTTTATGCAGGGCTATGCTGGCTGGCTGAGGGGAATTATGCATGAGCGGAAACTAAAAGTAAATGAGAATCACAATCATTAAGGTTGACATTAAAGTGAGAATGATTATCATTAGCTGCCGAGGCTGGGGTTCGCATGCAAACCATGAGGCAGAGGAGTCCTACTATATGAGTTACCGGATCGATGCGTGGCTGGAAAAGGGAGAACCCCGGCTGGGCGTGGTGGATGCCTACACGGGCGAGGTGCGGCAGTTGTGGCATTTGCACAAGATCGGAATACCCGCCGGCCGGCGGAATTTCCCCATGAGCGGGCCCATGGAAATGCATCAACTGGTCAAGACGCTTTTCCTGCTGGGTTGCGCGGAGGATATCGCCCTGGCGCAACGCGGCGTGCCTGGAAATCTGAGTGAAATCTGCCTGGGTTGCGGTCAATGCGCCGCCCAGGCACATGAGGAGAGCCATATTGTGAGTATCGATTTTGCCGGGAGGAGACGAGGATGAATCAGCCATCCCCGCTGGATAAGGAACGGGTCATCGAAACGCTCAACAGGATCCTGGAGCTGGAACTGGCGGGCGTCGTGCGCTATACCCACTATGCCTTCATGGTTTTCGGCCACAACAGGATCCCCATCATCGCCTGGATGCGCAAACAGGCGGAGGAGGCCCTGGCCCATGCCCAGGAGGCGGGAGAACTCATCACGCATCTGGGCGGGCACCCTTCCCTGGCCATCGGGCCCCTGCTGGAAACCGAGAAGCACGATATCGATGAAATCCTGTGTGAATCCCTGGCGCATGAGCATGAGGCCATGAAGCGCTACCGGGAACTGCTGTCGCTCGCGGCCGGCCGTTCCGAGTTGCTGGAGGACTATGCCCGCCGCATGATCACCGAGGAGGAAATGCATCAGGGCGAGGTGGACAAGATGTTGCGCAAGCCGGGCAATGTGGCGGCATACTTGGGGTGATGAGGCGCATGAAAGAGTCCATGGCAGGTAGTACGCGTCCCGGCGGTTCCAAGTCCGCGGACGAGACATCGGTGCGGATCTATGACAGCCGGGAGCTGTTCCGGGGAGAACAGGAGGTCCTGATCGTGCACGCGGGGCATGCATACCGCTTGCGCATTACCCGTCAGGACAAGTTGATTCTGACGAAATAATCCAACTTCCAGGGGAGGCATCCCCTGACAGACAAACAGGCAGCCAGCCACCCAGCCCCTGGCTTCAGGACAGGGCGCAAAGGTAGCCAGCCAGATCGATAGTGGACTGGATACTTTTGTGGAGGTGCTGTGTGAGCCGCCTGGCTCTGATCATCTTGTTGTCCTGGGTGTTGACCCTGATGCTCTTCAAGCCGGTGATGGCGGAAGAGGATACCAGGGAAACATCCCCCGTGGAAAAGCCTTCCGGCCGCGCGGCCCGGCTGCGTGAAGTGGTCGTTACCGGCACGCGCACCGAGAAGCCGGTGCTGGAGGCGCCGGTGCGCACCGAAGTGGTGGGCCGCGAGGAAATTGAAAAGACTCACGCCCGCGATCTGAAGGAAGCCCTTGAGGATGCCCCCGGCCTGCTGCTCAAGCCCATCCACGGCAAGACAGGTTTCGAAGTCTGGCTGCAGGGTTTCAATGCCGACCGCGTGCGGGTGGTGTTGAATGGCGAGCCCATCACCCCGAGTACCGGTTCCGCGGTCGACCTCAGCCAGATCGGCACGGCGGATATCGAGCGCATCGAGATCGTCAAGGGCGCGACTTCGGCGCTCTATGGCAGCAACGCCATGGGGGGTGTCGTCAATATCATTACCCGCAAGCCGGAGCGGCCGCTGGCCTACGGCCTGGCGGTCGATGGCGGCACCTACGGCGGGAAGAATCTCAGCGGCGACGCCGGTGATATCAGCGCCCGCCACCTGGCCGCCAATCTGGCCATCAAGCGGCGCAGCGGCTACCTGCGGCTCAACGCCAGCCAGCGCGGCAAGGATGGCTATACGCTCGATCCGGGCACCTTCCGTTCCGAAGGAGAGGAAGGGCGCAAGAGCAATCTCGATCTGCGCCTGGCCTGGACGCCCGGAGGCAATACGGAGATCTACATCGCGCCCCGTTTCTACCGGGAGGCAGTCAGCAACAATCTCTCCCGCTTCGCGCCAGGCGCGGGCGAAATCAGGCTGAAGAAGAATGAAGATGCCCGCAGGCTTCACGTCACCACGGGTTTTCTGCATGCCTTGAAGGGGGGCGGCAGGCTGCGCGGCTGGCTGCTGCGTGACAACTGGCGTGATGTGACCCAGCAGGATGCCATCGCCACCCCGCAAGTGGAACAAGAGCGCACGGCCCGGATCGATCTCTACCGCGCTGAGTTGCAATGGGACAAACCCTGGGGCGAAAACCAAGTGTTCACTTCGGGGCTGCTGCTGGGGCGGACAACGCTCGATCAGTATCAGGACCGCTTGAGGCAGGCCCGCGCCATCGAGGTGGGTGGCAAGGCGCAGCGCAACATCGAGGCCTACCTGCAGGACGATATCTTCATCGGTGAACAGTGGGAGATCGTACCCGGCGTCCGAATACAGGATGACAGCGATTTCGGGTTCTACGCCGCGCCCAAGATCAATGCCATGTACACGCCGCGGTGGTTTGGCGATGTCATTACCAATGTGCGCATGGGCGCGGGTCGCGGCTACCGGGTGCCCAACCTGAAAGAGCGTTTCTTCGTATTCGATCACAGCCAACTGGGCTACATGGTCCTTGGCAGCGACACACTGCAACCGGAGCGCTCCGACAGTTACCAGTTGGGCATCGAGCTGGCGCGGCCGGGCGATTTCCGCATCGACCTTTCCCTGTTTCACAACCGCATCAAGAACCTGATCGATACCCGCATCAATCCCGGGAAGTCGGCACTGGCCGGCCTGAACATTCTCGAATACCAGAATTTCGCCCGCGCCATGACCCAGGGGCTGGAGATCAGCGGCAACCTCCATCGGGGCCGTTTCGATCTGAAGGGCAGTTACACCCTGCTCGACAGCGAAGACCTCGACACGGGAAAAACGCTCAAGGAACGTCCCCGCCATCAAATCAAGCTGGGCGCCGACTGGAAGAACCAGGCCTGGGGCACCACCGTGGCCCTGCGCGGTGTCTATCAGAGCGAGGAGTATTTCGACGCCGGCAATCAACTGGTGTCGCCCGCCTGGACCACCTGGGACGTGAAGCTGACTCAGGTCATCGGCAAGGGCTTGAAGGTATATGGCGGCGTCGACAATCTCACCGACGAGCACCGTGATCCGGCCATCCGCCATGACAACCGTCCCACGGCGGGGCGCTTTGTCTACCTGGGGGTGCGCATCGATGGATAACCCGCATTTCAAGCAGGCTGTGGAGAGCGGGGTGCGGAAAACCCAACGTGCGAATCTCTCCCTGCGCCGTGTCCCGCTCTCCACAGCCTGCTTGTGTTCACATCCGGCCCGAATCAATGCAGTCCGCGGGTCGGCCTTGCGCGCGGCGAAGACCGGCGATTACCGGTATGGCGCTGGGCCGCGTGAAATTTCTTGACTGTGGAGGAAAAGCAATGAAATCGAGCGAAAATTCATGGAAGTGGCTGCTCATGCCACTGGCTGGAGTCATGTTGTCCGGTTGCGGCGGTGGCGGCGGGAATATCCCTGCCACACCGCCGGCCAATACCGGCAGCAACCATAATCCGCCTGCCGGGACCACGGTAACGGTGCAGATCGATGCCACGGCGGGCGGTTTTGGCGCCGGTCCCGGCGATCCGGCCAACAAGTACACCTACTTCAATTTCGATACCGGCCGGGAAGTGGATCTGGATGATGCGTCGGCCGTCACCAGCGGCGCCTGGCATATAGCGTTCAAACGCACCAGCATCAGGCTCAATGGGGGTGTCTCCGGGCCGGGGGCCGTGCAGGGCGCCATCGCCGATGCCCAGAATGACTTTTACGACGCTGTCACGGGCGAGCCCAATGTCTCGGTATTTACCAATGCCACGGCAGATAGTGAGCTGGCGGCCTTCGATGCCGTCACCAGTGCCGACGGGCTCACCTTCGAACAGGACCGCTATGTTCCCTACATCAGGGGCGATGGCACGAGTGAGGGCTGGTGGCTCTACGCCGGGCCGCCCACGCATGCCATTTCCGCCAACCCGGACCAATGGTGGCTGGTCAGATCGGCAGCGGCGGACAGCTATGCCAAGTTCCATGTTACCGATATCGTGCAACCCAGCCGCGACATCACCCTGGAACTCTTTATCCAGGGCGCGGTGGACAGTGCATTCCCGGCCACGCCAACCGCCTGGACGGCCGCCATCGGCGCCAGCGGCGGCAGCAAGTGCTTTGATATCGATTCCGCGGCGGAAGTGAATTGCGCCTCGCCCGGCTGGGATATCAAGGTGGAGGTTGCCGGCCGTGACTGGAAGATCTGGACCAATGGCGGCGTTTCCGGCAGCGGTGGTGGTGGCGCGTTCGGTCCCTTCGATACCGCGGCCATTGCCGCCTATGCCAGTGGCACGGTCAATCCAGGCGGCGTGGACATTACGGGCATGTATCGCCAGGACAGCGCCGGCGGCCTGTTCAAGGACAATACCTGGTATGCGTACAACATTCTGAAAGTGTCTCCACCCTTGTTGTGGCCCAACTACCGGGTCTATGTCATCGATACCGGTAGCGGGTTTTTTAAGCTGCAACTTCTCAGCTACTACGATCAGGCCGGTGTCAGCGGTAACTATACCGTCCGTTACGCGCCTGTCACAGGAGGGCAACAATGAAGCAGTCAGGGAAGCAAAATTTCGCAGCCGCCGTTTTCCTTGCGTTCAGCATCTATTGCGTACCCGTTGCGGGACAAAGCAGTTTCGAGGCCGTCAATGTTGTATTGACCGAGTGGGCGGTGACGCCGGATAAAAGCACGGTCAATGCCGGCCCGGTGACCTTCATCGTTACCGGCCCGTCCGATGCTCATGAGTTCGTGGTAATGAAAACCGCTCTGGCGCCGGGCAGTCTGCCCGTGGATGGCGATGGCAATGTGGACGAGAACGGGCCGGGTGTCATGCTTGCCGGCCGGGCCGGGGGGCTGGCGGTGGGCACGGCCTCCCGGGTGGCCTTCGAACTCGGACCGGGGGACTATGTGCTGATCTGCAATATCTGGGACGCGGCGGAACGCGAAGCGCATTACAGCATGGGCATGCGCGCCGCCCTGAGGGTGGAGTAGGTGCGTTTTGCCGCTTCCCCAGGGATATCGTTATGGTCTCCCGACTCCCTCTCCCTCCCTCCATTGGGCCGGGGAAGCGGCTTTTTTATCCCGCCTGGTGGTGGCGGGAAGGTGGCGATGCGGCTTGTTGTTCTGTTGCATTATCCAGGGTTCCGGGGCCGCCGGTTCCGGGAAATGGAATATTTTTTGGAGGATGAGATATGAAACAAAGACTCAAGGTGGCCGCCCTCATGGGGCTTGGAATTTACTTTCTCTTATTCCTGGCCTTCTTTATTTCGCAAAATGTGCAGGGTGGACCGCTGAAGACAGGATTCCTGGTGGTTGCCGCGGACCGGGGGTTCCTGGGCAATCAGGAGATCGATGCGGTGATGGACCAGTTCAAGCGGCGCCGCATTGCCAGTCTGGCCCTCATCGGAAAGGACCGGCAGGGCATCGAGGACGGCTATGCCGCCTATATCCGGCGGGCGGTGGCGGAGCTGGAGCAGCAGGGCGTCAGCCAATTCGTCGTGGTTCCGATGTTTCTTTCCGCCGGGGATGCCTTGTTTCAGCAATACAGGGACCGGATCGGGCAGGCGATCGGGCGCGGCAATATACAATGGGCGCCGCCCATGGCGGAAAGTTATCTGACGGCTCAGATATTGTTGGACCGGGTCGAGGCCGTCAGTACCCAGCCCTCCGGGGAGCGCCTGGTGGTGTTGGGCTCTGGCGCGGTGGATGAAGCCAGTGAGCGCCGCATCCGCAACGATCTGGAAAGGCTGGCGCGCGAAGTGACGGACCGCCACGAATTCCGCGAGGTTGACGTCCATGTCTACTATGAGCACGGCGCCCCGGGTCACGAGGAGAAGAACGAGGCCGTCGATGCGCGGATTATCCGTACCGCCGCCAGGCGCGGGCGCACACTGCTGGTACCGTTCGCCATCGGCGTCAAGTTCGACCAGCGCATGTCCATGGAAGGCTGGATGGGCCGCAAGTTCGGGCAGTTCGATATCGCCTTGGGGAAGTCCCTGTTTCCCCATCCCGATGTACTGACCTGGCTGCATCAGACGGCGAACCGTTATTCGCGCGCATCGAGGGAGGAAGTCGGCGTCCTGATCATGCCCCATGGTTCCACCCGCCCCTATAACGATGGCCTGGAGCGCGTGGTGGCGCCGTTGCGCGGGCGCTACAGGGTCGAGATGGCGCCTGGAATGGGAGATCCGTTGATCCTGGGCCAGGCGGTGCGGAAACTGGAGAAGGAAGGGGTCACGCGCATCATTTTCATCCGCATGTATGCATTGCGGGATCACATGAAGGCCAGGACGGATTACATGCTGGGCCTGGCAATGGATCCGCCGGGAGACGCCCATGGCAAGGTTCCACCGCGTATCCGCACCAGCGCCGTCATAGAGCGCTTTGGCGGTTACGAGGAGTCTCCACTCATTGCGGAAATCCTTCTGGAGCGGATCATGGAAATCAGCGAGCGGCCGGAAGACGAAACGGTCATCCTGCTCGCCCATGGCACCATGGACGATGAGCAAAACCGGCGCTGGCTTGAGGTCATCAATGACAATATCGCGTGGATCCAGAAAGGCCTGGAACGCCCGTTCCGGGCTGTCAAGGCGATGACCTTGCGCGAGGACTGGCCGGACAAGCGGGCGCAGGCGCTGCTCCGGATCAGGGAGGAGATCGAGCAGGGCAACAGGAATGGCGGCCGGGTGCTGGTGGTTTCCAACCGCCTGTATGGGTCCGGGCCCTACCAGCGCCTGCTGGAAGGCCTGGATTTCAAGATGAACGGCAAGGGCCTGGTGCCTCATCCCAATATGACGCGCTGGCTGGAGGAAGGGATCGGGCGGATCATCCAGACCATGCTTCCGCCCGCCTCCCTGGAGAGGGAGGCGGGCGGAAGCACTGGCAGTGAATCCCGCCGGAATCACGCGCGTGTTTTGAAAAGTGAAGCGCCGCCTGGATTCCGGGCTGGCCCTCGCGCGGCAGATGGGTGATAATGGGGCGCGGTTTCCCGAGGGTTTTCCCGTTTTTTACCTTTTGAATGACAGGCGCGCGCAATGGTCCTGATGATCGACAATTATGACTCCTTTACCTACAACCTGGTGCAGTACCTGGGTGAGTTGGGGGTGGATGTCAGGGTGTTCCGCAATGACGAGATCGATATCGGTGAGATCGAGGCGCTGGCGCCGGATCATATCGTCATCTCCCCGGGGCCGTGCACCCCCAACGAGGCGGGGATTTCCATGGAGGCCATCAAGGTTTTTGCCGGCAGCATCCCGATTCTGGGGGTATGCCTGGGGCATCAGAGCATTGCCCAGGCACTGGGCGGGCGCATCGTGCGCGCGCAGCATGTCATGCATGGCAAGACCTCCATGATTCATCACCGCGGGGAAGGGGTTTTTCATGGCCTGCCCAGCCCCTTCGAGGCGACACGCTACCATTCCCTGGTGATCGAGAAGGACAGCCTGCCCGGTTCCCTGGTGGTGACGGCGTGGACGGAGCGCGAGGATGGCGGCATGGACGAAATCATGGGTATCCGGCATCAGTCGTATGTGCTGGAGGGGGTGCAATTTCATCCGGAGTCCATACTGACCCGGCATGGGCATGACCTGTTGAGAAATTTCCTGAACGAGGGCCGGTCCGTCCAGGTGCCGGGCGTATCGGGAGGGCGGGGGTGATGGCCATGGACATGCCCGCGGCCATTCGCGCCGTGACAGAGGGACGGGATCTCTCCGCGCGGGAGATGACGGCGGTCATGCGGGCCATCATGAGCGGCCAGGCCACGCCGGCCCAGATCGGGGGGTTCCTCATCGGTTTGCGCATGAAAGGCGAAACGGTGGATGAGATCGCCGCCGCGGCGCAGGTGATGCGTGAGCTGGCGGCACGCGTGGAGGTGGACAGGACCCATCTCGTCGATACCTGCGGCACCGGTGGCGATGCCGCCTCGACCTTCAATATTTCCACGGCCAGCGCCTTCGTGGTGGCGGCGGCGGGCGGCAAGGTGGCCAAGCACGGCAACCGCTCCGTCTCCAGCCGCTCGGGCAGCGCCGATGTCCTGGAGGCCGCGGGTGTGCGCCTCGACCTGAGCCCGGCCCAGGTGGCCGAGTGCGTGGCCCGCGTGGGCGTGGGCTTCATGTTCGCTCCCATGCATCATGGGGCCATGAAGCACGCCATCGGCCCGCGCCGCGAGATGGGGGTGCGCACGCTGTTCAATATTCTCGGCCCCATGACCAACCCCGCCGGCGCCCCGCACCAGGTCATCGGCGTCTTCAGTCCGGCGTGGCTGGCGCCCGTGGCGCAGGTCCTGCGCAAACTGGGCAGCCGCCATGTGCTGGTCGTGCATGGCGAAGACGGCATGGACGAGATCAGCGTCGCCTCGGCCACGCAGGTGGCGGAGCTGCGCAATGGCGAGATCCACATGTATGCCATCGCGCCGGAAGATTTCGGCATGCAGCGCGGGGATCCGGAGGCGCTGAAAGTGGACAGCGCCGGGGAAAGCCTGGCGCTGATCGAGTCCGTGTTCTCCGGGGCCGCGGGCCCCGCGCGGGACATCGTGGCCCTCAACGCGGGCGCCGCCATCTATGCCGCGGATCTGGTGGATGATCTGAAGTCCGGGGTCGCCCGCGCGCGGGAGGTGCTGGACAGTGGCGAGGCGGGCGCCAAGCTCAGGGCGCTGGCTGGGTTGTCCCGCTCCTTCGGGAAACAGTGACCCCCTTTATTCTCCGCTCATGAACGGCACCCCCGATATTCTGAAGCGTATCCTGCTGCGCAAGGAGGAGGAAATCCGCGCGCGCCGCCAGGATGTCTCCATGGAGGCGCTGGCCAGGCGGGTGGAAACGGCCCCTGCCGCGCGGCCTTTCGCCGGCGCCATCGTCCGGCGCCTGGAGCAGGGTCTTCCCGCGGTCATTGCGGAAATCAAGAAGGCCTCGCCCAGCAAGGGTGTGCTGCGCGAGGATTTCCAGGTGGCGGAGATCGCCGTCTCCTACGAACAGGGTGGCGCCACCTGCCTTTCGGTTCTGACGGACCGGGATTTTTTTCAGGGGCACGAGGATTTTCTGCGCCAGGCGCGCGCCGCCTGCGCCCTGCCCGTGCTGCGTAAGGATTTCATCATCGATCCCTATCAGGTCTATGAGGCGCGCGTCATCGGCGCCGACTGCATCCTGCTCATTGCCGCCGCCCTGGACGATGCCGCCTTGTCGGGGTTGTCCCGCCTGGCGGCGCAACTGGGCATGGATGTCCTGGTGGAGGTCCATGACCGGGGCGAGCTGGAGCGCGTCCTGTCACTGGATCTCACCCTCATCGGCATCAACAACCGCGACCTGCGCAGTTTCGAGACGCGCCTGGAAACGACCCTGGATCTGCTTCCCCTGATTCCCCCGGAGCGCATCGTGGTGACGGAGAGCGGCATCCTGGGCCATGAGGATGTGGCGCTGATGCGCGCGCGGGGGGTCAACGCCTTTCTGGTGGGAGAGGCCTTCATGCGCGCGCCCGATCCCGGCGCCCGTTTGCGCGGGCTGTTCTCCTGATCCGTTTTCCCGGCCAGGCTGTCCCCTTTTCTCACGGGCAGGTATGATATATGTGTAAATATTAACCCGGCAACAATATATATCATGTTCAGCGCTTCAGGCCCGTGCGGGATCAAGGCGCGGCCCGCGGGGAATGGCGAGCCCTTGCCAAGGGGCGCAACGCTGAGCCCGTGCGGGCCTGAAGCGCCTAACCAATTGATTTGAAAAGGCAGGC
>WGFB01000112.1 GCA_015492435.1 Gammaproteobacteria bacterium | reverse complement strand
GGATGAATCTACTGCGGCGGCGGGAAATGGGTCCATTTTTTCGATCATTTTCGTTAAATAGCGACCACTATTCGCCTCAAATGATCGAAAAACTGTCCTCCATTTCCCACTCGCCTCGCTACGATCACCTAAGTCCGACAGCCTCCTAGGCTGCGAAAATGGCCAGCATGCCGAGCAACAACAGGATCCGGGTCATCAGGCGCATGACCGTGTCTCCTCTTCGTCTCATAAACCCGGCCGCAAAAAAGTGGACGCCGGGATTGTGAAAGGTACAAGGGAAACAGCCCTTTGTACCTTGTCCCTTCCTGTGCGCCAGCATTGGACCTCCATCTACCGACGGCTTCGCGGATCATTCGGCCAATTCTCCCGGAAACGCGCGGCGAGCACCTCCGCCTCTTCGAGGCGCCCCAGTTCGCGCTGGTACTGCATCAGGGTGAACAGGATATCGCGGTCGGTTGGATGCTTTTCCGCCGCGGCCTCCAGGAAGGCGACGGCTTCCCGCCGCCTGCCCGTGCTGTGCAAGGCCACCCCATGGATCCAGGCATAGCGGGCATTGTCCGGGGCCAGGCGGGCGGCCCGTTGCAGTTCGGTTACCGCCGCCAGCTTGTCGCCACGGCGGATCAGCGCCAATCCCAGCGCATGGTGCAGGTCGGCGTTGTCCGGCGCTGCCTTCAACCCGTGCCGCAAGACGGCGATGCCTTTGGCTTCATCGCCGCTGCTCCGCTCCAGGTCCGCAAGATTGATCCACGCCGGCGCGAAATCCGGTTCAAGTTCCAGCGCCGTGCGCAAGCGGGCGCGGGCATCATCCATCTTCCCCTGGCGCCGCGCCAGGTTGGCCAGGTTGAATTGCGCCTCGGGCCGGTCGCTGTTGAGCACCTGGGAGGCGATGTATTCCTGCAGCGCCGCATCCAGCGCCGCACCGTCCAGCAAGCGCCGGGGGGCATCGGCGAGCACCCGGGCCGCCTCGATACGCACCGCAAGCTGTGAATCGCTGAGCAGATCGGAAGCCAGCGCGGCGCGCAGGTCGCCTGGCAATGCCTCGATGCTGCCGAGGGCGGCCATGCGCACCAGGGCATCCTCATCCCCCAAAGCCTGTTGCAGGGTCGCCAGGGTCGTACGTCCCAGATAGCGCGGCATGAGAGAGACCGCCGTGGCGCGGGCGATCGCGGGCTGTGACCCATTGGCGGCCAGCCTGTTCAGCAACCGGGCGGCGCCCGGCCCGTCGCGGCGCCCTTCGTAGAGCGCCCGGGCAAAATCCTGGTAGCCTTTGTTCGCGGTATCACCATACCACTTCGTTACCCACCCCGCGGCCCAGACGGGTGTCTGGGCGCGGTGGCAATCGTTGCAGGCATTGGGTGTGCCCAGGGCGGCCGTCAGGTCCGGGCGCGGGATGCGCAAGCTGTGGTCGCGGCGCGGATCCACCACCATGTAGGTGCGGGCCGGCATGTGACAGTCGACGCAGGCGCTGCCGCGGGCGCCGGCCTTGTGATGATGGTGTTGCGGCGTATCGAAACGCCGGGCCTGGTGGCATTGCAGGCACACGCCGTTGCCCGGATCGCGCGTCCTGGCGCTGTGGGGCTCGTGGCAGTCGGCGCAGGTCACGCCGGCATGGTACATCCGGCTCTGCAGGAAGGAGCCGTAGACGTAGACCTCGTCCTGAATCTGTCCATCCGGGAAATACAGGCCCTCGCTCAGCAGGGCCGGCCGGTGCGTCCGGGTCAGGGGCCTGCCCGGGCGATAGTCTTCCGAGAGCAGGCTGCGGCGGGCATGGCAGCGGGCGCAGGTCTCGACCTCCACGGGCGATTCGAGGGGTTCACTGCGCACCACCTTGCCCGTTTTGGTTTCGGTCTCCCAGCGCACACCGCGGCGCTCATCAAAGCGCACCACCAGCCGGGCATCGCCGCCCTTTGCGCCCGCGCGCGCCCATGCCACGTGCGCGGCGCCCGGGCCATGACAGGCCTCGCAGCCCACGTCCATGGCCTGCCAGGTGGTGGCGTAGCGGCGGGTGGCCGGATCATAGTGCTTCTTTACATCGGTGGAGTGGCACTCGGCGCACTGGTGATTCCAGGTCTGGCTGGACCGGGTCCAGTGCAGGGGGTTTTTGTAGTCCACCTGCTGGCCGGGATAGAGGTGAAACCAGCGCTGCCCCCCTTGTTCCACCGGGCGGCTGTCCCAGGCGATGCCGAGCGCCTGCAGGCGCCCGCCGGGAAATTCGATCAGGTATTGTTGCAACGGCTCGACACCGAAGGTGTAGGCAATGACGTAGTCCCCGGGCTTGCCATCGGGACCATCGGTGCGCACCATGAAGCGGCCGTCCCGGCGGTAGAAACGCGACTCGATACCGTTGTAGCGAAAGCGGGCATCATTGAAATCCCCCAGAACCGTATCGGGCGTGGCCCGCTGCATCGCCCGGTCGTGATGGGATCCCTGCCATGCATCGAATTCGGACTGATGGCACCCGGCGCAGGCCTCGCTGCCCGCATAGTCTCCGCGCTCCGGCGCCTGGAAGCGGGTGGCGCCCTGGCCGGCCGGCAGCGCCAGTATCATGATTATCAACAAGGCAATTTTATGCATCGGTTATCCCGGGCGAATGGCGCCGCGCCTTATGCGCGGGCCTTCTTATCCATGGAGAATCATAGCAGATATATTTCGCGGCCGAAGCGCCAAGCGTTTACAATGGTCTTCAATCTGAAACCGGGAGGCCGCAACATGAATGCACGCCAGGGGATACACGAACTGATGGAGCGCATGAGCCGTTCCATCATCGGCCAGGAGCAGATCGTGGAGCGCCTGCTGCTGACCTTGTTGTGCAACGGCAATGTCCTCGTCGAGGGCCTGCCGGGCCTGGCCAAGACCCGCGCGGTGAAAAGCCTGGCGAAGCACCTGGAATCGGATTTCAGCCGCATCCAGTTCACGCCGGATCTTCTGCCCTCCGATATTACCGGCTCGGAGATGTACCTGGGCGAGGATGCCGCCGAGCGCTTCGTGTTCCAGCCGGGCCCCATTTTCGCCAATATCGTCCTGGCCGATGAGATCAACCGCGCGCCCGCCAAGGTGCAGGCGGCATTGCTCGAGGCCATGGAAGAGCGCCAGGTCACCGTTGCCGGCCAGACCCACGACATGCCCCCCTGTTCATGGTGATGGCGACCCAGAACCCCATCGAGCAGGAAGGCGCCTATCCGTTCCCCGAGGCGCAGATGGACCGTTTCCTCATGCACGTGTTCATCGCCCATCCAGACGATGAGGCGGAAAAACATATCATGCGCCTGGTACGGGGAGAGAGTGCGGGAAAAGCGGCCGAGTCACCTCCCTCCTGCCCCAGGACGTGGTATTCGCGGCGCGCGACGAGATCGGGCAAGTCAGGATCCCGGAGCCCATGGAGGATTACATCGTGGCCCTGGTGGCGGCCACGCGCCGCCCCGCCGGATTCAGCGACGAGCTGGCGCGCTATATCCAGGTGGGAGTGAGTCCGCGCGGCTCCATCGCCCTGGACAAGGTGTCCCGGGCCCACGCCTGGCTGCGGGG
>WGFB01000111.1 GCA_015492435.1 Gammaproteobacteria bacterium | reverse complement strand
GTCCACGGACAGTGCCCGGGACAATCCCCAGGACAAACTTCAGGACAATTCCAGTGGTGATCTGCCGGCGGAAGGGGAAGGCGCTTCCGGAAACGGGGGGGACGGACTGAGCCTGGAACCATCTCCGCCAGCGCCCACGGCGGATGATGCGGCCCGCCTGCTCGCCGCCGGCCGCCGCCGCCAGTCCCGCTCGCGCAGGAGGCTGTTTATCCTGTCGGGTGTATTGCTATTGGTCGTTCTGGCGCTGGTCGGCGCCTATTATTACTGGTCACGCCAGCTTCTTGTGCAGCCACTGGCCACGCCCGCTTCCTTGCCGCCGTCCACGCCCGTGGAGACAGCATCAGAGCAGCCTGAAGAAAGACCGGCCGCGCCAGTCACGGAGCGCGTGTCGCCCGAGGCGGTGCCCGCCGCCCCCCGGCCTCCGGCGGAATCCGGCAAGCCTTCACCAGGCGCCCATGCCGCCGCCACCCCCGCGCTTGGCTCCACGCCTGCCCAGGCGCGTCCCGCGCCGCCGCCACGGCAAGCGCCGCCTCCCCCGCCAAGGGAGAAGCAGGCCCCGCCCGCAACGCAGGCGGCACGGCCCGCCATCGAGCGTCACACAGGGCAGCCCAATACATACCAGATGCTGGTCTCGGCCTATCAGGCCTACCAGGAAAACAGGATCCGGGATGCGCGCCGGCTCTACGAGCAGGTGCTGGACAGGCAGCCACGCAATCGTGACGCCCTTCTCGGCCTGGCCAGCGTGGCCGCGCGCCAGGGGCGCCAGGATGAGGCGCGCGCCCTGTACCGCCGCCAGCTGGAGGCCGATCCCAAGGATGGCGTCGCCCAGACCGGATTGCTCAGCCTGTTGTCCACGGGCGATCCGGTGGCCAATGAATCCCTGATCAAGCAGATGTTGCGCGAACATGGTGAAACGCACTATCTGCGCTTCGCCCTGGGCAATGTCTATGCCGCCCAGTCACGCTGGGAAGAGGCGCAGCAGTCCTATTTCCGGGCCTACAGCGCCGCGCCGCACAATCCCAACTATTTGTTCAATCTCGCCGTGAGCCTGGATCATCTCCGCCAGGACCGCCTGGCCCTGCAGTATTACCGCTGGGCCCTCTCCCAAGCCAAGGGGCAGGCCGTGAAATTCGATGTGGAGGGCGCGCGCCAGCGAGTCCGTACCTTGACTGCCGCGGTTTCCGGAGAGACGCCTTGAGCGCTGTGCCCCGTCCCCGCCGCCTTGGCGATCTGTTGGTTGAGAAGGGCCTGCTGACCCAGGATCAGTTGCAGGTCGCCCTTACCGAACAGAAACGGCGCGGTCTCAAGCTGGGGCAGGTGGTGGTGGCCTTGGGTTTCGTCACCGAGGCCATCATGCGCGACGTGTTGGGCGAGGCCCTCGGGCAGGAGTCCGTGGACCTGAGCAAGATGGTGCTGGACAGCGACCTGCTCAAACTGATTCCCCGCGATGTGGCGCGGCGCTACCGCATACTGCCCCTGTCACTGGACCGCGCCAAGCGGCGCCTGACCGTGGCCATGGCCGATACCTTCAACGTGGTGGCCATCGATCAACTCGCCGCCCAGATCGGCGAGGGCATCCATATCCAGCCCGTGCTGGCCGCCGAGAGCGAGATCGAGAACGCCATCAATCAGTTCTACGGATTCGACCTGTCCGTGGAGGGCATTCTGCAGGAGATTGAAACCGGGGAAGCCGACTACAGCAACCTGCAAGGTGACAGCGACGAGTACAGCCAGCCCATGGTGCGGCTCGTGGATGCCCTGCTCGCCGATGCCGTCAAGCGCGGCGCCTCGGATGTCCATTTCGAGCCCGAAGCGGGCTTTCTGCGGGTGCGCTACCGCATCGATGGCGTGCTGCGCCAGGTGCGCAGCCTGCACAGCAATTACTGGTCGGCCATGGCCGTGCGCCTCAAGGTGATGTCAGGGATGAATATCGCGGAAACCCGCGCCCCTCAGGACGGGCGGATTTCTCTCACCTTGTTCGGGCGCCCCGTGGATTTCCGCGTCTCGGCCCAGCCCACCACCCATGGCGAGAATATCGTGCTGCGCATCCTGGATCGTCAGAAGGGCATCGTGGCCCTGGACGAGCTGGGGCTGCGGGACGATGCCCTGACCTCCCTGAAGCTCATGCTGGCGCGTCCCGAGGGAGTGTTGCTGGTCACCGGCCCCACGGGCAGCGGCAAGACCACCACCTTGTATTCCATGTTGAACTATATCAACAACGAATCCGTCAACATCATGACCCTGGAGGATCCGGTGGAGTATCCCATGGCCATGATCCGCCAGACCTCGGTGGGGCAGCACGGCAAGCTGGATTTCGCCAGTGGCATCCGCTCCATGCTGCGCCAGGATCCGGATGTCATCCTGGTGGGCGAGATCCGCGACGAGGATACGGCCGACATGGCCCTGCGCGCCGCCATGACCGGTCACCAGGTCTTTTCCACCGTGCATACCAACTCGGCCATCGGCGCCATACCGCGGCTTCTGGACCTGGGCATCGTTCCCGATATCCTGGCGGGCAACATCATCGGCATCATCGGGCAGCGCCTCATCCGCAGGCTTTGTTCCTCATGCAAGACCGAGGCGCGGCCCAATGATATGGAGCGCCGCCTCCTGGGCCTGGGGGCGGGCAGCGCCGCGCCCATCTTCCGCGCCACCGGCTGCGAGGCCTGCGGCCATACCGGTTACCGCGGGCGCCTCGCCGTCATGGAGCTGTTGTGGATGGACAGCGACATGGATGAACTGGTGGCGCGCCGCGCCACGCGCCGCGAGATCACCGAGATGGCCCTGCACAAGGGCTTCCGGCCCCTCGCCGAGGATGGCCTGCGGCGCATCCTCGATGGTTCCACGACCCTGGAGGAAGTGTCCCGGGTCATCGATCTGACCTCACGCCTGCACTGACATGATGCTGTTCCAGTACAAGGCCATAGACGCCCACGGCAAGTCCGTCATCGGCCAGATTGAGGCCAGCAACGACGCGGACCTGGAGCAGCGCCTCAAGCGCATGGGGCTGGACATGATCAGCCACCGCCCGGCGCGCCGGCGCCGCGGTGGCCTGGGCACGCGCAAGGTGGGCCGTGCCGAGCTGATCACGTTCTGTTTTCATCTCGAGCAACTGGTGCGCGCCGGCGTGCCGCTCCTGGAGGGGCTTACGGATCTGCGCGACAGCGTCACCAACGACCGCTTCCGCGAAACCATCGCGGCCCTCATCACGGATATCGAGGGGGGCCGGACCCTGTCCGAGGCCATGGAGCGCTTTCCGAAGATCTTCAACCGCGTGTTCATCAATCTCATCCGGGCCGGCGAACAGAGCGGCACCCTGCCGGAGATCCTGGCCGAACTGACGGCGACCTTGAAATGGCAGGATGAGCTGGCGTCCCACACCAGGAAAGTGGTCATGTATCCCGCCTTCGTGGCCGTGGTGGTCGTGGGGGTGATCTTTTTTCTTATGACCTACCTGGTGCCGCAACTGGTGTCCTTCATACAGAACATGGGCAACGAGCTCCCCGCCCATACCCGCGCCCTGATTTTCGTGTCCGATATTTTCAGGGAATATTGGCACATGATTCTTGTCACACCGGTTGCCGCCGTGTTGGTTCTCAGGTACCTGAGGCGGGTTCATCCCGGCGTGCGCTATTGGAGCGACGGCATGAAGCTGCGCCTGTGGTTAATCGGACCCATCCTGCGCAAGATTATTCTGGCGCGTTTCGCCAACAATTTCGCCCTGCTCTATTCCACCGGCATTTCCATTATCGAGTGCATCAAGATCAACCAGACACTGGCCGACAATAAGGTCATCGAGAGCGCCTTGGAGCGCGCCCACATGCAGATTGCGGAAGGCACGGGCCTGAGCACCAGTTTCGAGACCACGGAACTCTTTCCGCCCCTGATCATCCGCATGATCCGCGTGGGGGAGAACACCGGCGCACTGGACCAGGCCTTGTCCAATGTCAGTTATTTCTACTACCGCGAGATCAAGGAATCCATAGAGCGGGTACAGAAACTCATTGAGCCGGTGCTGACGGTGATTCTGGGTGTGATGCTGGGCTGGCTGATGATTTCCGTGCTGGGCCCCATATACGACATCATCGGTAATATCCGGATGTAGGCCATGACGCAACTGATATTGCATATTACCGCGCAGGGCGTGACCGCTTTTGAGCGGGACGGGCGAGAACTCCATGAGATAGGGAGATTCCCGGCGGATGAGGCCGGCCAGGAAACATTCGCCGCCGCTCTCAACACCCTGGGCCGGGTGCCCGTCGGCGTTCTCACCGACTTCATCGAGGAAGAGTTCCGCGTGGAATCCCTGCCCCATGTGCGCGGGCGTGACCGGATGGCTCTTCATCAGCGCCATGCCGCGCGCCTGTTCCGCGCCACGGACTTTCAACACAGCCGCGTGGTGGGCAGGCAGCAGACCCAGCGCCGTGACGACCTGGTGCTGTTCAGCGCCCTGGCCAATCCGGATCTCATCAGCCGGTGGCTTGCCGTTCTGGATGCGCGCAAAACCCCGCTTGCGGGCATTCATTCCGTGGCCATGTTGAGCGAAAGACTGGTCAAGCCATTGGATCTGGCGGAGGACAAGGTTCTGCTGGTGACGCACAACCGGAACGGCGGCCTGCGCCAGACCTATCTGGAGCAGGGGAAGGTAAGATTCAGCCGCCTGTCGCCGGAATATGACTGTTCGCCCGGGGGGTATGCACGTCATATTGCCGGCGAAATCAGCAAGACCAGGCGCTACCTGGGTTCCCTGCAATTTCTCACCCCGGACGAGAAGCTGGCGGTATGCGTCATCAGTGGGGGACCCCTGCTGGCGGCGCTTGAGCGTTGCCAGGACGAGCGCCTTGCCGATCAGTACCAGATTCATGATGTGGCGGGCCTTGCCGCCAAGCTGGGATGTCATGTTGCTGAAAACGAAGCCTTTTGCGACCGCCTGTTTGTCTCCTTGCTGGCGGGTGGCGGGAAACCGAACCTCTATGCCGCGCCCGCTCACCTCCGCCATTACCAGACATACCGCCTGCGCAGGGGCTTGCATGCCACATCGCTGGTCACGCTATGCGCCGCCCTGTTGTGGTCGGGCATCAATGTCACCGATGGCCTGATTTTCCGCGAACGGGGCATGCAGACCGCGCAGCTCGCGCAACAGGCCCAGATCCGTTATGACGCCATGGCCGGCCGCCTGCCGGATATTCCGGTGAACGCCGGGGACATTGCCGCGGCGGTTCGGGTCGCCGGGTATATCGAGGCATGGCGCAGCCAGCCGGGACCCCTGTTGATGAACATCAGCCGCGGACTTGGCAGGCATGCCAATTTGCAGGTCAATGAAATCGCCTGGCGCAGTGACCCGGGCGACAACACCGGGGTGGGTGGTGAAGCCCAAGAGATTGGCATGGAAGATGAAGCTTTGGAGTCCGAGGCGGAGGGAGACGCGCGGGAGGAAGTTGAATATGCCGTCGTCAAGGGAGAGATCGAGCCTTTCGACGGCAATTATCTGCGCGCCCACCGCGATATCGAATCCTTTGCCAGGGCGTTGCGCAGGCAGCCACAGATCAGCGAGGTGGAAATTCTCACTCTGCCGCTCAATGTGAACCAGGCAGCCACCGTAGAGGGCCAGTTCGGCAGGCAGCGGGTAGAGAAAGCGAAATTCTCTGTTGGCATCAAGATGAGGCGGGACGATGAAAAAGTCCTGTGAGCTTGATTTACCCGCATTGCGCACCCCCTTGTTGTGGCTGCTCGGCGCGCTACTGATGGCCTCCCTGTTAGTCGTTTCCAGCCTGCACTTCCGTGCGGCAATGGAAGATGAGAAGCGCGCGCGGGACAGCCGCCTGCAGGCGCTGGTCCGGAACCATCAGGAACTGGTCGAGGCGGAGCGAATCATAGAAACCCTTTTTGGCCGTTATCGGAAGCTGGAAGCGCGTGGCTTCATCGGCGAGGAGCCCCGCCTGCAGTGGCTGGAGGCCCTGCGCCGCATGGGGGAGGAAAACGGCATTCTGGCCATGGAATACCGCCTCCACGAGCAGCGCCCCTATTCCCTCCCTCCCACCGTCGACAGCGGATCGTACCAGGTCTACGCCAGCGCCATGGACTTGCAGGTGGAAGCCCTGCACGAGGGCGATCTGCTGCTGTTTCTCGACCATCTGCACGGCCAGGAAGGCGGCCTGGTGATGGTGGACGGCTGCACCCTGCGGCGCCAGGGTGGGAATGATGTGCTGCCGGGCGTGGCCAATGTGCGCGCGGACTGCAAACTGTCCTGGTTTTCCATCCGTGGGCAGGATGATGATGCCATGGGCAGCGGGGAGTTCATGTGAGCGGCGAGGTTCGGCATCGATTTTCAGGCGCAGGCCGGCGCACCGCCCTGGCCGCGGGCATACTGCTGTTCGCCGTGAACATCCTGCCCGGCACGGCCGGGGCCGCCTCGCCGCCAGGGCTGGAGCGCTTGTTCACGACTCCGGCACAACGCGCGCAACTGGACAAGATGCGCCGCGAGGGCGTGGCGGGTGGCTGGGATGAGCAAAGTGCGGCGCGGTCAGCCGGTCCACGGCGGGTGAAGGTTGACGGCATCATTGTGGGCAGCGATGGACGCCGGGTGTTGTGGGCTAACGGGCGCGCCTTCCCCTCCCGCGCGGTTCTCAAGGAGGCGGGCGCGCAATTGCGCCTGGTCGGCCGTGACCGTGTGGCGGTTAAACCGGCCGGCAGGCTCCGCCCCATACTCGTAAAGCCGGGGCAGGTTCTGGACCTGGAAACGGACAAGGTCCGGGAAACCTATGAAGCCGCCCGGGTGCGGCACTCCACGGAACAGCACGATGATGGTGGGCAATAGGCAGAAGGGCATGGTCATCCTGGTCATGATGACCATCATCATTCTGGGCTCCGCCATGCTGCTGGTCAGCGGCCTCAATGACAATGCCTGGCAACGCCACGGCGGCATGGACACGGCGCGCGCCCTGGCGCAGGCCCGGCAGGCGCTCGCCGGTTTTGCCGCCGCTTCCCCCACCCGGCCGGGCGAGCTGCCCTGCCCGGATACGAACGGCGACGGGCTTGCGGACTATTCGGCTGGGTCGTGCGCCAGCCTGACGGGCAGGCTGCCCTGGCGCACCCTGGGCCTGGGCGATCTGCGCGATGGCCGTGGAGAACGCTTGTGGTATGGCGTGTCGGGCAATCTTCGCGCCAATGCCGCCTCGGTTATCAACAGCAATACCATGGGACAACTGGTGGTGGACGGCCAGGGCGGTTATGCCGCCGTTGTCCTCGCGGCCCATGAGGGGCTCCCGGGCCAGCTCCGCAGCGCCGCCAACCGCAATCAGCCGCGCGCCTATCTGGAAGGAGATAATGCAACGCCGGGTGATAACCGCTTCGTCACCCAGGGCAGCGCGCCGTTCAATGACCGCCTGTTGGCAATGACGACTGAAGAGCTGATGGCCCTGGTGGAGCGCCGCGTGGTGGGCGAGATGGCCAGGTATCTGCAGGATTACTATGCTGTCAATGGGTTTTATCCCTATGCCGCCCGTATCGGAGATGGCCCCGCTTACTATTGTGACAACGCCCTGCGCAACGGCCTGTTGCCCCTGGCCATCGGCGCGGGCTTCATCCCGGGATCGGGCGCGGACTGCGCCGGCCTGCCCGGCTGGAACACCCCGCTCCCCGCCTGGTTCGCCGGCAACGGCTGGCACGAACTCGTGTACTACGCCGTGGCGGCGCCCTGCACCGCCGGCAGCGCCCTGTGCAACGGCCCCGGCAGTCTCATCACGGTGAACAATCTGCCAGCGCCCAATGATGACAAGACCGCGCTTCTCGCCGCCGCGGGCGCCCCCCTGGGTGGGCAGACGCGCCCCCCCGGCACGGTATCCGATCTGCTCGAGGGTGCGGAAAATACCGATGGTGACGATATATATGAAGCACTGGCGGCGGGCGCGGCCAGCAATGACCAGTTCGTGGCGATGACGCCCTGACAACGGAGGCAAGCTCTTAGGCATGAGAAGTCTGGCGCGAAACAGATCCTGGCGCGGATTTACCCTGGTGGAGATGGCCGTGGTGATGCTCATCATCAGCCTGCTGCTGGGCGGCCTGCTGCTGCCCCTCTCCAACCGGGTCGAGCAGGAGCGCCGCGGAGTGGCGCAGGCGGCCATGGAAGAAGCCCTGGAGGCCCTGGTGGGCTATGCCCTGAGCACGGGGCGGCTGCCCTGTCCGGATACCAACAACGACGGCCTGGAGGACCTTGCCGGTTGCCAGCAGGTGGGCAGCGCGTTCAATGCCGGCGCCCTGCCCTGGGCCACCCTGAATATCCAGGGGGGCGACCCCTGGGGTCAGAACCGCAGTTTCGGTTACGCGGTGAACGGCGCCTTCGTCTCGACGGCGACCCCCTTCTCACTCTCCACCCAGGGGACGGGAGCGGGCATTCTGAGGGTCTACGATGGCGGGGGATGCGCGGGCGCCGGCCAGGTGGCGGTCAACGTGCCCGTGGTGCTCTATTCCAATGCACAAAATGATTTCGGCGCCACGGCGGGCAGCGCGGATGAGCGTGAAAATGCGGACAACGACAATTGTTTCATCAGCCGCGGCTACAGCACGGCGGCGGGCCGGGAGTTCGATGACCTGGTGAGCTGGTTGTCGCCCAATATTCTTTTCAACCGCATGGTGGCGGCGGGGCGCCTGCCATGAGTAAAGGCCAGGCCGGCAACATTTCCGTCATCGCGCGCTTCACGGTCGTCGAGGCCCTGCGCACCCGCTATGGGATCATTCTGTTGTTGCTGACGCTGCTGTCCTTCGGCCTGGCCCAGTTCCTGTCCCAGGTCGCCATCACCGAGACGGCCCAGATCCAGCGCGCGGTGGTGGCCGCCGTGTTGCGCTTCAGCGCGGTCTTTCTCGTGGCGCTGTACATCATCACCAGCATCAGCCGCGAGTTCAGCGACAAGGTGGTGGAACTCATGTTTTCCCTGCCCATGCCGCGCGGCAGTTACTATCTTGGCAAGCTGGCGGGATATGCCATGCTGGCCGCGGCCACCGCGGCGGTATTCTCCCTGCTGCTGCTTACGGTCACGCCCTGGGCGCAGGCCGCGATGTGGGGTGTGTCCCTTGTGTTCGAGCTGTTGCTCGTGTGCGCCGCCAGCCTGGTGCTGGTGCTGGCCCTCAATCAGGTTACCCCGGCCTTCTGCGCGGTGGTGGCCTTCTATCTGCTGGCGCGCTCCATTGCCGCCATGCAGTTGATGGCCCATGGCCCCCTCGTCGACGGACACAGCATGGCCTCCCAACTGATCGCCCGGCTGATAGACGGCATGGCCTTCCTGCTGCCCGACATGAGCCTGTTCACCCGCAGCGACTGGCTGCTGTATTCCACCGCGCAATGGCAAGATCTGCTGCCGCTGCTGGGGCAGACAGCCGTCTATCTGGCCCTGCTCAGCGGCGTGGCCCTGTTCGATCTCTACCGCCGCAACATCTGATGCGCCGCCCGTCTCAACGCCCCCTGTCCTGTGTGCCAGCCCGGGTGGCGGCCCTGCTGGGGGCGGGCCTGCTGCTGCAGGTGGCCTGGCATGGAGCGCAGCCGCCGCCCCAGCCGCGCGCCGAGGATCTTCCCCCGGCGCCACAGGCCGCCGTTCTGCGGCTGACCAGCCTGGGGGATCCCCTGGCGCTGTCCAAGGTGCTCATGTTGTGGCTGCAGGTCTTCGACAACCAGCCGGGCATCAGCCTGCCCTTTCGTGACCTGGATTATGCCCGGGTGGAGGCCTGGCTGGAGCGCATCCTGGATCTTGATCCGCGCGGCCAGTATCCCCTGCTCGCCGCCAGCCGCCTGTATGGCGCGGTGCCGGACCCGCGGCGCCAGCGCCGCATGCTGGACTTCGTCCACGAAAAATTCCGCGAGGATCCGGCGCGGCGCTGGCCATGGCTGGCCCATGCGGTATACGTGGCCAAGTATCAGTTGCGCGATCTTCCCCTGGCCCTAAAGTACGCCCGCGCCCTGGCCGATAACCCGGGCAGAGGAGAAATTCCCCACTGGGCGCAGCAGATGCAGATTTTCGTTCTGGAAGAGATGGGGGAAACGGAGGCGGCGCGTGTGCTGATCGGCGCCCTGCTGGACAGCGGCCGCATCACCGATCCTCATGAATTTCGCTTCCTGACCGGGCGCCTGAGGCTTCTCGAAGAGAAATCGGATGACGGATCAATCAATTAAACTATCGGAGTGTGAGCAATGAAATATCGTCAATCGGGTTTTACGCTGGTGGAGATCGCCATCGTGCTGGTAATCATCGGCCTGCTGCTGGGCGGCATCCTCAAGGGGCAGGAAATGATCACCAACGCCAAGGTGCGCAATATCGCCGATCAGGGCAATGCCATCAAGGCGGCCTTCTATTCGTTTCAGGACCGCTATCGCGCCATTCCCGGTGATTTCGCCAACGCCAAGAACACCATTCCGGGCACGAGCAACGGCGATGGCAACGGCCGGGTGAATACCAATGACGAGCGGGGCCAGTTCTGGCGTCATCTGTCCGCCGCCGGGTTCATCACGGGCAATTTCGATGGCGGCGCGCAGGGCAACAATCTGAAATGTCCTTCCACCCGCTGTCCCACCAATGCCTACGGCGCGCCCATGATGTTTTCCTGGGGGAATATGGCGGCCGGTACACGCCAGCAGTCGCATCAATTGCGCACCGGCCGTTCCATCCCGGTGAACGTCCTGGCCGAAGTGGACCGCAAGGTGGATGATGGCGTGCCCCGCAATGGTTCCTTCCAGAACGACCGCCAGGCCAAAAACAGCACCTGCGCCACGGGCAGTGGCGCCAAAAGCAGTTATCGTCTCACGACCTCGAATCCCGAGGCGGATTGTGGCGGCGTCTATATTTTCTGAGACCTGAAGTCAGATGTTGCGGAGGCGCACTTTTGAGTGCGCCTCCCCTGTTTTACAGGGCTGGAAAATCCATACATACCCCGCCCCTCGTCTTGCCACAGTGATCGTTTTACAACCCCGGGGGTTGTGGTAGGGTGCTTTTTTCAGACGTGGATTTACGCGATGGGTTCTGAGGAAAGACAGCCGGCGGCCTTGTCCTTCGACAAGGTGGTCAAGCGCTATGGCGCCAGGACGGTGCTCGACCATATCGATCTGGAAGTCGCCGCGGGCGAGTGTTTCGCCCTGGTCGGTGTCAATGGCGCCGGCAAGACCACCCTGATCAAGTCGCTGCTGGACTTTACGGACCTGGATGGCGGCGGGATTTGCATTCATGGCGAGCCGCATGGGGAGACCGCCTCGCGCAGGCACCTGGCCTTTCTTCCCGAGCGCTTCATACCGCCCCACTATTTCACGGCTGGTGATTTTCTCAAATATATGGCGCAACTGCACGGTGTGCCCTATGATGCCCGCGAGGTGGAGGCCCTCTATGAGCGCCTCGACCTGGACAAGGGCAGCCTGGGACAGGCCGTGCGCCGCTATTCCAAGGGCATGGTGCAGAAACTGGGGCTCATCGCCTGTTTTCTGAGCGGGCGCCGCCTGCTAGTGCTGGACGAGCCCATGAGCGGCCTCGATCCCAAGGCCAGGGCGTTGGTCAAATCCTATTTACGGGCACTGAAAGCCCAGGGTTATACCATTTTCATGGCCACCCATTTGCTCAATGACGTGGAAACCCTTTGTGACCGCCTTGCGATTCTCCATGGGGGGCGGCTGCGCTTTGTGGGGACGCCGGCCCGGTGTTGTCTTGAAACCCGGACGGATGATCTGGAGCAGGCGTATCTGGCCCATATCTCATCGACCAGGGAATAACCCGCATCTCTCGCCAGACGCCGGTTCATAAATGAATCAGAGGTTCACCGAGATTTGTCTTGGTCCCCCTGATATTCCTCCGCAAGCCGGTCGAGGAGGCGGGTCAGTTCGGGAGGAACGGACAGGAACTCGACGCCATAGCGCCCCCCACTCCCCTGAGCATCCGGATGGAAAAAGGAAACCATCCCGTCGATGCGAAGGCACCGGTCCTTGTAGTAGAGTTCAAGCTCGACACGGCTGAGGAGGGGTTGCTGGAGCGCATGTGAACGGAAGCCGATGCCTCCGCATCCGATATCAACGAGTTCGCACTTCATGAACAAGGCATGTTTGAAATGCTGTTTACGCGCGGCGCGCAGGGAAAGCCCCGGAAGGTAGGCGCGTTTCTCGGCCCGCCTTTGCGTGCCCTTCACCAGCCTGAGATGAGGGACATGTGTTTTTCTGCCCACGGCGGGTGCTGGCGCGGGCACTTCCCGGTCCACCGTGCCGCCATCTTTCAGCAGGCGTTCCAGAAGGGTGTCGAATTCATAGGGAACCCGGATGAAAATGATTCCATATTGGATGCCTGAGTCGAGGGGATGACGGTAGCCGACGACGCCCTCCACGAGGTGCTGGCGGTCCTCGTGGTCGATGCGCAGAACCACTTTGTCCCCTGTCGCCAGTTGCAGTGTGGCGGCGGCAATAGCCATTCCACCGCGGTCGATGTCGATGGTGCGGCAGGGCACAAAGCGCCGTCTGGCCAGCAGGCCCTGTTTCCTTGCCCAGGTATTCAGCAACGGGGCGGCGGCGCGGGCTTCGTGGCGCCGGTTGGCGGATTGATCGGGTTTCCGAGGCATATTACCGTTCCTGGGGGCTTTCCGTTTATATCGTCATCGGCATGAGGGATTATTAACACGACATATTTTGTCGCCGGGTTAAACCTCTGATTAATTCATGAACCGGCGTATGGCGGCTGAAATGTCCCGGCCCTGCGTTGAAAAGCTTGGCAATAGCATGCTATTGCCTGCGCTTTTCGCCTTGATCCGGAACATTTCATCTCGCCATCCATCCGGTCCAGAATTAATCAGAGGTTCCTTAATATTTTATGGCCAGCATGCCGCAGAAATTGTACCAGCGGAAAAAGCAGTCGCAGCTGCCGAAACCGTTATCCAGCAACAAGGCCTCGTTTTCTTTCTGATGATAGGGGATCAGTATGTTCTCCAGCGCTTCCCGCTTGCGCATGATTTCGTTGTCGTCGTAGCCCTGGCGGCGTTTGAAGTCGTAATAGTGTTTGACGAACAGGCGGTTGATGAGGGAGTCCTGTCCCAGTACTTTCTCCACCAGGATGAAGCAGCCGCCCTTTGGCAGGCTTTCCGCTATGCCGCGCACCAGTCTCTCCCGGTAGAGGGGGCGTATGAATTGCAGGGTGAGGGTCATTACCACCACCGAAGGGTTCTCCAGGGCGAGGCCCTGGTTGAGGTCGGCCTGGATCAGCCTCCATGGGCAGGGCATGGACTGTTTTTCTAGCTTGGCCCTGGCCTGGTCCAGCATGGGTGAAGAGGCGTCGACGCCGACCAGTGTGACGGTTTCCGGCAGGTAGCGCGCCATGGTCAGCATGCCATTGCCGGTAGAACAGCCCAGGTCGTAGGCCCGCGAGCCGGGTGTGGCGAAATCGCCGGCAAGCCGCGCGATCATATCCTGCAGCTCCGCATAGAAGGGCACCGAGCGTTCCAGCATGTCGTCGAACACCCGCGCCGTCTCGGCGCCGAAGTCGAATTCACGCGCCCCGTGTCCGGGGCTGCGGAACAGCTCGTCTCTTGCCTTGTTCACCGGTCTCGCGCGGCCCTGGCATAGGCGCTTTCGGAGATTTTGTTCCAGGCATCGTGCGAGCGCTGGAACTGCTGATATTCTTCATACACTTTCTTGAAGGTGGCGTCCTTGGAGGCCTCCTCCTGCAAGGTGCGCGCGGTGAGCTGTTTCAGTTCGGCCAGGACAGCGCCGGGAAATTCGATGACCTGGACGTGGTATTTCTCCTTCAATGTGCGCAGGGCCTCGAGATTGCGGGCCTCGAATTCAGACAGCATCCACAGATTGCTGGCGCGGGCGGCGTTTTCCACCACCAATTGCAGCTCCCGGGGGAGGGCTTCCCAGGCCTCCTTGCTGATGATCATTTCCAGAGTCGGTCCCGGTTCATGCCATCCCGGATAGTAATAATACTTGGCCGCGCGGTACAGGCCGAGGCGCAGGTCGTGATAGGGGCCGACCCACTCCGTGGCATCGATGGTGCCCCTTTCCAGGGCGGTATAGATTTCGCTGGCGGGCAGCAGGACCGGGTTGACGCCGGCTTTGGCGATGACCTTGCCGCCCAGGCCGGGAATGCGCATTTTGATGCCCTTGAGGTCGTTTACGGTTTCGATTTTCTTGCGGAACCAGCCTCCCATCTGCACGCCCGTGTTGCCCATGGGAAAGGGTACCAACTTATGGGGGGCATAGATTTCCCGCCACAGTTCCAGTCCCCCTCCGCTGTACAGCCAGGCATTCATGCCCTGCGCATTGAGGCCGAAGGGCACGGCGGTAAAAAACTGGGCGGCGGGTATCTTACCGGCCCAGTAATAGGCGGCGCCATGGCCTACTTCCACGGTGCCCTGGGAGACGGCCTCGAAAGACTGCAACGGGGGTATCAATTCGCCGCCGGCGAAGACCTGTATGGTCAGCGCGCCCCGCGTCATGCGCCGCACTTCCTTCGCGAATCGCTTGACGCCATCCTGGAAGATGGGAAAGTTGGGCGGCCAGGTGGTCACCATCTTCCAGCGAAAGCGCTTTCCCGCCGCCTGGGCAGCGCCAAGGGCAGTCACGCCGGTTCCGGCCGCCAGGGCGCCCGCGCCCATCTTCGTGATAAATTCACGGCGTTTCATATCGGGTTCCTTTTGTAGCTGAGTCGGGACGAAGTTCCGCCTGCCCGGGGCCGGCGTGACGGTGGGAAACCCGGCAAGGGGCCTGTCCGGCAGGGGAAGAGCTGAAATATATACCTTAAGGCCGGGATGATCACAAGGGCGGGACTCATTCTGTGGAGGCGCGGAATGGTTCTGGTATCATTCACCCTTGCGGAAGGCGGGCAATGGCACAGCGGGATGGACAAGATATTAGGGAACCTCTGATCAATTCATGAACCGGCGTATGGCGGCTGAAATGTCCCGGCTCTGCGTTGAAAAGCTTGGCAATAGCGCGCTATTGCCTGCGCTTTTCGCCTTGATCCGGAACATTTCATCTCGCCATCCATCCGGTCCAGAATTGATCACAGGTTCCTTAGCTGCACCCTCGGGTCCAGGCACTATTCAGTGCAGCCGGCGCCTTCGGCATGAATTTTGGTTTTGATTATGACTATAACAAGAGACATGACGGAAATATGAATCATCTAGAGCATTTGTTTGACAACAACAGAAAATGGGCGCAGGCGGTGGAGGAAGCGCATCCCGGCTTTTTCCAGGGGCTTGCCAGCCTGCAGTCGCCCCAGTATTTATGGATCGGCTGCTCCGACAGCCGGGTGCCCGCCAACGAGATCGTTGGCCTCAAGCCGGGTGAGTTGTTCGTCCACCGCAATGTGGCCAATATCGTCGTTCATTCCGATCTCAACGTCCTGTCCGTGCTGCAATACGCCGTCGAGGTGCTGCAGGTCAGGCATGTCATTGTGTGCGGACACTATGGGTGCGGGGGGGTTGCCGCCGCCATGGAGGACAAGCGCCATGGGCTCATCGATAACTGGCTGTGTCACATCAAGGACATCTACAACATCCACGCAGAAAAAATTGAGGCTCTGGATTCACAACAGGCGCGTAGTGATCTGCTCTGCGAGCTGAATGTCATGGCGCAAGTGAACAATCTGGCTCAGACCACGGTGATCAGGGATGCGTGGCTGAGGAAACAGCCGGTTTCCCTCCATGGCTGGATCTACAGCATTCAGAATGGCCTGTTGAAGGATCTGGGTATCAATCTCGACATGCCCGGTTGAGTGGGATGGTGATGGTCCTGGCGAGAACCTTGTTCGTTTTGCTCTGGTCCCCGGTGTTGTGGGCGCCGGGAGCCTTCGCCAGCCTCCCGGCCGAGGCACCTTCCGAAGTCAAGGCCGACTACATCATCGTCGAAAAATCCAAGCGCAGGCTTACACTGCTTTCCAAGGGGCGCGTTCTCAAGACGTATCCCATTTCCCTGGGGCGCAATCCCGTGGGCGCCAAGGTGCGCGAGGGAGATGACCGCACGCCCGAGGGCATCTACCATATCGACTACCGCCTTGAAAACAGCCGTTATCATCGCGCCTTGCATATTTCCTATCCCGGCCCCCGCGATCTGGAGCGCGCGCGCCGGCTGGGCGTTCCTCCCGGTGGAGACATCATGATCCATGGCATAGGGGAGGCCAGGGAAAAAATCGAGGGCCTGCACCTGTTGTTCGACTGGACCAATGGCTGCATCGCGGTAACGGATCAGGAAATAGAGGAGATCTGGCGCCTGACACCCGTGGGCACCGTCGTCAATATTATTCCCTGAGCTGTTGCCCTTGGTTTGCAAGGGATTGAGATTCCCCTACAATGCGAGACATGTCTGAGAGGGCCATCATTGCATTGAATTCCGGGAAGCGCTCCGTGGATGGCGGCGCTGGCGAGGACCGCCGGCAGTCCCTGCCGCCGGAAGGCGGGCGCCTGGCCGCTGACGGCTCGGCAGCGCAGGGTTGCGAGGCCTGGCGTTACTTTCCGACGGTGGAAAGCAGGAAGCTGTTGGATGAGATTCTTACCGGGCTGGCGGGGCAGAACAGCGTCTATCTGGTTGAGGGCGGGGAGGGCTGTGGCAAAAGCGCCTTTTTGCGCTGGCTGAGGCAACAGGTCCCCCGGGATTGGACGGTCTGTCATATGCATGCAAGCAAGGCCCTGGGGGAAAAGCACTTGCTGGCGGCGCTCAATGGCTGCCTTTTTCCCGGAGAGGTGCTGGATTCGGGAACCCTGGCGGCCAGGCTCAAGCAGCGCCTGCGGGAAGGGGAGCGGATACTCGTCACCGTGGATGATGCGGAAAGATTGTCTCCTTTCGCCCTCAAGACCCTGTTTGTCATCAAGGAGGCGGTGGAGAAGCGTGGCGACAGATTGGGCGTGGTGCTGGCCGCGGGGCCGGCTGTCCGCAATGCCCTGGCCACGCCATCGCTCTCGGGCCTGGCCCGGGAGCGTGTCCGGCGCCTCCTGCTCCCGCCCTTTACCTATCAACAGACGCAGGACTATATCCGGCATTGCCTGCAGGCCGCGGGTGCGGAACAGGATATTGTATCTTCGCGCCGGCTGATGCGCCGCATTTTCAGGCTCTCGGGTGGTTTCCCCAAGACGGTCGACATGCTCATGCAGGAAATCCGCAATGGTGGCGTGGCTGTTCAGCACTCTCCCTTTCTTCATCTCGGCGATCGTTTGACGCGCTACCGTGTCTTTATGTTCAGCGTGCTGGCGTTTGGCGTGCTTGTTCTGGCGGCATATGGGATTTACCGGGGGCTGCCCGTGGCGGCGCCCCAGGCGCCGGATGTTGCGGCGCTGCAAGCGGACGATTTGCGTGAACTGATGGCGCTGCCTGGCGTGGCCCCGGAAGCAGACGCGCCCGTTGAGCCACAGCCCGCGATGGGGGTCGATGACGCTGAGGCGGAGCGGCCGGTCCCTTCTGCGCCACAAACCGGGGTGAAAACGACGGCCAAGGCAGCTTCGCCTCCTCCTGCGGTTTTACAGCGTCCTGCGCAGGAAATTAAACCTTCCCCGCCGCCTCCCGCGGAACAGCGGCGTGAGCCGGGCGGGATTCGTGACAGCCGCTGGGTGCTGGCCCAGGATGCCCGGCACTTCACCGTTCAGCTCACAAGCTGGGAAGACGAAACCAGGGCGCGGAAATACATCGAGAGAAACGGCCTGGAAAACCAGGCGGCCTATGTCCATACCCGCAGCAAGGGCAAGGACTGGTATCTGGTCGTCTACAATACCTACCCAACCCTCAGCGAGGCGCGCCAGGCCATTCGCGAGCTGCCGGCCCCGCTGAAGAAATATGGTCCGTGGGTGAGAAACATTTCCTCGCTGCAGGCCGAGGCGGTATCGGGCCAGGGGAGGCAGTAAGGGCCGGGCTGGGGCGCCCCGCCCGGCCCGCGGCATCACATGCGCTTGTTTTCCATCATTTCATGAATGATGGGATGCAGGATGATCTCCATGGCGAAACCCATTTTGCCGCCAGGCACCACCAGGGTGTTGGGCCTGGACATCCAGGAGTCCTTGAGCATGGTCAGATAGTAAGGAAAATCGTGACGCTCCGGGAAACGGAAACGAATCACGATAAAGCTCTCGTCCGGCGTCGGGATGTCGCGCGCAATGAACGGGTTCGAGGTGTCCACGACGGGCACGCGCTGAAAATTGATGTCGGTGCGCGAGAACTGCGGGGTAATGGTTTTGACGTAGTCGGGCATGCGCCGCAGGATGGTGTCGGTGACCGCCTCGGCCGAATACCCCCGCTGCGCCGTGTCACGGTGGATTTTCTGGATCCATTCCAAGTTGACGATGGGCACCACGCCAATCAGCAGGTCCACGTAGCGGGCCACATCCACCTTGTCCGTGACCACGCCGCCATGCAGGCCTTCGTAGAACAGCAGGTCTGAACCGGGCTCGACAGGCTCCCAGGGCGTGAAGGTGCCGGGTTCCTGGCCGTAGGGCGCCGCCTCCTCGGCATTGTGGAGGTATTTGCGCACCTGTCCCGTTCCGTTTTCCCCATAGGAGCGGAACAGTTCCTCAAGTTTGTCGAAGAGATTGGCCTCGGGACCAAAATGGCTGAGGGTCTGCCCCTTCTTCTGCGCCTCATCGACGGCCTTTTTCATTGCCTGGCGGTCGTAGCGATGGAAGGCATCCCCCTCGACGATGGCAGCCTTGATGTGCTCACGGCGGAAAAGATGCTCAAAGGCGTTCTTTACGGTCGTCGTGCCTGCGCCGGATGATCCAGTCACCGCAATCACAGGATTCTTTGCGGACATGGCTTTTCTCCTCTTGATTTAGATAATTTTTCAGTGATATTAATAAGTTAAATTCTTGTGCCTGTTGGCGCCGCTATTGCTTTCCGGGGTTGTCCGGTATATTTTATGAAGGCTTGCCACAGTTGGGTTCCGGGAAGCGGCCGAGTGGAGGCGCGAGGCTCCGTCAACCAGAAAATTCTCCCTGATCCGTCAGGCGGACCTGTTATTGGATCAAACCCACAGGGCTGTGGCAAGTAATAATTTGCGTATCCGCTGGAAGGTACGGGCTTGTCAATATCGATTCTGAGTGAGATGATCAACGTACACAGGGGAGAGTGGAATCCGAGACATGTCTGCAAGGTTTTTGACAAGTTGTATCATGGCCGTGTTGATCGCGCTTCTCACGGCCTGCGCCAGTACGCGCATCGAGGACGGCCATCCCCTGGTCCGTGAAGCGCCCGAGTCCGAGGTGGCCAAGGTGTACTTCATCCGCCCGCGCACGGAGCGCACCATGGGGTTTGCGGACAATCGCCTTCCGGTGGAGGCGGACCGCTTTCATCTTATGACCCTCGCCAAGGGTGAATACACCATGGTGCCCATGGTGCCCGGGACGGTATGGATTTCGGTTACTTCCATGACCCACTGGGGACCGCGCAACGAGATCAAGGAAATGAGCCGCTCACGCCAGTTTGAATTCAAGGCGGGGGAGACCTATTTCATCGTTTTCAACCTGGTGGATGGAGAATTCCGCGGCGCGTTCTTCCTGCCGGAGGCGGTAGACATCTACACGGCCGGGGAGCTGACGCGCAACATGCTGCCGGTGGGGCGGGCACGCAAAGCGCCGATTTCTTCCCTGGAGGGCTGATCCGGTCCTTCGTGAATCCTTTGTGAATCCAATTCGCCGCGCGATTATCCCGCCATTCTGGTGAGATATGCAGGTTGCTGTGCACAGCCCAGACTGGGCTCCGGCCGGATACAGCGTTGAGGAACCTCTGATTAATTCATGAACCGGCGTCTGGCGGCTGAAATGTCCCGGCTCTGCGTTGAAAAGCTTGGCAATAGCGCGCTATTACCTGCGCTTTTCGCCTTGATCCGGAACATTTCATCTCGCCATCCATCCGGTCCAGAATTAATCAGAGGCTCCTTGAGATTTATGATGCCTTGGCCTGAAATGATTCCACCAGGGCGTAGAGAGCGGCGTTCAGCCTTTCTTCCACCTGCCTCTTGAACTTCAGGTGCAAAACAGTCTGCGCGGAGGATCGGCCCTCGGCGCCCAGCATGGAAGGCGGCACATCGATATCCGTGATGTAGATGGGGTAGCACTGACCGCTTTTGCGCATCTTCAGCACGTGGGCCGCGACGGCCTGATAGAGATTGTCGCCGTGTTCCAGCGTGGTGAATTCCCTTTCATCGCAGAAAATGGCCATGGTCTCTTCGTTCTGGCTCGCGCGGTCCGCGATGATCTGGATGTTGAAAAACTTGCCTTTTGGAGCCGGGGCCGGCATCTGGCATGGCGAGAGCTGCAGACTGCCGGAGGAGTTCTTGACGGCGCGGTGGAATTCCAGGCCGAGGGCTTCCATGCCCGAGGGCCGTTGCGCGACACTGTTGCTCCTGCGGCGGATGACGGACTCCAGGAACAGCTTGTATTGATTGGTCAGCAGGGACAGTGTGACCTGGCTCTTGCGCTGAAAGTACAAAGCACCGTTTTCGTCCGTGATATAGATGTCGGCATTGTTGCCGTCCATGTGAAAATAAACCTGTATGGTATCGGGCCTGCTGTCGCTCAGAATGGCGGAGAGCAGGTTGTTTTCCCTGCAATAACGGTCCATGCGCACCGGGCTGAAAGTTTCCTGGGGGGTTTCGAGCAGGCCCAGCAGTTCCTTGTAATTTCCGGCAACCTGATATGTCAGTCTGTCCTTGTCCAGGGAGAGCACATAGTATTTGTGCTCTATCATCAATACATAGCGTGCGTTCAGGGCGTGTTGTCCCTGATAGAAGCAGGTAATGATGTCCTTGAACAATTCTTCGATGCGCCGCGATATGGTCGTTCCCCGGCTGTTGGCCGTGAAGCAGTAGGTGGAAACGGGGGGCGGCACCTCGCCCTGTGAGGGAGGTGACCATTTCATGTAATCGCTGAGGCATTCGAAAATGCCCTCTTCCCCCTCGTAGCGAAAGGTCATGACTTCCTGCCAGGTGTTTTCAATGACATGATCCAGGGAGTACACCAGGTTCTGGCATATGCCACCATAGCTGAATGCATCCACCTTGTTGCTGGTGAGGAGCTTGCCTTCCTTGACTGAAGTGGTGACGGGCTGGATGCCGACGTTGATGAACAGGGCGGAGTGGCGCATCTTCGCTGCCCGCGAGAAATCCTCCATGGAGGAAGGCGCCGGGTTGCCCCCGGGAAAGAGCTGCTGCAGTTGTTTGAGCAGCGCCTTTATTTCATGTACGCCGATGGCGTCGTTGCTGGCATGGAGAATGAACGCGGTACGTTCGTCCACGATGCGATTGAGATGGCTCCAGGTCAGCATCTCCATCATGGTGCGTGTGCGCTTGAGCGGTTCCTGGCCGCGGCGTGGCTGGTTGTTCATCCCGCGGTAGAGCGCCCATCCCGAATTCTGGTCCTTTCCGGATTGGTAGATGGTCAAGGGGCTTTCCCAGACATTGTCAGAGATGCCGCGATTGACGATGTCGATCTTGCCCGCCTTGCGTTCGAAGGCCGCATACAGCTTGCGCCCGAGCACGGTGAGATCCTGCTGGTTGATGGAGGATGACAGAGCCTGGCGGCGCGCAAAGTCAGACAGCGAATGATAGCTCTGGGTGAGCAGATTGACCAGACTCTTGCGTTCTTCCATGACGCGGTTGATTTTCCAGGACGCACGCGTATCGAGTGACTCGATGTAATCGTCGCTCCAGCGCCATTCCCGGGCGAATTCGAACATGGTTTCGTAGCGCCAGTTCTCCTGCCGTCCGGGCGGGGCGGTGCTGAGTTTTTCGTTTACCTTGAAATAGAAACAGCGCCTCACCAGATCGAGGCGGCTCCGGTCCTCATCCTTGCCGAGCAGATATTCTTCCAGCTTCTGATACAGCATGATATAAGGGTCGAGGCGCGCGAGATTGGTTTCACCCTCATGAATGGCTTTCTTGAAGCGCTGGCTGAGAAGATCCACCTGGGGATATTCGTCGGCATAGACCTCCATCAGCATCAGTTTGAGGGCTGCCTTGTAGGGGGAGTCGATGCCCTTGTAGAGCTGCCACAAGGCGGCGCCGAAAAATTCCTCGGCCGGCGCCCGGGGCAGTCCGCCAAAATCGATGGTCTCGTTTTCCTTGATGAGCCGCTGGCGTTTCAGCCTTTCGACATAGTCTTCGTAGTCTGACTCCTCTTCCGGGGGGACCAGCCACCATACGGGGTAGCGCCCCGCCAGCAAGAGACCGGTGCGATAGAATTCTTCGAGCAGCAGATGATGCTGGGCGCTGCCACTGCTTTCCACGGACAAAGCCACGTCTTCTCCGCGCTTGAAAGTGTCGGCATTCATCAGGAAGAAATGCACCTCGAGATCCATGGAGGCGGCCCATTGCTCGATCAGGAAGGCCTTTTGCTGCAGTTCCGCCAGTTGCACCGTATCCAGGTCGGGGCGGTGGCACAGCCACACGTCGAAATCACTGTTGGACGAGTAGGCGATGGTGCCGCTGCTGCCCATCAGGAAGATGGAGTAAATGTCGAACTGCAGCAGGGCGCGGCGTTTGTGCTCGAAGCTGCGCACCAGCCTCTTGCCGGCATCCAGTGCCTGCTGGGAGGGAGAATAGTCGGAAATACCCACGGGGGTGCTTTTGGAGACATAGCCCGGAAAGGCGGGATGGTTGCTGTGGAACAGCAGGGGCAGGATATCCAGCACGTCCTGCTGCCGGGGGCGGAGGTCGTCGTGTATGCGCATCATGCGCTCACGGTTCAGGGTGAGGAAGCGCCTCTTCAGGTTGTTGATATCCTGTGGTTCCATAGTGTCATCCGTCCTGTACTATGGAAATATCGGCGCGTGGAAAAAAACCTGGAGCGCGCCGGCGCCACGCGGCGCCCGGGATGGGAGACGGTCTTCAGATGCCCGCGCGGGCGCGCTGCACGGCGGCGCGCACCTGCTCCGGGGCCGTGCCGCCCAGGTGATTGCGCGCGGCCACGGAACCGCTCAGGGTGAGCACGTCGAAGACATCGGCTTCGATGTGGGAGGAAAATTGCCGGAGCTCTTCCAGGGACATATCGGCCAGATCCTTGCCGTTGTCCAGGCCGTACCGCACCGCCTTGCCGACCACTTCGTGGGCATCGCGGAAGGGGACGCCCCTGCGCACCAAGTAGTCGGCCAGGTCGGTGGCCGTGGCGAAACCCTGGTGGGCGGCGGCCAGCATCCGTTTCTTGTTGATCTCCATGGCGGGCATCATGTCGGCGAAAATGCGCAGGCAGCCCTTGAGGGTGTCCACGGTGTCGAAGAGGGGTTCCTTGTCTTCCTGGTTGTCCTTGTTGTATGCCAGTGGCTGGGCCTTCATCAGTGTCAGCAGGGCGACGAGATGCCCGTTGACCCGCCCGGTCTTGCCCCGCACCAGTTCGGGGATATCCGGGTTTTTCTTTTGCGGCATGATGGACGATCCGGTGCAATAACGGTCCGACAGCTCAATAAAGCCGAATTGCGCCGAGGCCCACAGAATGAGCTCTTCCGAGAACCGCGACAGGTGGGTCATGATGAGCGCCGCGCAGCCGATGAATTCAATGATGAAATCCCGGTCGCTCACCGCATCCAGGGAATTCTCTGCAATCCGCTCGAAACCCAGCAATCTGGCCGTGTAGGCGCGGTCGATGGGATAACTGGTGCCGGCCAGGGCCGCCGCCCCCAGGGGCATTACATTGACCCGGCGGCGGCAGTCGCCCAGGCGTTCATCGTCGCGGCGCAGCATCTCATGCCAGGCCAGCATGTGATGGCCGAAGGTGACGGGCTGGGCGACCTGCAGATGGGTAAACCCCGGGAGGATGGTTTCCGCCTCGCGCTCGGCGATATCCAGCAGGGCGTCCTGCAGGCGCCGCAATTCGCCACGGATCTGGTCAATCTCGTCGCGCAGGTACAGGCGCATGTCGGTCGCCACCTGATCATTGCGCGAGCGCCCCGTGTGCAGTTTCTTGCCGGCGACGCCGATGCGCTCGGTGAGACGCGCCTCGATGTTCATGTGCACGTCCTCCAGCTCCACCAGCCAGGCAAAGTCGCCGTGCTCGATATCGTTTTTGATCTCAAGCAGGCCTTTTTCTATGGCCTGGTACTCGTCATCCTCCAGCAGACCCACATGGGCCAGCATCCTGGCGTGGGCAATGGAGGCCTCGACGTCATACCGGTACAGGCGCTTGTCGAAATAAACGGAGGCGCTGAAAGCTTCGACGAAACGGTCTGTCGCTTCCGTGAAGCGCCCTGCCCAGGGCTTGCCGGTGTTGTCATCTTGTGTCATGGGCCGGAGATTGCCTGTATGGATGTAATATTGTTGCCGGGTTGATAATATAATGTAAAACCATGTAATTTCGCCACTTTTATGAGGGGAGGCGAAAAATTGGCACTGCCGCCGTCATCCCTTTCCCCATCCCCCTTACATCATACTGTTTTGCGGGGTTATAATAGACGGTCGGAATCCGCGGACATTCCCCACCCAAACGGCGCGCCGCGCGCGGAGCGGGCCGGCACATAACTATAACCAAAATAGATATTAAAGAGTTCATGCATGCCTGATCAAATCATCCGTATCGCCACCCGCAAGAGCCCCCTCGCCCTGTGGCAGGCAGAACACGTGCGGTCACGCCTGGAGACGGCCTTTCCCGGCATGACGGTGGAACTCGTGAAGATGACCACAC
>WGFB01000110.1 GCA_015492435.1 Gammaproteobacteria bacterium | reverse complement strand
CCGCTGCCGTTGGCGCCGATGAGCCCGTAGCGGTTGCCCTCGCCAAACTTGACCGAGATGTTTTCGAAGAGGGGCCTGGCCCCGAACTGCATGGTAATGTTAGCTGTTGAAATCAATGATATGTCCTTGAGGTCGTGGGTGGAGTGCGCTGCAGGAGGGCGCAGAGGGAAACATTCCCGCCTCCCCGCGCATGTGTCTGTTGCGCAAGATCGTCTACTGGGATTGTTTCTCCGGACGCATGTGCGGAAAGAGCAGGACGTCCCGTATGGAGGGCGAGTCCGTGAACAGCATCACCAGGCGGTCGATGCCGATGCCCTCGCCCGCCGTGGGCGGCAGGCCGTGCTCGAGGGCGCGGATGTAGTCGGCGTCGAAGTGCATGGCCTCCATGTCCCCCGCCTCCTTTTCCGCCAGTTGGCGGCGCAGGCGCTCCGCCTGGTCCTCGGCATCGTTGAGCTCCGTGAAGCCGTTGGCGATCTCGCGCCCGCCGATGAACAGCTCGAAGCGGTCGGTGATGTCCGGATCGTCGTCGTTGCGGCGCGCCAGGGGGGACACCTCCGTGGGATAGGCGGTGATGAAGGTGGGATCGCCCAGCTTCTCCTCCACCGTCTTCTCGAAGATCTCCAGCTGGATCTTGCCCGGCCCGTAACTGTCCTTGAGCGGGATCTCCAGGCGGGAGGCAATCTCCGCCAAGCGCCCCGCATCGTCCAGATCCGCGGACTGGATATCCGGATTGTGCTGCAGGATGGCCTCCCTGAGGGTCATGCGCGTGAAGGGCCCGCCGAAGTCATAGTCCACGCCCTGGTAATGGATCGTCGTGTCACCCGTGACGTGCAGGGCCAGTTCGCGCAACAGCACCTCGGTGAGGTCCATGAGGTCATGGTAGTCCGCATAGGCCTCGTAGAACTCCAGCATGGTGAACTCGGGATTGTGGCGCGTGGACAGGCCCTCGTTGCGGAAGTTGCGGTTGATCTCGAACACTTTCTCGAAGCCCCCCACCACCAGGCGCTTGAGATACAGCTCCGGCGCGATGCGCAGGTACAGGGGCACGTCCAGGGCATTGTGGTAGGTCTCGAAGGGCCGCGCCGTGGCGCCGCCGGGCAGCATCTGCATCATGGGGGTCTCCACTTCCAGGAAACCGCGGTCGATGAGGAAGCGGCGGATGAAATCGATGATGACCGTGCGGGTGCGGAAGGTCTTGCGCGTCACCTCGTTCATGATCAGGTCGAGGTAGCGCTGGCGGTAGCGCATCTCCTGGTCCACCAGCCCGTGGTACTTGTCGGGCAGGGGGCGCAGGGACTTGGTCAGCAGGCGGATGCTCTCCACCCGCACGGACAGCTCGCCGGTGCGGGTCTTGAAGAGCACGCCCTCGGCGCCGATGATGTCGCCCAGGTCCCAGTTCTTGAAGGCTTGGTAGACCTCCGGGTTCACCACGTCGCGCTGCACGTAGAGCTGGATCTGCCCGGACATGTCCTGGATGTGCGCGAAGCTGGCCTTGCCCATGATGCGCCGCCGCATCATCCTGCCCGCCACCCTGACGCGGCGCGGCTCGGCCTCCAGGGCATCCGCATCGTGATCCCCGTACTCGGCGTGGAGTTCGCCGGCCATCACATTGCGGCGGAAATCCACCGGAAAGGGATTGCCCTCCTCGCGCAGGCGGGTTAGCTTGGCGCGGCGCTGGGCGATCTGTTCCTGTTCTTCGCTGTGGTTATCGTTCATGGACTCGTTTCTCTCGTGCTCCGTCTTTACAGGCCGCTCTTCAGGCTGGCCTCGATAAATGCGTCCAGGTCCCCGTCCAGGACCGCCTGGGTATTGCCGGTCTCCACCCCCGTGCGCAGGTCCTTGATGCGCGACTGGTCCAATACATAGGAGCGGATCTGGCTGCCCCAGCCGATATCGGACTTGGTCTCTTCCAGGGACTGCTTCTCCGCGTTGCGTTGCTGCAGCTCCAGTTCATAGAGCTTCGCCTTGAGCTGCTTCATGGCGGAGGCGCGGTTCTTGTGCTGGGAACGGTCGCTCTGGCACTGCACCACGATGCCCGTGGGCAGGTGGGTGATGCGGATGGCCGAGTCGGTGCGGTTCACATGCTGGCCGCCGGCGCCGCTGGCGCGGTAGGTGTCGATGCGCAGGTCCGCGGGATTGATCTCGATCTCGATGTCGTCGTCCACCTCGGGGGAGACGAACACCGCGGCGAAGGAGGTGTGGCGGCGGTTGCCCGAGTCGAAGGGCGACTTGCGCACCAGGCGATGCACCCCCGTCTCCGTGCGCAGCCAACCATAGGCGTACGCCCCCTCGAACTTGACGGTCGCGCTCTTGATGCCCGCCACCTCGCCGGGTGAGGCCTCCATGATCTCCGTCTTGAAGCCATGGCGCTCGCCCCAGCGCAGGTACATGCGCAACAGCATCTCGGCCCAGTCCTGCGCCTCGGTGCCGCCGGATCCCGCCTGGATGTCCAGAAAGGCATTGTGGGCGTCCATCTCGCCGGAGAACATGCGCCGGAATTCCAGGGCGGAGAGCTGCTCCTCCAGCCTGTCCAGGTCGGCGAGCACGGCCTGGACCGTCTCCTCGTCCTCTTCCTCGCCCGCCAGTTCGAGCAGTTCCCGAGCCTCCTCCAGGCCCTCCTCCAGGCCGTTGATGGTATCCACGACCTCCTGCAACTGGGCGCGCTCCCGTCCCAGCGCCTGGGCGCGCTCCGGGTTGCTCCAGACGTCCGGATCCTCCAGCTCGCGGGCGACTTCCGTCAGGCGTTCACTCTTGACATCGAAGTCAAAGATACCCCCTCAGGCTGCTGGCGCGCCCTTGCATATCCTTGATGCGGTTGAGTATCGAATTCAGCTCAATCATTTTGCGTGCATTCCGAATCGTAAAAAGCGCCACAGTGTAACCTGAAAGCGGTGCGTTCTCCACTCCCCCGATGGGGTATCACCGCAAAATGATGGACAATGGCTTGCCCCCGCAGGCAGGCCGGGCAGGTCTCCGACGCTCCGGCTCGTCTCCCACCGGGCGGGGCGGATCAAGTCGCTACGCTCCGGTGATCCGCCTGATTCCGCCCGGCGGGAGGCCTGCGCGAGTCGACCTGCCCGGCCTGCCTGCGGGGGCGGCGGAAGAAAGACTATCACCTGAATCCGTAGGTTCATGACGGTGCAGAGCACAAGCTCTTGATCCGCCCTGAACCCACGGATCCAGGTATCAATCAACCCGGCGGCCAGTTCATCTGCCGCCCGCCCAGCACGTGGAGATGGATGTGGTAAACGGACTGGCCGGCGCCCGCGTTGCAGTTCATGACCGTGCGGTAGCCGGCCTCGGCGATGCCCTCCTGGGCGGCGATGGCTTTTGCCGCCAGGTAGAGCTGCCCCACCAGCCAGCCATGGGCCTCGTCCAGGTCGTTGATGGTCGCGATGTGCTCCTTGGGAACCACCAGGATATGGGTGGGGGCCTGGGGATTGATATCCCTGAAGGCCAGCACGTGTTCGTTCTCGAACACCACATCGGGCTGGATTTCCCCCGCGATCATTTTACAGAACAGGCAGTCGGTCATAACTTTCCTCCGGATGAAGTGATGCTCATGGACCCATATTATACGCGGGAGCGGCTGCCTCCCCCACGCGTACAATACCGCTCTCCACGCGGCCGTCTTCGTGGAGATGCAACCAGCGGTAGCCCGGGTCGGCATCGTCGATGGCGAACTCGGCGGCGCCGGGCTTGAATTGCAGCATGGTGGACGGCGAGCCCATCAGGCGCAGGCCGCGATACTCCCGGTCGAATGCCTGGTGGATATGCCCCCACAACATGGCGCGCGCATTGGCATGCGCCTCCACCACGGCAAAGAGTTCATCGGGATTGTCCAGGATCAGGCCCTCGTCCAGCCACGCGCAACCGCTCGGCTGGGGCGGATGGTGCAGGCAGACCAGGGCATGGAGGCCGGGACGGGCGCGCAGGCATGCATCGAGCCGCCGCAACTCCGCTTCCCCGACACGTCCCCCCACCTCGCCGGGCACGGTGGAGTCCAGCAGGATGATCTGCCATCCATTTCGGCACACCCAACCCTCACAACTCAGGCGCCCCCCGCTCATGACCCGGCGCATGAGCCCCCCATCGTCGTGGTTGCCCGGCAGGCAATACACCGGCAGATCCAGTTTTTCAAGATAGCCGCGCAGACGCGCGTAGCCCTGCTCCGATTCATCGTGGACCAGATCGCCCGTGAGCAGCACCAGGTCGGCATTCCCCTCTTCGGCCGCGATGCGCGCCAGCACCCGCTTCAGGGTCTCGTCCGTATTGACGTCGTAGTATTGCCGGCCGGGATCGGCGTACAGATGGGTGTCGGTGATCTGCACGGCCCTCAGCATCAGGCGTCCTCTTGCGTTGCCCGGGCGCTGTCGCTGACCACCTCGAACATCTCCAGCACGTTCCTGCCGTTGAACATGGCCCTGGGGGTCTCCCTCGCCTTCTCATGGGCGCGCGCGAAGGCCTCACTCCGCGTCCACGCCTCGAAGGCCTCGCGGCTCTCCCACAAGGTCATCACGATATGGTATTCGCTGCTGCCGTCACTGGGCCGCAACACCAGGTTGCGCACGAAACCCGGCGACTGATCCACCAGGCCCTGGCGCTCCCTGAAGCGCGCCTCGAAATCCTCCTGAAATGCCTTGTTGACCGGTATCCTGTTCATGACCACGAACATGTTCATATTCCTCCCTTGGCGGCAACCTGCCGGGACGCGGCCCCGTTACGGCCTCCTGACCACATTGTCTCGCAAATAGACCGGCAGGGCCTGCTCCGCATCCACCGCCAGCCCCCACTTGAAATCCTGTGCCCCGCAGATGGCGATGTCCCGGGCGCGGGGGTAGCGCCCGCCCGACCAGGTGACGACCCGCTCCCGGAGCCGCGCGCCCAGCACCTCCGCGTAGGTCTGCCAAGCGCTTCCGGCGCCCACCCATTGCCCCTGGGGAGGAATTTCCACGTCCTGGGGGGAACAGACCCGCTCCTCGCCTTCCAGCACCATGACCTCACCCTCGCCCAGGACATAGCGGCCCCAGTAGACCTCCTCCATGCGCGCATCGATGCCCGCCAGCACCCGAGTGGCGCCCTGCTCGTGGAACATGCCCTGGGCCAGGGCGGCCAGGGAAGAGACGGGCACCACCGGCAGGTCCGCGCCGAAGGCGATGCCCTGCGCCACGCCGGCCGCAATACGCAGCCCGGTGAAAGCCCCGGGACCCCGGCCAAAGGCCAGAGCGTCCATTTGCGTCACCGTCAACCCCGCCTCCTGCAACAGGGACTCCAGCATGGGCAGGATCAGCTCCGCATGGCGCCGCGGGGCCAGTTGATAGCGCTCGATGACGGCCCCGTCGTCGAACAGGGCCGCGGAACAGGCCTCGGTGGACGTGTCGATGGCGGCGAGTTTCATGGCTCGCTGGCGGCCGCCGCCAGGGTCGTCTCCGCGGCGTTGGCTTCCCGCCTGAAGAAGGCCTCCACGTCGGCGATGCGGCGGGTGATGGTCATGGGCGGCAGATTGCGTATGAACACCTTGCCATAGGCCCTGGAGGTGATGCGCGGGTCGCACAGCATGAGGACTCCACGGTCGTCCACGTCCCGTATCAGGCGCCCCACCCCCTGCTTGAGGGTGATGACCGCATGGGGCAACTGGTATTCGCGGAAGGCGTTGCCGCCCTGCCGCTCCAGGGCCGCGGCGCGCGCCTGGAACACCGGATCGTCCGGCGGCGCGAAGGGCAGCTTGTCGACGATGACACAGGACAGGGCAGAGCCGCGCACATCCACGCCCTCCCAGAAACTGCTGGTTCCCAGGAGCACCGCATTGCCCAGGGCACGGAACCGCGCCAGCAGCTCGCTGCGCGGCGCCTCGCCCTGCACCAGCAGGGGATAGGCCAGCGCCTCGCCGCGCAACAGCGCCGCGGCCTCGCGCAGGGCGCGGTGGCTGGTGAACAGGAAGAAGGCGCGACCGCCGCTGGCATGCAGGACCGGCAGCGCCGCCTCCACAATGGCGGCGGTATAGCCTGGATCGGCGGGCCGGGGCAGCGGCTCAGGCAGATACAGGAGGGCGTTACTGGCGTAATCGAAGGGGCTCTCCCACAGGGCCGTCCGCGCGTCGGCGATGCCCAGGCGCGACATGAAGTGCTCGAAGCGCCCGCCCACGGCCAGGGTGGCGGACGTAAAGACCCACGCGCTGCGGTAATGGGCCATGCTGGCGCTGAAGGTCCCGGCCACGTCCATGGGTGTGTCGTAGAGGACGAAGCTTCGGCGGGTGGTTTCATACCAGGTGATATGCCGGTCATCCCTTTCCGCGGTGAACAACTTCAGGCGCGCCCCCAGGTCGAGGCTGCGTTGCCAGCCGTTCTCCAGCCCCCGGCCCCGTTCCGCCATGGGCTCCAGTATGCCCTGCAAGGCTTCCAGGCATGACGCCAGCACCGCCGTCTGTTCACGCACCGCCGTCCGGCCATAGGCCCGCTGCCAGGGCGCGCGCTGGTGGTCGTCCCCCAAGGCGAGGCGCAGATCCTTGACGGCCTTGTCCAGCGCATCCACGGCGCGGGGCAGCTCCGGCATGTCGCCGGCTTCGCTGTAATAGGCCTTCATGACGTCGCGCCCCAGTTCGCGCAATTGATGGCCGCTGAGCGCCGCGCCGAAGAAGCGGCTGGCCAGCTCCGGCAACTGGTGGGCCTCGTCGAGGATAAAACAGTCGGCGCCCGGCAGCAGTTCGCCAAATCCTTCCTCCTTGAGCATCATGTCGGAGAACAGCAGGTGATGATTGATGATCAGCACGTCGCTCTCCTGGGCGGCGCGGCGTGCTTTCAACAGGGGGCAGGCGGAGATCTCCGGGCATTCCTGCCCCAGGCAGTTGTCGGTGGTGGAGGTCACCTGATGCCACACGGGGGCGTCTTCGGGAATCCCCTGGATCTCTTCGATGTCGCCGCTGCCCGTCATGCCGGCCCAGGCGCGGATCCGCGCCAGCTCATGGCTCACACGGCCGGCGCGGGACGCCTCATGCTGTTCCGCCAGCTCCAGCCGGTAGGGACACAGATAATTGGCGCGCCCCTTGAGCATGGCGATGCGCGCCGGTACGCCCAGGGCCTTGCGCGCCAGGGGCAGGTCACGCATAAAGAGCTGTTCCTGGAGGGTCTTGGTGGCCGTGGAGACGATGACCTTTTCCCCGGACAACAGGGCGGGCACGAGATAGGCCAGGGTCTTGCCCGTCCCCGTGCCCGCCTCGCAGACCAGGACACCGGCGGTATCGATGACCCCGGCGACGGCGCGCGCCATTTCCTGTTGCTGGGCGCGGGGACGGAACCCCTCCATCGCCCGGGCGAAGGGGCCCGCGTTCCCGAGACAGTCGGCGGCGTCCAGCATGCGTGATCAGATGCCTTTCGCAGCGCCGACGGGCGTGGAGCACACGGGGACAGCCAGCGGTCTCAGGGCTGGTTGCACCACACTTCCTCTTCGACCACGCCTTCCTCGCGCGTCCACACCAGGCGGCCGATGTTCCTGAAGCGCGCCACCGACATGGCGCCGCGGTTGCGGCGCCGGCTCTTGTCGAGTTCCGCCAGGCACGCCTCGATATCCGCCCTTTCCGCCTCGTAGATCTCAAAGGGTTCCAGTTCGGCATCCATGAGCACCAGCACCACGCTGTCCCATTCCTGATCCAGCTTCAGTTGCCCGACGCGCTGTCCCGGCCTGGCCTCGTTGTAGATGGCGCGCCCCTTGATCTGGATGCGCTTGCCCTCCCGTGGACCGCGCCCGATGGCGTCATAGCCGCCCACCGGGGGATTGCAGATTTCCAGGTCGAGCAGGCGCGCGGCGTCGTGCAGGCAGATCTCGCTGCTGACGCCGGCCAGGGGCTTGCCCGTGGTGCGCCGGTATTCCGCCGCCAGGCGGCGGGCCTCGGCAATCAGCTTGTCGATGGAATAGACGCTCATGCGTTTACTTTGACCTGGATCCCTTGTTTCATGCATTCTACCTTACTCGATAGTTGCATAAAATTGCGAGTGCCAACCGTGGATAACACCTTGTTCCATACGCCCTGATGCGAGTGACGGCCCCAAGCGTTGCCGTCACACCAGGTTTTATCCAGGGAAGGTACAAGATACAAGGTACAAGTTACAAGGTACAAGATACAAGGGAAGTAGCCTTTTGTACCTTGTATCTTGTACCTTGAACCTTTCACAATCCCAGTACCCATTTTTTTGCAATGACTAGGTTAATTCAGGGCAAACGGCAACCCGGTACGG
>WGFB01000109.1 GCA_015492435.1 Gammaproteobacteria bacterium | reverse complement strand
CGCGCCAAACAGAAAATCCGCGACCTGCTGGCCGAGCGCCGTGGCGCGCCCACCGGGCTGGTGGTCTACAGTGGCAGCGCCCATCTGGTCATGCCGCTGACCCGCGACGAGGCGGTGATCCCCGCCATGCTGGAGGACCTCAGCCCCGAATTGATGCCGGTCGATGGCGACGCGCTCGCGGCAGGACTCCGGTTGGCGCAGGCGGTGCTGGAGCGCAGCGGCACGCCCGGCTCCATCCTGGTGATGGCCGATACGGTGGCCCCGTCGCAGGCGGAAGCCGTCACGCCCCTGGAGGTGCCGGTGCAGTTTCTCTCCGTGCAGTCCCTGGGCGCGGCCCCGGACGCGGGCTTGCGGCAGGCCGCGTCCGCCCTGGGCGCCCCCGTGGAGCCATTGAGCGCCGATGCCCGCGATGCCGCCAGAATCGCCCGCCGCGCCCTGACCCTGCGCGGCGTGAACAACGCCGTACCGGAGGGGCGCAGGCCGGAAGATGGAGGGTACTTTCTGCTGCCCCTGATCGCACTGCTGGCCCTGTTCTGGTCGCGGCGCGGGTGGTTGCCGTGATGAGGCGCTGGATGGAACGGCTGCGCCACCCGCTGACGGCGCCCCTGATCGCGGCTCTTGTCGCTGTGTGGTACTTCACGGCGCAGGGTGAATTCCGGTTGCTCACGCCCGACCAGCGGGGATACCGCGCCTTCGAGGCCGGCGCCTACGAGGCGGCGGGCGAGCGCTTCGCCGATCCCCGCTGGCGGGCGGCGGCCTTCTACCGTCAGGGCCGGTTCGAACAGGCGGCGGGCCTCCTTGCCGGTTTCGAACAACCCGAAGACCTTTTCAATCGCGGCAACGCACTGGCCATGCTGGGCCGCTATCAGGAGGCGGCAAGCCTCTATGACAGGGCGCTGGAACAACGGCCCGGGTGGGAAGCGGCCCGGCTTAACCGCGACATCGTCCTCTCCCGGGCCAGGGCCCTGGAACAAGGACGGGGCGAGACGCCCGGGACCATGCTGGAGGCCGACGAGATCGTAGCCACGAGCGACAAATCCACCCCGGGCGCGGGAGATGATGCGGGCGAGCCCATACCGGGGGGAACGAGCGATGCCGATCTGCGCGCCATCTGGCTGCGCCAGGTGCAGACCCGGCCGGCGGATTTCCTGCGCGCCAAATTCGCCCACCAGCGGGCCATGCAGCAGCGGGGCAATCCATGAACATGCGTGGCATTGCGCTGTGGCTGTGCTGCCTGAGTCTCAGCGCCACGGCGGTGGGCGGCGAAGTGGTGCTGCGCGCCAGGCTGACGCCACAACAGGCCTGGGTCGGGCAGCGCGTGATCCTGCAGGTCGATGTGCTGGCCGCCGATGCCTGGGCGCGGATCACCGGTTTCGGCCGCATCGCGATACCCGGCGCCTATGTGCTGCCGCCACAGGACCAGGGCGTTCACTTTCAGGAGACCCTCGATGGGGCCAGCCATGCCGGCCAGCGCTATGAGTTGTTCATCTATCCCCAGCGGGCCGGCGAACTGCAACTGAAAGCCGAACCCATCGAGGTAAGGGTGCGCGCCCTGGGAATCGACGCAGATGAAACCCTGCACACCATGAGCCTGCCCCCACTGACGATCACCAGCGTGGCGCCCCCCGGCGCCGCAGATATGGAAGGATTGATCAGCACCCGGGAATTGACGGCTAATCAGACCTGGGAACCCCAGCGCACCGAGTTGAAGGTCGGCGACAGCATCCGGCGCATTGTCCGCCTGCGGGCCGCGGATGTGCCGGGCATGGCCTTCCCGCCGTTGCGGTTCAGTCCTGTCGAAGGCCTGGGGTTCTATCCGGATGAGGCCCGTGTGGAAGACGCATACCATCGCGGCACGCTCAGCGGCATGCGCACCGAATCGGTGACCTACCTGGCGGAACGCGCCGGAGATTTCAATCTGCCCCCTATCACCCTGACCTGGTGGGACACCGCCGGTGAAAAACTGCGCCGCATCGAGTTGCCGGGATTGCGGTTGTCGGTCAGCGGCGCCGCTGACGCCTCGATGGAAACGGGCGGTGATGACCTGAAGGAACGCGCTTTTTTCTGGCCTGTTGCGGGGCTGTTGCTGTTGATTGCGGTGCTGTTCCCCCTGCGCCGGCCGCTTGCCGTACGCTGGCGCAACTGGCGTCTGGCCCACGAGTACTCGGAGGCCCGCTATTTCCACCGCCTGCGGGCCGCAATACGCGCCGGTGATCCCGGGCCGGTCCATCGCCATCTGATGCACTGGCTGGACCGGCTCGAATATACGGAGCAGCCGGCGCGGCTGGACGGCTTCATTGAACGCTATGGCGACGAGGCCGGCCGCCGGGTGATGGCGCAACTGCAGGCCAGCCTGAACGACAACAGCCGGCTGACCAACCGCAAGGAGATACTCAGGGTCCTCGGCAAGACCCGCCGGCGTTGGAAACGGCGCGTCTCACGGGGGGCAGGCCGCGGCGCGGAACTCCCCCCACTGAATCCCGGCACATCGGAAAAAGGGGCCTCGACATGATCCGTCCTTGCCAGCGCGGTTCTGTCGGTCCATATGAAAGCGCGAAAAAAAACGATGAAGCCTGCCATGCACAGGCTTCATCGTCTTCTGTCTCTGGAACGCGCCTCGGTGGACGCTCAGTTCCTGTTGCCAGCCAGAACTCAGTTCGTCACCTCTTGGGTCAGCTTGCTGATCACATCATCCACGTTGAACTTGGCCGGCTTCTGACGAGGCGTAAACTCCTTGAATGTGGCAACGAATTGAGCGACATAGGATTGCGCCGGCGCGAGCAGGAAAGCACGGCGTATCCACCAGGTATCGTAGTTGTTGGAATCCGTATCGGCGCGCTCGAAGGGATCGGTGCGCAGATTGAAGATCTTCGGCACACGCAGATGCACGAAGGGCTCTGACCAGACCCGGAAGGTTCTGGCGCGCTGCTCGGCGAACACCAGCTTCCAGTTGTTATAACGCAACCCCACCAGCTCACCATCGTCACTCCAGTAGAAGAACTCCTTGCGCGGCCACTCGGCGCCCTTGTCGGCCTCTCCGGTCAGGTGCGGCAGCAGATTGTAGCCATCGAGGTGGACCTTGAAGCGCTTGTTGCCCAGTGTGGTGCCAGCTTTCAGTTTTTCCTTGATCTCCGGTTTTCCGACAGCGGCCATCAGGGTCGGCACCAGGTCGAGCATCGAGGTGATGTAGTTCACGACCTGGCCGCCGGGAATCTTCCCGGGCCAGCGCACGAACAGCGGCACGCGATAACCGCCTTCCCAGCTGGTGTTCTCCTCACCGCGGAACGGGCTGAGACCGCCATCGGGCCACTCGTTGAAGTGGGGGCCATTGTCCACGGTGTAGACCACAATGGTGTTGGCCGCGATCTTGAGGCCTTCCAGCAGCTTGAGGAGCTGGCCGACATGGCCGTCATGTTCCACCATCCCGTCGGCATAGATGCCCAGGCCGGTCACCCCCTGGCTCTCTTTCTTCAGATGTGTAAGAAGTGCATGCGCGAAGTGGCGACCCACGCGAACCAGGGCTTGCCGGCCTTGGTGTTGCGCTCGGTGAAATCCGTCGCCCTGGCGATGAACTCCTCGTCGGCCGTTTCCATGCGCTTGCGGGTGAGCGGGCCGGTATCCTCGACCTTGCCATCGGCCGTCGCGTGGATCACACCCCGGGGACCGAATTTCTTGCGGAATCCCGGATTCTTGGGGTAGTCCGGATTTTCCGGCTCCTCTTCCGCATTGAGGTGATACAGGTTGCCGTAGAACTCGTCGAAGCCGTGGTTGGTGGGGAGGAACTCGTCCCGGTCCCCCAGATGGTTCTTGCCGAACTGGCCACTGACATAGCCGAGCGGCGCCAGCATCTCGGCCAGCGTCGGGTCCTCCTTCTGCAGACCGATCTCCGCGCCCGGCAGGCCCACCTTGGTCAGGCCGGCCCGGATGGGCGACTGGCCGGTGATGAAGGCGGAGCGCCCCATGGTGCAGCTCTGTTCCGCATAGAAATCGGTGAACAGCACCCCTTCGTTGGCGATGCGGTCGATGTTCGGCGTATGGTAGCCGGCCATCCCGCGGCTGTAGGCGCTGGTGTTGGTGATGCCCACGTCATCGGACATGATGACCAGAATGTTGGGTTTCGCGGCCGCCATGCCGGCGTTGGGAATGAAGAGCACAAGGAACAGGGCCATGAGCAGGTGGTTGCGCATAAGGAAGCTTCTTTCTATGTCGGTTCACGGCGCCTTGCCGGGTTGGCAGGCATGATTTCAGTGTCTCACAGGATTGAATAGCCGTACAGGAATATTGTTGCCGGGTTGATTCAGATCCGCGCAGGGAGTTCAAGGCTGGAAAAGCACCGTTGGGCAAGTGATATCAAAGACTTTTTCAGGATTTCCCGGAAGTGGTTGAGAGGGAGTGTTCCCGGCCATCGGGTAAAGGAAATCCTGCTTCCGGCCGATCATATTGATGAAGCCCGTCATGGCTTCAGGATATCCGTTTCAATCAGGAGAGCGTTTTCGTGTTGGGAAAATCCGGGATCCGGCCCGTTATCCGATGGGGTTGCCTGTGCATGATACTTGCCATGCTGATCCCTCTTCCGGCGCTGTCCGCGCATATGCCGGAAACCGCGGCCGATGTGGCCGTCGTCGATGCGGAAGGGCTGATCGACCTGGTGGTTGGGCAAGAGCATGCGATGGTGGTCGATACGCGCCTTCAGAGCGACTACGTCCGCGGACATATCGATGGCGCGATCAACCTTCCCAATACGGAAACCGATTGCCGCTCGCTCTCCAGGGCCGTTCCGCGGCTCAGCAAGCCCATCGTATTCTACTGCAATGGCACCGGCTGCGAGCGCAGCGCGGAATCCATCCGGATTGCCCGGGCCTGTGGCTACGAGCATGTCTATTGGTTTCGCGGCGGTTTCGAGGAATGGCTGGCCAAGGGTTACCCCTATCTTAAGCAATAGCATGGCCGTTTCATGAACCGGTATCATTTTTCCATGCGCGCCAGCGTCGGCCTGATTATTCTGCTCATGGGGCTGCTGGGAGTGTTGCTGGCGGTCACGACAGGCAATGTCTATCAGCGATTCGTGCTGGACAATCAGCGCGAAATCTTCGAGGACCTGGCTGATATCAAGGTCAATCTGATTCTGTCTGAAACCATCCAGAGTACCGCCGATCTTGGCATGTCCATTCAGGCCAGTGAGGAGCTTCGCAAGGTTTTCAGGGAGCGGGACGGTGGAAAGATCAATGCGTATCTCCATGATCAATTCCATCAGTTCGTCGTGTCCGCCTCCCTGTTGAAATTGATGCAAGTCTATGCGCTCGACAAGGATTTTGCCGTTGTGGGATACGCGGATGAGGATGGCGGGCGTTATTCCCCCCGGGACATGCCCTGCCGGGGATTGCTGCAACAGGCCCGCCAGCGAGAGGGATACAGCCGATTGAAAATCCTCTCGGGGCTTTGCGCCTCGGAGAGCGGTGCCAGGGTGGCGGTTATCGTCCCCCTGGGCGGACTGCGCATGGAAGGTTATTTGCTGTTGGGCGTGGATCCCACGCCGAATCTGGTCCATGTGGAAGAGGAAATGGGCATGCCCCTGCGCCTGCTGTTCGCCAATGGCGGCTTGGCCTATGTATCCGAGGAATGGAATGCCCTGCCGGGGCAGGAAAACCTGCTTTTCTGGCGCTATTCTCTGACCGGCATGTCGGGAGAGGCGGTCTACGATTTCCATTTTTCCGCGGATATGGCGCCGCTCTATGCCAAGCTGGATGAAACCCGTCAGATCATGTTTCTTATCGCGGCGCTGTCCACCTTCCTGGCGATGGCGGTTTCCGTGGTGATGTTGCAGAAGTCGGCGCTCGATCCCCTGGCCCGCCTGACCCGCCATCTGCGGAGAGTGAGAAAGGACAAGAAGCACCTGGGCGAGAAGGTGACCGTCAAGGGAAGCCAGGAGATCACCGAGCTTTCCGAGCGGTTCAATGAGATGAGTTCGGAACTCCATGTGCTGTACAAGACGCTGGAGCGCATGGCCTACACGGACATGCTGACACGCCTCCCCAATCGCGCTGTCTTCTATGACAGGCTGGGTCAGGCAGTCCACATGGCTCAGCGCCAGAACACGCCCTTTGCCCTCATGGTCATGGACCTTGACAAGTTCAAGTGGGTAAATGACAACCTGGGGCACCATGTCGGCGATAAATTGCTGAGGGAAATCGCCAGCCGCCTGAAGCGCTGCATGCGCAAGTCGGATACCGTGGCGCGCCTGGGAGGAGACGAATTCGCCGCCCTGCTGCCGGGCATTCTCGAATATGAGGACAGCAGGCACATGGCCGACAAGATCCTGGAGCACGTCGCGCAGCCCCTGTATATCGATGGTCATGATCTGAGCTGTGGCGTCAGTATTGGAATTGCGCACTGTCCCGTTCACGGCGCTGATGGCGATCTGCTCATGCAGCGCGCCGATGTCGCCATGTATCACGCAAAAAATCAGCGCCAGGGATTCATGATATATGAACCCAGGCTGGATGAGCATAGCCTCAACCGCCTGGATCTGGAAAGGGAACTGGAAACCGCCATCGGCAACGGTCACCTGGAGATTCACTATCAGCCCAAGATCGACCTACGCGAAGGCAAGGTTATAGATGTCGAGGCGCTCATACGCTGGCGCCATCCCCTGAGAGGATACTTGCTGCCGGAGCAATTCATTCCGCGCATAGAGCAGAGCAACCTGATACACAGGATGACACAGTGGGTTTTTGCGCATGCGCTGCGGGATTGTGCGTCCTGGCATGCGAGAGGCCTCATGGTGGGTCTTTCCATCAACTTGTCACGGAGGAATCTGGATGATACCAGAATCATCGATCTGGCGAAGTCACTACTTTCTCAACACGGCATCGAGCCGGCATGGCTCAGCCTGGAGTTATCGGAAAGTGTCATGGTGGCCGATTCGGATCGTGTGTCGCAAGTACTGGAAGGACTCCATGGACTCGGATTGCGCCTGGCGGTGGATCATTTTGGCGGCGGGCATTTTTCGCTGGCAAGCCTTGGGCGGTTGCCCCTGGAGGAGATCAAGATCGACCAGGCATTCATTCACAAGATGTGCCATGGGAACAGCGAAACCATGCTGGTGCGTTCCATGATCGATCTGGCCCACAATATCGGCCTCAAGGCGGTCGCCAAGGGCGTAGAGACCCCGCAAGCCCGCGACCAGCTCCTGGAGATGGGGTGTGACCGTGCCCAGGGGTTTCTCTTCTGTGTCCCATGCGGTTTCGAGGACATGACGGCCTGGCTGGAAAAGCGGCTTTCTCAGGGGCCGCAAGTCATGCCCCGGCAGTCCTGATTGCCCGGATTGCTGAAGCGCTGAATGCGCCTTTCTATTTCTCCCGGAAATTTCCTAAAGACATGAGAATTTTCGGCCGATCCATTCATGAGCCCGGCAGGAGAAGAGGCGGATTCACCAAGACGAACGGTCATGAAGCCTTGTTCAGCGGGCCTCTGTGCGGCCAGGCCGCCAGGCGCGTGGGGCCGGCATAGCCCGTTCAGCGCCCAGGCAGTGTTTGTACCCCGCGCCGGATACGCGCTGAAAGAGACTTTATGACCGTTTGTCTTGGCAACAAGTAACAACAACAAAGGCATGACATCATGAACAATCAAATTTCTTCCATTCTGGTCCTGCTGATGGCGGGGATCTTTTTATCGGCTTGTGGTGGAGGCGGCGGCAGCACAACACCGGTTTCGGGTGGGGGCTCCACTACCAGCGTCAGCCTGTCGGGCGATGTTTCCATGGATGCCGCCGATATGGTTTATGCCACTTCGGTGCAGGATACAGCGCTCGCCAATGCCAACGTGAATATTTACAAGATCTTTCCTGATGGCAGCGAGACCCTGGCGGCCTCCACCACGACGGATGCCAACGGCGGATATGCGGTCAGCGGCCTGGACCCCGCCAGTGGCGGGACCGGATCGGCGCAGGATTTTTATTACGAGGTGCGCGTCACCCGGGGCAGCCTGGATATCCGCGCGCCGGCCGCACCCGAGGCCGATGAGGTCGTGGATGTCACTCCGGCGACCCATATCGCCGCCAGAATCGTGTCCGATGTGGCGGAAATACCCAACAGCTCCACCACGATGCCTACTCCGGATCCAGAGCTGATTGAGGGCATCCGTGAACTGGCCGTGAAGGATGCCGGCAATCTCGCCAATGCCATTGACATGCCGCCCATGGGCGGCAACGGCGCGGCAAGCGACAGCATCGCCATGGCCAATGGCATGGCTGCTGCGGGAGGCAATGCCGAGAAAATGTACAAGGCGGTGCAATTTGCATCCGAGGCGGAGTGGATTCAAGACACCGCCAACAGCGCCACCACCAATGAGGCAAGCGCGTATATTCAGCGCGTGATACGGGAGGCTTGTAACCAGCCCGCCGACAATCCCTTGTCGGGGAAAGTGGCGGACATCCTGGGCAACCTGATGTTGAATGGTGATACCTTCAGCGTAAGGGATCTGATAAGCGCCTACAACAATTCGGCGCCCACCAATAACCAGATTTCCGAGAGCGACGCGATCAGCAGAATACAGGGAATGCTCACGGCCATTGAAACCAATCTGTCAGCCGATGCCGGCAGCGCCACCGATTTCTCGGAAACCGAGCAGATTCTGCTCTATGTCAAGCGCGGCATGGAGACTGTCACGGCGGACACCTTGTTGTCGCCCGATCAGGCGGCGCCTTTCCTCATGGCGGCCCTGGAGGATGGATCCGGCAAGGCTTGTGATGCGCCCGTTGTGCTCGCCGATGTGTTCGGCAATCTCACCAACAATTCCATTCTGAAGAGCGCGCACATCGGGGATGTGGAGATCTACCACGACATGGGATTTGGTTGCACAGCCACGAATGAGGGTCATTTTCGCGCCAATGTGGAGGTTTACACACCCGCCGGTGTGAGCGTCAGTGGAGTTACCGTGGCTTCCACGGACAGCAGCGCGCTGGGCGGCGATGGCAGCGAAAATCTGACCCAGCAGGGAAATTTGTGGGTTTCCCAGACCAACGGCGTTTGCGTGACCCTGGATACCTCCGTGACCTACACGGTTTCCGCGACCTTGTCGGACTCCTCGGTTCTGCAGGCAACGGTCACGCGCAATCACCCGATGGTGCCGGAGGCGACGGCCATGGTCAACGGAGTGGCGGCCTCGAACAATGTCTCGGCTCCGGATGTGGTCGCCGAGAGGCGCCCTCTCTATACATGGGACAATCCGGAGGCCATGCTGGGCAAAATCACCAATGCGCCAGCCGGGTCGGCTGTCAAGTATCAGTACGAGTTCTCCCACATCGATGTGACCGACTCGCCCGTCGCGCCTCTGCCGCAGTGTGGTTCGGTTCTGTATGGCCCCATGTACGCCGTGGATAATTTCCTGCCGACAGTGGATTGTGATCCGGCCGCCTGCGCGGCGGCCGCGGGCAGGAACCAGGCCGATATTTCCTGCCGCATCAATATTCAGACCTATCTGGTCGACGATGCCGACAAGATCCTGGGGCAGGCCGCGGGGAACTTTACGTTCTTCTGTGTCGATACCGACGGTGATGGCAACTGCGGTTAATATCCGTGAAATAAGCCCGCCAGGACACATGCGTGTCCTGGCGTTTTTTTTTCGATAAATCCGCTGGCTGAGCCCGACTCGCCACAGGGAAGGTTGGGCGGGCGCGGCGCAGCCCAAGGCATCGCTGCCGGATTCCATGGTCTGGAATTACGCAAGTGGCCATGTTGCCATGCATTCCGGTCATTTGACCCCACTGATCCGGCTGGTACACTGAAGGCCCTTCGTGCTTCCAGGCGCTCCCCAGGTTGTTTTTGCGACGATGAAATCCGTTCCCGATATTTTTTCCTACAGGCAGTACTGGGCGCGGCGCTTTGGCGCTGCGCCAGTGCTGCCCATGTCGCGCGAGGAAATGGATGCCCTGGGATGGGATTCCTGCGATGTGATTATTGTTACCGGGGACGCCTATGTGGATCATCCCAGTTTCGGCATGGCGCTGATAGGGCGCCTGCTGGAAGCACAGGGCTTCCGTGTGGGGATCATTGCGCAGCCGGACTGGCGCAGTAAGGATGATTTTCTGAAGCTGGGGCCGCCCAATCTCTTCTATGGCATCACGGCCGGCAACATGGATTCCATGGTCAACCGCTACACCTCGGACCGCCGCATGCGCAGCGATGATGCCTACACGCCCGATGGGCTGGCTGGCAAGCGGCCCGACCGTGCCGTCATCGTCTATGCCCAGCGGGCCCGTGAGGCCTGCGGGGACAAGCCCGTCATTATCGGCGGCATCGAAGCCAGCCTGCGGCGCATCGCCCACTACGACTACTGGTCGGACAAGGTACGCCGTTCCATTCTTCCCGATGCCAAGGCGGACCTGCTGGTCTATGGCAATGCCGAGCGTGCCCTGGTGGAGATCGCCCATCGCCTGGCCCGCGGCACACCGGTTTCCGATATCCGTGATGTGCGTGGTACGGCTTACATGACGTCTGATATTCCTGAAGGGTGGACGGTCATGGATGCAAGCAGCGTGGATCACCCGTTGCGTGTAGAGACTTACCCCAATCCCTATCATGCAGAGGCGGGATGTGATCGATCAGGTCAGGAAACCGGCAGCGAGGCAATCATCCACTTCGGCAGGATACGGGAACGTGTGGATCCTGACAGGACAGTCATGCGACTGCCTTCCTACAATCAGGTGGCCAGGGACAAGGTGCGCTATGCCCATGCCTCGCGCATCTTTCATATGGAGACCAACCCCGGCAATGCCCGCGCACTCGTACAGCAGCACGGCAAGCGTTATGTGTGGCTGAATCCCCCTCCCATTCCCCTGAGCACGGCCGAGCTGGACCGCATCTACGAGCTGCCCTACACGCGGCGTCCCCATCCCGGTTATGGCAGGGCCAGGATACCGGCCTGGGAGATGATCCGCTTTTCCGTGAATATCATGCGCGGGTGTTTTGGCGGCTGCACGTTCTGCTCCATCACCGAGCATGAAGGGCGCATCATCCAGAACCGTTCCGAGGATTCCATTATCCGGGAAATAGAATCCATTCGCGATGAGGCGCCGGGGTTCACCGGGCATATCTCGGACCTGGGAGGCCCGACTGCCAATATGTACCGGTTGAAATGCAAGAGTGAAGTCATCGAGTCGGCATGCCGGCGCCTGTCCTGCGTGTTTCCCGACGTGTGCAGCAATCTCGTCACCGACCACAAGCCGCTGGTCGACCTCTACCGCCGCGCCCGCCGGGTGAGGGGCGTGAAGAAGGTGCTGATCGCCTCGGGGGTGCGTTACGATCTGGCCATACGCTCACCTGAATATGTGCGCGAACTGGTCACCCATCACGTGGGCGGCTATCTTAAAATCGCCCCGGAGCATATCGAGCCCGGCCCCCTCAGCAAGATGATGAAGCCGGGCATCGCAACCTATGACCGTTTCAAGAAACTGTTCGACAAGTATTCCAGGGCCGCGGGCAAGGAGCAGTATCTCATCCCATATTTCATTTCCGCTCATCCGGGCACCTCGGACGAAGACATGCTGAATCTGGCATTGTGGTTGAAGGAGAACGGTTTTCGCCTGGACAAGGTGCAGGCCTTCTTGCCCACGCCCCTGGCCATCGCCAGCGCCATGTATCACAGCGGCAAGAATCCCTTGCGCAAGGTGAGCCATGATTCGGAGGACGTCGCCATCGTGCGCGCGGCGGGCCGCAGGCGTCTGCACAAGGCCTTTCTGCGTTACCACGATCCGGTGAACTGGCCGGTGCTCAGGAAGGCGCTTAAGAGAATGGGGCGCGCCGACCTGATCGGCAATGGCAAGCGCCATCTGGTGCCCGCCTGGCAACCGGACGGCGGGCGCGGGGGTCAGAACAAGCGCTTGGCGCCCCAGGGAGGGCGGCGCCGTGCAAGTGGGCGTTCTACTGTTGGTCCAGGAGGCTGGCCCAGGTCGCGGTCAACCCGGTAACAGACGTCCCGGTATCCAGGCTGAGCGTGACACCGGCGCTGTCCAGGACAACCCGGATACTGCTGCTGCCCGAGACTTCTTCCAGGAGCAATTCCCCGCCATCGGGGCTGGTGGTGAACAAATTGGGTTTCACGTTCTGCCACACCAGTGGGGCGGTGTCGGCGGTCGCCAGCAGCTCGATGTCGTCTCCGACAGGCAACCATGCCAAGACACCCTGGTCGTCGGGCACGAAATTGGTCGTATAGCGGTTGATGAGGCTCGGACCCAGGGTGGTGTGGGAAGTGAAGGATACGGTGTACTGGCGGGTATTGGTGTCCTCAACGATGGTAATGACGAAGGGTTCGAGGAGGTAGTTGATGTGCACCTTGTCGTTCAGGTTGTGCTCCACGTTCATGCTTTCCACTTCGAGCGTAAGGGTGAGGATTCCGTTCTGCTTGACGGCTCGGTAATTGAGGTTGTTGGTGAAGCTGGTGCTGGTGCCGTCATCATTGAGAAAGTCCAGGCCGCCGAAGGAGAGCAGGCCGCTCACGCTCCAGTCACCGCCGGGGTCGTCCGGGGCACCCGTGACGAGGATCCCCGACAGGTCCAGAAAGCCGGTGACAAGGGCGTTTTCCATGGCGCACTGGGAGAAGGTGCCATTCAGGTTTTTCCCGGGGGGCAGGAAATTGCCAGGCGCGAACACGGCAAAGGTGTAATGATTGGCGGGCGTGAAATCGTTGATGCCGTCATGGCATTCGGGAATGGGAATGGAGGTGCCGGAGCGGGTGCCGGGGTTCAGGATCAGTTGCGCGCCATCGATGACCATGTCCGTGGCGATCTCCGCGGCTGTGATCAACTTTGTCAGAATATCGAGGGCCGCGCCGGTGAGCAGAACAACGTTGGTGCTCTGGATTTGATTGCCGTTGGCGGGCTGTGTCGGGGGCGTGGAAGCCGGGTCTGGTGTTGGTGCCGTTGGCGTGGCGGCGCCGTCTGCGGCCGGCGCCGCGGCGCCGGGCTGGACCGAGGTGTTTTCCGGCAGGGGGGCGAAATCGTTTACGGACAGCCCGTCATCGTTGCCGTCTCTGCAGCCGCCCAGCAGGATCAGCGCCAGTATCAGACCCCGGGACAGTCTGCTGGTGGATCTGGGTAAATCCATCTCTTTCCTCGAATTTGTACCACACCCGCTTTTTCACGGTTACTCGTCCCGATGAGATGGATTCTTCTTCCTTAATGTTTGTTGTGATGGCTGCGCGGGGGAAAAGTTCACGCCCGTGCGCGGCATGGACATGGCCAGTAAATTTATTCCACTCCAGCTAAATTATATCGCAAGTTCGAGCTGAGGTGGGACGGGCCGCGGTGCTCGCCGCAGCCAGCAGTTTTCCGGGTAGCCCGCCTTTATCTCCAGAATAACGTGCCCTCGCTTGGTCCTTGAATCCACAAGGAATTTTACTGATCTGGAAGGATGCGCGGGTATTCAGCTCACCTGTAAACCCTTTTCCGGGCTATTCGGTTTTGAGCGTGACGCCTTCGGGGATGGCGATATCCACGGCGATGGGCAGATGATCGGAGATGGTGAAGGGGACAACCTGGATGTCCCGGGTGCGAATGGTGTCGGAAACCAGGATATGGTCGATGTTGCGCTTTGGGCGCCAGCTTGGGAAGGTGTGCATGTCGTCGGCGGGTTCGTTGAGAGAGGTTCTGGCGAGCAGGGCATTCATTTCCGGGCTGCCGATGCGGCAGTTGAAATCGCCCATTACCACCACGTGCCGGTGCTGATTGGCCAGTTCGCTGACGAAGTCCAGTTGGCGCAGGCGCGCCCGCTTGCCCAGGCCCAGGTGCACCAGCAGCAGCACCAGTAGATTGTCCGGTCTGCCGTATTGTACTTCCATGACCCCCCGCCCGGGGATGACGCCGGGGAGCTTGTGTTCGATGACTTTGCACGGATCGATGCGGCTCAGCAAGCCGTTGCTGTGCTGGGCAAATTTGCCCAGGTTGCGGTTGGTCTGGTAGTACCAATGGGGAAAATTGCCGCGGCGGGCTAGGAATTCGACCTGGTTGATGAAGAAGCTGCGGAAGCTGCCCGCATCCACTTCCTGCAGCGCCACGATATCGAAATGGCCGACCAGCCCGGCGATCTGGTTGAGGCTGTCGAAACTCCCCAGGTGCGGCAGCACATGGCGCCAGCTGCGGGTCACGTAATGCCGGTAGCGGGTGGAGGTGATGCCGATCTGGATATTGTAGCTGAGCAGGCGCAGGTGGCCGTCGCGTCCGGCCACTCCGGGCTGGAAGTCCCGGGTGTGGAAGAATTCAGTGGCCTGGGAAACAGCCGCGTGCGGGCTCAGATCGGGCATACCATTTCTCCCAGCTTCTGCGTCAGGGCGAGGTTCTCCGAATAGTCCACGGGGCAGTCGATAATGGATACGGTATTGTCCGCCAGGGCCTGTTTCAAGGTGGGCAGCAGATCTTCGGCGGAATCGACCCGGTATCCCTTCGCGCCGAAGGCCCTGGCATATTGTACAAAATCGGGATTGGTGAATTTTACGTGGCTGGCGCGGCCGAAGGTATGCATCTGCTTCCATTCGATCAGGCCATAGCCGTTGTCGTTCCAGATAAGGATCACGATGGGAACGTTCAGGCGCAGGGCCGTTTCGATTTCCTGCGAGTTCATCATGAAGCCCGCGTCTCCCGTAACCGCCACCACCCCGCGGCCTGGATGGGCCAGCTTGGCGGCGATGGCGCCCGGCACGGCGATGCCCATGCTGGCAAAGCCGTTGGAGATGATACAGGTGTTGGGTTTCTCGCAGCGGAACATGCGCGCCATCCATATCTTGTGCGCCCCCACGTCGCAGATGACGATATCGTCGAGTTCCATGGCGGTGCGCAGGTCCCAGATGATCTTCTGGGGCTTGACGGGGACTTCTCTGTCTTTGCGGTGCCGGTTCATCTCCTCGACGAGAGCCTCGCGCAAGGGGCGCAGGGGATGCTGGGGTTGCGGCCGCCGCGCCAGCCGCGCGATGCGGTCCAGGCTGTGACGGATGTCGCCGATCACGCCCACTTCGATGCAGTAACTGGCGTCCACCTCGGCCGGCGTGGCGTCGATATGGATGATGGTGCGGTCCCCGTTTGGGTGCCACAGGTGGGGGTGGTATTCCACCAGGTCATAGCCCACGCAGATGACGACATCGGCGTTCTTGAATCCACAACTGATATAGTCATGGCTCTGCAGGCCGGCGGTGCCGAGTGTCATGGGGTGCTTGAAGGGAATGGCGCCCTTGGCCATGAAAGTGTTGGTCACCGGGATGTGCAGCAGTTCGGCGAAACGCGCCAGGTGTTCCGAGGCCCGGGCGCGGACCACGCCGTTTCCCGCCAGCACCAGGGGGGTGCGCGCCTCGGAGATAATCTGCGCAGCGCGGCGCACGCTCTCATCCGCGGGTTCGGGGGGGACGGGCTGGCGCACGGCGAGGGGCGCGGCGTCGATTTCCATGGAGGCGATGTTTTCGGGAAATTCGATGAAACAGGCCCCGCTCTTTTCCGTTTGGGCCAGCTTGAAGGCCTTACGCACCACTTCCGGGATGATGTTGGGTGTCAGCAGGCGCGAAGAATATTTGGTAAAGGGGAGAAAAATACTCTGCAGGTCCAGGACCTGATGGGACTCCTTGTGCAGGCGTTCCGTGCTGGCCTGACCGGCGATGGCGACCAGGGGGGCATGGTCGAGGTTGGCGTCGGCCACGGCCGTGATGAGATTGGTCGCGCCGGGACCCAGTGTGGACAGGCACACGCTGGCCCGTCCCGTGAGCCGCCCGTAGACATCCGCCATGAAGGCCGCGCCCTGTTCATGACGGGTGGTGATGAAACGGATGGACGAGCCGTGGAGGGCTTCCATGACGTCGAGATTCTCTTCCCCGGGTATCCCGAAGATGTACTCCACGCCTTCGTTTTCGAGGCACTTGACGAACAGCTCGGCGGCTTTCACGGCCAGTCCCCGTTCAACCCGTATTTCTCACCAGGGCGGCGGACCCTCGCTTGATCCTTGACTCCACAAAGGGTTTTACTCAGCCGGTAATACTTACGGGTTTTCCGCACCTTCGTGAAATCCTTTATGAATCCAATTCCCTGCGCGATCATCCCGCCATCCTGGTGAGAAACGCGGGTTGAGCGCGGGTGATGGGCGGCCGTCAAGGCTGCCCGCCTGATTCGATCTTGGCCAGATAGTCGATGACGCCGATAAGGCCGGCGAAACCGTTGGTCATACCGGGGTCGGAGCGGTATTTACCGTTGACCACCACGGTGGGAGTCCCCTGAGTCTGGTAGCGCTTGGTCATGAGCCGTGCGCGCCTGACCTTGGTATCCACGGCGAAAGAATGATAGGCCTTGCGGAAGTCCTCAGGCGGGACGCCATGCTCGGCAAAGAATTCACTGAGTGATTGTTCCGTGGTGAATCGGCGTTTCTCATCATGGATGGCATTGAACAGGGGGAGGTGAATTTCCTCGATCTTGCCCAGCACTTCAGCCGTGTAATAGGCGCGCGCCAGCAGGGTCCAGCTTTCGCGCAGTATGGCCGGCATGCGGACGAAGACCACATTGTCGGGCTTGGTTTTCAGCCATCGCTCCACGAAGGGCTGGAAGCGGTGGCAATGGGGGCATCCGTACCAAAACAGTTCAACAACTTCCACCTTGCCCCCGCTGGAGGTGGGCTGCTCGGGAATGATGCGCTTGTATTCCCTGCCTTCCTGGTAGGCGGGATCCGCCAGCGCAAGGGCAGGCATCAGCAGGGCGGGTAGCAGGATGGACAGCAATCGTTTCATAGTGTTGACCTCAAATCTCACTCCGGGTTGGCAATATCCTGAATCCGTGGGTTCATGATGGCGCATAGCCCAAGCTCTTGATCCCACGGCGGTTCAAAAAATACCCGCTTAACCTATGGGTGAAGCTGAGATTTTTTGATCCCACTGTGAAATCAAACTCACGCGCGCTGCATCCGCCCTGAACCCTCGGATCCAGAAATATGTCAGTGGTCCGCACCTGATCATAAGCCTTCACTTTATAGGGTAATGGGGCGGACGACTCTGTTAGAATACTCCGCCAGTCCCGCGGACGATGACATGATCATTATATATTTGGGCAAGCAGACAGTTTAACCTTGCTGTGGAATTAAACAAGCATAAGGGGGCCGGCAACAGGACCGGGTGGCCTGTGATCGCGTGGTTCCCGAGGAGATGCGTTGATGAACGAAAAAGTGATTGATCTGACCCAGTTTCTCAGTCAGCAGTATCTGTGCGAGTCACTGACCCTGGCCGAGGTGCAGACCCTGCTGGAGTATACGGAGCTGGTGCACTATGGCAAGGGGGAGATGATCGCCGACATTGGCGAGATCGGGGATGCCCTATACTTCGTCATCCGCGGCGAGGCGGCATTGAGCTTTGACGACGGAAACGAGGAGCGGGTGATCGGGGTGATGAAGGAGGGGGAACTGGTGGGCGAGATGTCCTTCTTTGATCGCCGTCCGCGCCTGTTGCGCATGCGTGCCCGCACGGAAGACACCCAGCTGCTCAAGCTCTCCCGCGCCAAGTACGAGCGCCTGCGCGTGGAGCACCCCTATATTGCGGTGAATCTGCTGGAGCACGCCATCGTCAGCCTGGATCATCTGGTGCGGCGTCTGAGTTCAGACGAGATGAGCCTGTCGCGCTACATGTACGGCAAGGCCAAGCGCTGATGCGTCACCCATCAGCCGCGAGGGCCCGCCATCCTGATGAGAAATGCGGGCATGAAGCTGTTGATTCACCAGCCAAGAATATTGGGTTTCGTTCTCGTGGAAAAAGGGGCGGCATGGGTGGCGAGTCCGAATAGCGTACCCAACACTTTGTTTCACAATGAGAATAAATTTCTTTTTTGTGTTCTTCGTGTGCTTCGTGGTGAACCGGCATCATGAAAGAAAAATTCAGGCAGGCCACCTTTCTGCTCAGTGCCACGGACCTGCGCCATTTCCCGGCCGACGAGGGCGGGGAAGTGGCCTTCGTGGGCCGTTCCAATGCCGGAAAGTCGAGCGCCATCAACGCCCTGACGGGAAGGCGCGGGCTGGCGCGCACCAGCAAGACCCCGGGGCGGACCCAGCAGATCAACTTTTTCACGTTGGGTGGCCCCCTCCGCCTGGTGGACCTGCCGGGCTACGGCTATGCCAAGGTGCCTCCGTCCACGAAGGCCCGCTGGGAGAAACTGATCGATGCCTATTTGCGCCGCCGTGAGTCCCTGCGCGGCCTTGTGATTGTGGTTGATGCGCGGCGCGCCCTTTCTATGTTCGACCGGCAGATTCTGGAGTGGTGCCTGGCGGCCGCAATTCCGGCCCACGTTCTGCTGACCAAGGCCGACAAATTATCCCGCAATGGCGCGAGGGATGTCCTGCGCGAGGTGCGCCAGGAACTGCGGGCATTGTCCGGTCCGGAGGCGGTCCCCGTCACCCTGAGCGCGCAATTGTTTTCCTCCACCCGGAAGGATGGTGTGGAAGAGCTGGCGGCGCTGATGGCAGCGTGGCTGAAGTTAAGGAACCTCTGATCAATTCATTAACCGGCGTCTGGCGGCTGAAATGTGCCGGCTCTGCGTTGAAAAGCTTGGCGATAGCGCGCGATTACCCGCGCTTTTCGCCTTGATCCTGAACATTTCGCCCCGCCATCTGGCAGGAAACGCGGGCGGTTGAGAAAAAAAAAGACCCCGGTTGGGTAAGAGAGGGAGGGATAACCGGGGTCGAAGTGTCTACCCGACTTGGGGAGTTCGGGTATTTGCCCACTCTTGGGAGGGTGAGCGGGAAGGCACTAACGAATTAGTAACCTCACTTACTATGACGCATGAAACGATGAAAAGTTTCATTTGAAAGTAATTTTACCAGAGAAAATTTGACTGTTCCACTAAGGAATAGCTTTTTCAAGGGAACATGCCTTGCTACGGCGTATAAAGAACCCTTTGATTCATTCATGAACCCACGGATCCAGGTTCCAAAAAAGAAAATCCCGGCAACGGGGAATTGCCGGGATGAAGGACGAAATACGTAGTAGCAAGATAGGGGGATTGGTGAATTCGTACATCCAGTCTGTAAATTCAAGTCAATCCGTTAACCATTAGGACATGCGGAGGCTGAATAAAGTTCCCGCCACCGCAAAATTTTTTCCCGAACTTGAGCGTCTTCTTATAAGTGACTGTTATTTAAGGGTCTCTGATGAATCAGGGGCTCCTTAATGTGCTTCATCCCAGTTGGCGCCCACCCCGATGTCCACACGCAGGGGAACCCGCAGGTCGGCAGCCCCGCTCATGCACGATGAGATCTCCTGGATGAGCCGTGCCTGATCCTCGGCGGGGGCTTCGAAGACCAGTTCATCGTGCACCTGCATGATCATCCGCGGGGGGAAATCACCGCCCATTTCCCTCTTTTTCTGGTGGCATCTCAACATGGCGATCTTGATGATGTCGGCGGCCGTGCCCTGCATGGGAGCATTGATGGCTGCGCGTTCGGCGTACTGGCGCCGCTGATGGTTGCGGCTGTTGATCTCGGGCAGATGGAGGCGGCGGCCGAACAGGGTTTCCACAAAACCTTGCGCGTGCGCCCGTTCCCGTGTCTCGTCCATGAAGTCCTTGACGCCAGGATAGCGGGCGAAATAGCGATCGATGTATTCCTGCGCCGCCCCGCGCTCGATGCCCAGCTGGCGGCTGAGGCCGAATGCGGACATGCCATAAATCAGCCCGAAATTGATGGCCTTGGCGTGGCGGCGCTGTTCCGCCGTCACTTGGTCCGGATCCACGGCAAAGATTTCAGCCGCCGTCGCCCGGTGGATATCCTGCTCCCGCCGGAAGGCTTCCAGCAGGCCGGGGTCTCCGGAGAAGTGGGCCAGGATGCGCAGTTCGATCTGGGAATAGTCGGCGGCGATGATGACACAGCCCGGCGGAGCGATGAAGGCCTGGCGGATGCGCCGCCCGTTGGCCGTTCTCACGGGAATGTTCTGCAGGTTGGGATTGCTGGACGAGAGGCGCCCCGTGGCGGTGACGGCCTGGTGGTAGGAAGTGTGGATGCGCCCGGTGCGCGGGTGAATCTGCAGGGGAAGCTTGTCCGTGTAGGTGGATTTCAGCTTGCTGAGGCTGCGGTGCTCGAGAATGAGGCGCGGCAGTGGATAGTCCAGGGCCAGTTCCTGGAGCACGGACTCCGCCGTGGAGGGCTGCCCGCCGGGTGTCTTCCGGATGACGGGCAGTTGCAGCTTGTCGTAGAGGATGGCCTGGATCTGCTTGGGCGACGACAGGTTGAAGGGCTCTCCCGCCAGGGCGTAGGCCTGCTCGGCCAGTGCCTCCATTCCCGCCGCCAGCTCCTTGCTCAGGGTTTTCAACTGGCCGGCGTCCACCAGGACCCCGTAGCGCTCGATCTCGGCGAGCACGGGCATGAGGGGCATCTCGATGTCTTCGAATACCTTTTTCAGTCCCGCCTCCCTGGTGAGCTTGGGCCACAGGGCGTGATGCAACTGGAGTGTCACATCGGCATCCTCGGCGGCATAGGGGACGGCTTGTTCAATCGTTATCTCATTGAAGGCAAGCTGCTTTTTTCCTTTTCCCGCGATGTCTTCGTAATGCACGGTGGCGCGCCCCAGGTATTGCAGGGCGAGGGAGTCCATATCATGTCGGGTGGCGTTGCTGTTGAGGACATAGGATTCCAGCATGGTGTCGTAGAGCCGCCCAGCCAGTTTGATACCGTAATTGGCCAATACCGAAATGTCGTACTTGAGATTTTGTCCCACGATGCGGCTCTGTTCCTGCTCCAGGAGGGGACGCAGGCGCTCCAATACCAGATCACGGGAGAGCTGTGCCGGCGCGCCGGCATAGTCGTGTGCCAGGGGAATATAGGCCCCCTCGTCAGCCTGAACAGCGAGGGAAATGCCGACGATCTCGGCATCCAGGGGCGACAGGCTGGTGGTTTCCGTGTCGAAGGCAAACAGTTCGGCGGCCGTCACTCTGTCCAGCCAGTGTTGCAGGGCCTCTTCCGTCAGCACCGTATCATAGCTTGCCGCGGGGGCCGCCTGCGCGGGCTTGCCCGAAGCAGGCTCGCCTTGCGCTTCCCCGGATCCTGCCTTGCACAGTTCCTCCAGCCAGCGCCGGAACTCCAGCCGCTGGAAAAGGGCCCGCAGGGCGTCTTGATCCGGTTCGGTGCGCCGCAGGGTATCCGGCCCGACCTCCAGGGGAACGTCGCATTTGATGGTGGCCAACTGCCGGGAGAGGGGGATCAGATCCAGGTTGGCGCGCAGCTTCTCACCGATTTTCCCTTTTATCTCATCGGCATGACGCATGATCTCGTCCAGGGAGCCATATTGATTGAGCCACTTGGCGGCGGTCTTGGGGCCCACGCCGGGTATGCCGGGGATGTTGTCTGAAGTATCGCCGATGAGCGCCAGGTAGTCGACGATCTGATCCGGCCGCACACCGAATTTCTCCATGACCCCCTGCCTGTCCAGGGACTGGTGGGTCATGGTATTGATGAGGGTGGTGCGATCGTTCACCAGTTGGGCCATATCCTTGTCGCCCGTGGAGATGAGGGTATCCATGTCCTTCGCCACGGCCTGTCTGGCCAGGGTGCCGATGACATCGTCCGCCTCGACCCCATCGATGACCAGGCATGGGATGCCCATGGCCACGATGATCTGATGCAGGGGATCGATCTGTTCGCGCAGATCGTCCGGCATGGGGGGACGGTGCGCCTTGTACTGGGCGAAGAGGTCATCCCGGAAGGTCTTGCCCTTGGCGTCGAACACTACCGCCAGATGGGCCGGCTGGTAAGACTTGAGAAGGGTGCGCAGCATATTGGTGACCCCGAAGACGGCGCCGGTGGCTTCGCCACGCGAATTGGTCAGAGGCGGCAGGGCGTGGTATGCGCGGTAGAGGTAGGATGACCCGTCCACCAGCAACAGGTCGGGATCGGTGCGTGGTTCTGAGTGCTTGGTCATGGTTCAGATTCGGGGTGCCAGCGGTTGCTTCCAAGAGAAATGCGGGCTTACCACAAAGAGATGCATTATACTATGGGCGGGCAAGCTGTCTGAAACTTCCCGTAACCGGGCCGCTCAGGGGCCGGTTGCGGGGTGGAGCACCATCCAATGAGCCATGAAGAATTGCGCAAGATTCCCCTGCCCAGAGGCAGGCGCATGACCGCGCGCCTGGTGTTGCTGCTGGGGCTGTGGATGGCCTCCCTGGCAGTGTGCGCGGAGCAGGCGCCTCCCCCTCCTGGTGAGACGGACCAGTCCCTGGAGCCCGAGGTGACCATCGTTGATCGTGGCGAGGAGCTGGTTGAAGAGTATCGTATCAACGGCCGGCTCTACATGATCAAGGTCATTCCCAAGAAGGGGATTCCCTATTTTCTGGTGGACAGTGATGGGGATGGCAGCTTCGATGTGCGCCGCAATGAACTCGACGAAGAATTGCTGATCCCCCAGTGGATACTCTTCCGTTGGTAGGCGCCCTGGCCTTCCTGGCGCTAACATCCTGTTTGTACATATAGAAAATCCATTATCCACAGACCCTGGGGATAACTGTGTGGATAAAGCGTCGAAAAAACTGCGAAACGCCGTCTATTATAGGCCCGGTTTTAGATTGCTCGATTTTTGATCACTAAAAATATTATTTCCAAACAGTAGGTTAATGCTGGTTTTCTGATGTGTGTTGGAAAACCGTGAGCGCGGGGGCCATGAAGCGGACCTTCCAGGAATATGTGCATAACATCGTGATGGACAGATGAGTGCGGCCCGTTATGTGGCAGTGGACGGTCTGCGGGGGGTGGCCGTCGTGCTGATGGTGATTTACCACTTCATGTTCGATCTCGACTACTTTGGCCGGGTGGAGATCGATTTCAACAACGATCCTGCCTGGCTGGGTTTCCGCGCGCTCATCGTCTCCCTGTTCCTGGGACTGGTGGGCGTGAGTCTTCACCTGGCCACGCGCCATGGCATTGACCGCGCGGCCTTCGGACGCCGCCTGGCGCTGTTGATTTTTAATGCGGCTTTGGTAAGTATTGGAAGTTACATGATTTTCCCGGACAGCATGATCTATTTCGGCATCTTGCACTTCATCGCCGTGGCCAGTGTGCTGGGCCTGTTGCTGACCGGGTTTTACTGGCTCAATCTGGTGCTGGGCAGTGGACTGGTGCTGGCCGGGATGTTTTTACAACATCCCTTTTTCGACCACCCCATGCTGCACTGGGTGGGGCTCATGACCCATAAGCCGGTGACCGAGGACTACGTGCCCCTCGTGCCCTGGTTCGGCGTGGTTTTGCTGGGCATGTTTCTGGGGCGGCACTTTTTTGCGGGCGGCCGCCCGCCGTCCTTCCTGCGCTGGCCGGGTGAGCCCCCCGCCATGCGCGCCCTGACCCTGATGGGCAGGCACAGCCTCTTGATCTATATGCTCCATCAGCCGATTCTCATAGGGGCGATGTTTCTGCTGTGGGGGTGAAGCCCGGCGCGGTGGGAAGCGCGTTATTTTCTTGACAGGCCAATGGTTTGTCTCTTCAATGGGGTCATAATGGAAAAACGACTCGATCTGGACTGGAAGAAACTGCCGGATCTGCTGTTGCAGGACCGGGTGGTCGGCCGCGCCGTGATGGTCACCAACCTGATATTGTTGTTGTGGCTGGCCTATGTCCTGGCGGATCTTACCTGGCGCCTGATGCCGGGGCCGCAACAGGAGCCCCCTCCCGCGCTGGCCGGGAATGTGGCGCCCGCCGCCACGCAAAGCACCCCGGCGGGGCGCTGGAATATTGCCCAGTGGCACCTGTTCGGCACCAAGCCGCGCATACAAAAGCCCACGCCGGTGGCCGCGCGGCCCGAGCGCCTGCCGGAAACCCGGCTCAATCTGGTGTTGCGAGGGGTGTATGCCTCCGAGGATCCGCGAGCCGCTGGCGCCATACTGTCGGAACCCAGTGGTAAACAGGGGTTTTATCGTGTCGGCGCGCGCCTGCCGGGAGGGGCGGTGCTCAAGGAGGTGCATGCCGACCATATCATTCTGGAGCGTCGCGGGCGCCTCGAAACCCTGCGCCTGCCCAAGGAGAAAATCAACGGCGCGCAGCGCAATGGGCGCCAGGCGGCGTCATCATCCGCCGTCAGAAGAACAGCCCGGACGGCGGTATCCGCGAACCGGGAACCCACGCTGCGGGAGTTCAGGGATCTGGTGGTGAAGGATCCCCAGCGCCTGACGGACATCGTGCAGATGAGTCCCTACAGCAAGGGAGGGCGCTTTATCGGCTATCGCATCCGGCCCGGCAAGAACAAGGCCCTTTTTGACCGCCTGGGGCTGCGATCCGGCGATATCGTCACCTCCATCAATGGCATTGCCATTGATTCCCCCACCAACGGCCTGAGCGTGTTGAACAGCCTGGCCACGGCGCGGCAGGTGGGCATCGAGGTGGAACGCAATGGCGTGCGGCAGACCTTGCAGCTCGATCTCGACCAGTGAGGCGGGTCTTGTGGCGGACGGTCAAATTGCATAGAATACGCGGTCCTTTGCCGCATCGTGGATACGAGCGGCAAGAAGATGAGAGCATCGGCCAGCCTGTGGGTTGGCGATGAAATTGAAGAAGTGCTGACAGAGGTGGAGAACATGAAGCCGGATATACATCCAGCCTATGAAGAGGTGACTGTGACCTGTGGTTGCGGCAACAGTTTCAAGACGCGCTCGACGGCGGGCCGCGACTTGCATCTGGATGTCTGCTCTGCCTGTCATCCCTTCTACACGGGCAAGCAGAAACTGGTGGACACGGCGGGGCGTGTGGACAAATTCAAGCAGAAATACGGCCTGAAGAAGTAGAATCCTTTAAACAAAAATGGAAATCCCCCAGCTCAGCTGGGGAGACATTATCAGTTTGACAGTACAGGGAGTCTCATAGTAACTCCAAAGCGTGAGCCGCCAAGCAACACGCAAAGGAGCAACCATGAGACAAGTAGAAAGTTTAAGCCACACCCGT
>WGFB01000108.1 GCA_015492435.1 Gammaproteobacteria bacterium | reverse complement strand
GCCTGGGAGACGAGTTGTTCCAGATGATGCTTCATGGCGGTGTGAGCGTCGTGGCCGGCGAAAAGGGCCTATTATCCCGGTTGCGGGCTATGTTGCAAGTGCAAACCCCTTGGTTCATCATGAATTGATCAGAGGTTCCCTAGAACATTTCCTGGGGATCCACGTCCAGCGACCAGCGTACCTTGCGCGCGCCGGGCAGGCCGTCGAGGATGGGGATGAGGGCCTTCAGCAACGGGTGCAGGTGGCGGCGCCGGAGGCTTTGCAGCAGCAACTGGGCGCGGAAGCGGCCGGCGCGTTTCTCCATGGGGGCGCTGACGGGGCCCAGCAGCCTCACCCCTTCCAGGGACAAGGTCATGGCCTGTTCATGCACTGCCTGCAGGAAGCGCAGCGGCAGCGCCTGGTCGAGGGCCTCGGCCCTGAACAGGGCGAGATTGCCGTAGGGCGGCAGTTGTCCCAGTTGCCTTTCCTCCAGCAGCCTGTGGGCGAATGCCCCATAGTCGTGGGCCAGCAGGGGGCTAAAGGCGGGGTGTTCGGGATAGTGGGTCTGGATGCACACCTCGCCGGGCTTGTCGGCGCGCCCGGCGCGTCCCGCCACCTGCAGGATGAGCTGGCCCATGCGTTCGATGGCGCGAAAGTCGGCGCCGAACAGCCCCTGGTCCGCGTTCAGGATGCCCACCAGGGTGATGCCGGGCAGGTGGTGGCCTTTGGCGATCATCTGGGTGCCGAGGAGGATCTGGGGTCCGCCGCCGCGTACCCGTTTCAGCAGGGCCTGCATGGCGCCCTTGCGGCGGGTGCTGTCGCGGTCGATGCGGATGATGTCCGTGCCGGGAAACAATCCCTGCAGGGTCTCCTCGACGCGCTCCGTTCCCTGCCCCAGGGCGAGCAGCCCGCTGGCCTGGCATTGGGGGCACTGCGCCGGGGGCGGTTGTTGCGTGTCACAGTGATGGCAGTGCAGGCGGTTGCGGGCGCGGTGCAGGATCATGTGGGCGTCGCAGCGCGGACACAGGGCGATCCAGCCGCACCCCGGGCAGAACAGGGTGGGCGCGTAACCGCGCCGGTTGAGAAACAGCAATACCTGGTTGCCCTGCGCCAGGTGGGCGCCGACCGCCTGCAACAGGGCGGAAGAGAGTCCGTTGTCATCCCTGCCGGCGCGCATGTCCAGCAGGCGAATGGCGGGCGGGCGGGCCTTGCCGATGCGCTCCCGCAGCACCAGTCTCTCATAGCGCCCCTGTCCGGCGTTGTGCAGGCTTTCCAGGGAGGGGGTGGCCGAGCCGAGCACGATGGGCATGGCCTCCTGCCGGGCGCGCATCACCGCCAGGTCGCGGGCATGGTAGCGGAAGCCTTCCTGTTGCTTGAAGGAGGGGTCGTGTTCCTCGTCGATGATGCAGATACCCGGCCTTTTCATTGGGGTGAAAATGGCCGAGCGTGTGCCGATGACCACGCCCGCCTCACCGTCGCGGGCCATCAGCCAGGCATGGAGGCGCTCCCTGTCGCTGAGGCCCGAATGCAGCACCGCCACGGGTGCCTGGACATGGTCCGCAAAGCGCGCCACCAACTGGGGCGTGAGGCCGATCTCTGGGATGAGCACCAGGGCCTGTCGTCCCTGCGCAATCACCTGGTCGATGACGTTCAGGTAGACCTCGGTCTTACCGCTGCCGGTGATACCGTCGAGGAGAAAGGCGCCGAACCGCCCCAAGGCGCCGCTGATGGCCTGCGCCGCCTCGGTCTGTCCGGGATTGAGGGCGAAGGGACGGTAGGTGGGATCGGGTTCCTTGACGGTGGCCGGCGGCAGACCGCTTTTCTCCTCGCGGATCCAGTCCTTGGCGGCCAGGGCGCGCAGGGTGGCGCGCCAGCGGGCGTCGAGGAGGCGCAACTGGGCCGCGTCCGCGCCGCCGGGGTGGCGGCGCAGGAAATCCATCATGGCCGCCTGCCGGGGCGCGCGCGCCAGGTCTTCCGTCTTGACCCGCTCGCCGGCCTGCGAGAGATGATAGCGGGAAACATCCATTCTAACGGGGGCCTTGCCCTGGCGCAGGGGTGGCGGCAGGCAACCGAAGATCACCTCTCCCAGGGGATGATGGTAATAGGCGGCGGCCCATTGCAGCAGCTTCAGCATGGACGGGGGCAACACGGGGCCATCGTCCAGGATCTCCAGGATGGATTTCAGCCGGTAGCCCGGAGAGCCGTCGCCGGGCGCCAGCGCCACCACCATGGCTGTCTTGGTGGCCCGCCCGAAGGGCACCCGGACGCGCATGCCTGGCAGGAGTGGCGGGGAGGGCGGCGGCGGGGGGAGATAATCATAGACCGCTGTCTCTTATACACATCT
>WGFB01000107.1 GCA_015492435.1 Gammaproteobacteria bacterium | reverse complement strand
GCGCTTTCTCCAACCACATCAGCCTGAAAAACAAGCCGTTAGAAAGCAACGGCGAGGATGACAAGATGCTCAAGATCGCCACCTGGAATGTCAACTCCCTGCGCGTGCGCCTGCCCCAAGTGCTGGACTGGGCGCACGAGGCCGACCCCGACATCCTCGCCCTGCAAGAGACCAAGCTCCAGGACCCCGACTTCCCCATCGCCGACTGCCACGCGGCGGGCTTCGAGGCGGTGTTTGCCGGTCAGAAGACTTACAACGGCGTCGCCATCCTCAGCCGCAGCGCGGCCGAGGACGTGGTCTGCGACCTGCCCGGCCTGGAGGATCACCAACGCCGCCTGCTGGCCGCCACCTACGGCGGCATCCGCGTCATCAACGTCTACATTCCCAACGGCGAGCGGGTGGACTCGGAGAAATATCAATACAAGCTGCGCTGGCTGGCCAGTCTGGTGGACTTTCTGGAGGACCAACTGCGCCGCTATCCGCGCCTGGTGCTGCTGGGCGACTTCAATATCGCCCCCGAACCCCGCGACGTCCACGATCCCGCGCAATGGGAAGGGCGAGTACTGTTTTCCGAGCCGGAACGCCAGGCCTTCCGTGACCTGCTGGCCACAGGCCTGTGCGATACCTTCCGCCTCTTCGAACAGGAGGAACAAAGCTTCAGCTGGTGGGACTATCGCATGGCCGCCTTCCGCCGCAACCTGGGCCTGCGCATCGATCACATCCTCGCCAGCCCGGAATTGTGCAAACACTGCCGCGCCAGCACCATCGACAAGACCCCGCGCGGCTGGGAGCGGCCCTCCGACCACGCCCCGGTAGTGGCATGCTTCGATGTCGCTCCCAATCTCGCATCACCTGGAAACTGATCATGGCCCAAACTGTATTTTTACCGGGACAGGGGTATATTGATCCCTCCACAAGACATAAGGCCCGACGCGGCGCAACCATGCCCCGCACGCATACCCATCATGGACATTCAAATCGCCAGAACCGATGCGGAAATCACTGCCTGTTATCCCGTCATGCGGGAATTACGCCCCCATCTCGATGAGGAAGGGTTTCTGACACGAATTCGAGAACAGGAAACGACGGGCTACCAGCTCGCCTTCATCGCCCGACAAGACGGTATCGTGGCCGTTGCGGGCTTCCGCATCTGCACTAACCTGGCCTGGGGCCGCTTCCTGTACGTAGACGACCTGGTCACCCTCGCCACCGCGCGCTCCCGGGGCCATGGGTCTCGCCTGCTTTCATGGCTGCACGGCTACGCGAACGCGCGGCACTGCTCTCAGCTGCACTTGGATACCGGCATCCAGCGCATCGATGCCCAGCGCTTCTACGAACGTGAAGGCATGACCAAGACCGGCTTTCATTACGCAAGCCACATCACGCCCAAACAACATCCATGACACCTTGTCGGTTTGCATGCACCGCCCTCCCGCCAACCGACTTGCGCGAGAGTGACTGCCGGGTCAAAACATTGTCCCGACTCCCACGCCAGGCACGCGCCAAAGGCGCTTGCGCCTCACCCTATTCATCTTTAACCTGACCCCATGAAATACAAAGACCTGCGTGATTTCATCCGGCAACTGGAACAACAGGGCGAGTTGAAGCGCATCGCCCTGGAGGTGGACCCCCATCTGGAAATGACCGAGATCTGCGATCGCACCCTGCGCCGCGGCGGGCCGGCATTGCTGTTCGAGAACCCCAAGGGACACGACATTCCAGTGCTGGCCAATCTCTTCGGCACGCCGCGGCGGGTGGCGCTGGGCATGGGGGAGGATTCGGTGGCGGCCCTGCGCGAGGTGGGCCGGCTGCTGGCCTATCTCAAGGAGCCGGAGCCGCCCAAGGGCTTCAAGGACGCATGGGGCAAGCTGCCCATTCTCAAGCAGGTGATGAACATGTCGCCGCGGGTGGTGGGCAAGGCGCCCTGCCAGGCCCATGTCCTGGAAGGCGATGCCGTGGATCTCTCGCGGCTGCCCATCCAGACCTGCTGGCCGGGGGATGCCGGGCCGCTCATCACCTG
>WGFB01000106.1 GCA_015492435.1 Gammaproteobacteria bacterium | reverse complement strand
TTAGGATGAATCTACTGCGGCGGCGGGAAATGGGTCCATTTTTCCGATCATTTTCGTTAAATAGTGACCACTATTCGCCTCAAATGATCGAAAAACTGTCCTCCATTTCCCACTCGCCTCGCTACGATCACCTAAGTCCGACAGCCTCCTAGACGCCGGTTCATGAATTGATCAGAGGTCCCTTTATTTTCACTGTAATTCAAGAATCGCGCACGGCACGGAAGACCGCATTCCCTGCCGGCCCTAAAACTGAATATACAGTCACTTAAAAGTTGCTGATAAGACCACACAACAGTTGTAGAGGCCAAGCTATTGGCATTTTGGCCCGAACTTGATAAACAAGGACAACAATGACATCGAACCCATCAAAAACCATCGAGGTATTCGACAATCCCAAGCCGGAACGCGACTACACCATACGCATCCGGGTGCCTGAATTCACTTGTCTCTGCCCCAAGACGGGCCAGCCGGACTTCGCCACCATCCATATAGAATATGTGCCGGCCGGGCACTGCATTGAACTGAAATCCCTCAAACTGTATATTTGGAGCTACCGGGATGAGGGGGCCTTCCATGAAGCAGTAACCAATCAGATCCTGGACGATCTGGTTCGTGCCTGCCAGCCCCATTTCATGAGGGTCACCGCGGAGTTCAACGTGCGCGGGGGCATCTATACCACTGTCGTCGCAGACTACCGGAACGAGTCCTGGACGCAGGAACCTGCGGTGACCTTGCCATAGGGACCATGGTATACGAGGGCGCATGGATATATTTCTGGGGATTGATCTGGGATCGAGCGGGTGCCGCGTCATTGCCATTGACGGGCTGGCGCGCCAGATCGCGGAGTTCTCCGCCCCCTGGCCCGCCTACCTGGACGACCCTTCCCGCACGGAACAGGACCCCTGGATGTGGTGGGAGACCCTCAGCGTCCTTCTGCACAAGCTGACCTCCACCGTCCCCCCCGGAAATATCCGCGCCCTGGCCGTCGGAGGCACCTCCGCCACCCTGCTGCTGTGCGACGCACGGGGCGAGCCCCTGGGGCAGGCCCTCATGTACAACGATGCGCGGGCGCGGGAGGAAGCCGTGAAGCTGTCGGCCGTGGCCCCGCGGGAATTTCCCGTCCACAGCCCCTCCTCCGCCCTCGCCAAGCTGCTGTATTTGCAGAAACAACCGGAAATCGCACAGGCCCGCCATATACTGCACCAGGCGGACTGGGTCGCCGGCAAGCTGTGTGGACAGTATGGCATCAGCGACGAGAACAACTGCCTCAAGATGGGCTACGACATCAACCAGCGCTGCTGGCCGGACTGGTTCTCCGCCCTCGATCTCGATGAGGGCCTCCTCCCCCGCGTGGTGGCGCCCGGCACCGTCATCGGCACCGTCGACCGGATCGTGGGCCAGCAATTGGGACTGCTCCCCGACACGGCCGTCGTGGCGGGCACCACGGACGGCGTCGCGGCATTCCTGGCCAGCGGCGCGAAGGAAAGCGGTGAGGCCGTCACCTCCCTGGGCTCCACCCTGGTCATCAAGCTGCTCTCCGACCGCTATATCAATTCCTGGGAACATGGCGTCTACAGCCACCGCCTGGGCGACAAATGGCTGGTGGGCGGCGCCTCCAATTGCGGTGGCGCCGTGGTTTTGAAATACTTTTCCAAACAGCAATTGAAATCCCTGACGCCGCAACTGAATCCCCACCAGCCGACAGGTTTGAATTACTATCCCCTGCCCTCGCCGGGAGAACGCTTCCCCTTCAACGATCCCGACAAGCAACCGCAACTGAGCCCCCGCCCCGACGACGATGTACAGTTCCTGCAGGGCATCCTGGAGGGCATCGCCGACGTGGAGGCGCGCAGCTACCAGCTCCTGACGGAGATGGGCGCCCCCTACCCCACTGTCGTCTATACCCTGGGCGGCGGTTCCTGCAACCAGTACTGGGCCGAGATGCGGGAACAACGCCTGGAGGTGCCCGTCAAAAACGCCGCCCATCAGCAGGCCGCCTATGGCGTGGCGCTGCTGGCGCGCAGTGTTTGACGTTAAACGTGAGACGTGAGAAGCGGGACTTAAACCGCTTCACATTCTACGCTTACCGTTTCACGTTTAACGCTTCACCTAACCTAATGACTGGTTTATCATCACCGCACGACAACAAGGCATCAAGGAGATCACACAATGAAATCACGGGCGGCAGTGGCATGGGAGGCCGGACAACCGCTGGCCATCGAGGAAATCGATGTGGCGGGTCCCAGGGAAGGCGAGGTGCTGCTGCGCGTGGTGGCCACCGGCGTGTGCCATACGGATGCCTATACCCTCTCCGGCGCCGATCCTGAAGGCATCTTCCCCAGTATTCTTGGCCACGAGGGCGGCGCCGTGGTGGAGGAAACCGGCCCCGGCGTCACCAGCGTCAAGGCCGGTGATCACGTCATCCCCCTCTATACCCCGGAGTGCGGCGAGTGCAAGTTCTGCCGCTCGGGCAAGACCAATCTCTGCCAGGCCATCCGCGCCACCCAGGGCCGCGGCCTGATGCCCGATGGCACCACGCGCTTTTCCCACAACGGGCGGGACATCTTCCATTACATGGGCACCTCCACCTTCTCGGAGTACACCGTGCTGCCGGAAATCGCCGTGGCCAGAATCAACAAGGAAGCCCCCCTGGACAAGGCCTGCCTCATGGGCTGCGGGGTGACGACGGGCATCGGCGCCGTGCTCAACACGGCCAAGGTGGAGCCGGGCAGCACCGTGGCGGTCTTCGGCCTGGGGGGCATCGGCCTGAGCGTCATCCAGGGCGCGGTCATCGCCGGCGCGGAGCGCATCCTCGCCATCGACATCAACCCGGACAAGTTCGACATGGCGCGCCGGCTGGGCGCCACCGATCTCATCGATCCGCGGGAATACGACCGGCCCATCCAGGAGGTCGTGGTCGACCTCACCGATGGCGGCGTGGACTATTCCTTCGAGTGCATCGGCAACGTGGACATCATGCGCTCGGCCCTGGAGTGCTGCCACAAGGGCTGGGGCGAGTCCGTCATCATCGGCGTGGCGGGCGCCGGCGAGGAAATCCGCACCCGCCCCTTCCAACTGGTCACCGGCCGGGTATGGCGGGGCTCCGCCTTTGGCGGCGTCAAGGGGCGCTCGCAGTTGCCGGATTACGTGGACCGCTACATGAGAGGCGAGATCGAGGTGGATGAGATGGTCACCCACTCCATGGGCCTGGAAGACATCAACAAGGCCTTCGATCTCATGCACGAGGGCAAGAGCATCCGCTCCGTCATCGTCTTCTGACAGGAAACCTTCACCATGAAGGACACGAAGCCCCGAAAAGCTTTTTCTTCGCGCCCTTCGTGCGCTTCGAGGTAACCCGACAGTTGCATAAAATTGCGAGCGCCAACTGAGGATAACACCTTGTTTCATACGCCTGCTGCGTGTGACGGCCCCAAGCGTTGGCGTCACACCAGATTTTTTCCAGCGGCAGGCCACTGGAAGGCGCAAGATACAAATACAAGGTACAAGATACAAGGTACAAGATACAAGGTACAAGATACTAAAAGGCGGCTTCCCTTGCATCGATTTTTTGCAATGACCGGGGTAACAAATATGACAAGCAACGATTCATACACCATTCAGGACAAGACCAAGGTCTTCGGTGGCCTGCAACTGGCGGTCTCTCACTCTTCGTCAGCATGCCACTGCGACATGCGCTTCTCCATCTACCTGCCGCCCATGGAAAAGGGCAGGAAGGTGCCGGTGCTGTACTGGCTGTCGGGACTCACCTGCAATGACGAAAACTTCCTGGTCAAGGCCGGCGCCCAGCGCCATGCCGCCGGGCATGGCATCGCCATCGTGTGTCCCGATACCAGCCCCCGTGGCGAGGGGGTGCCCGATGCCCCCGGCAATGCCTGGGACCTGGGCCTAGGCGCGGGCTTCTATGTCAATGCCACCCAGGCGCCCTGGTCCACCCATTACCGCATGTACGACTACGTGACCCGGGAACTGCCCGGGTTCGTGGAACGGCACTTCCCCATCGAACCCGATTGCCGCGCCATCGCCGGCCATTCCATGGGCGGGCATGGCGCCCTCACCCTGGCCTTGAAGAACCCCGGCCGCTACCGCTCCGTTTCCGCCTTCGCCCCCATCTGCGCACCCAGCCAATGCCCGTGGGGGGAAAAGGCCTTCACCGCCTATCTTGGCGACGACCGGGCGCGCTGGCGGGAATACGACAGCTGCGCCCTGATCCCCGCGGCCCGCGAGCGGCTGCCGCTGCTGGTGGACCAGGGCGAGGCGGACGCCTTTCTGCGGGAACAGCTCATGCCCGAACGGCTGGAGGCCGCCTGCAAGGAAGCGGGCCACCCCCTCACCCTGCGCATGCAGCCCGGCTATGATCACAGCTATTATTTCATCGCCACCTTCATCGGCGACCATTTCGAGCATCACGCCCGGGCATTGAAGGGCAAAACGTGATCGCTCAGCCTGCCCGCGGGGCCTTCTATCTGTTGCAGGGTTTCGGCCTGATCCTCAAGCCGGGCATCCGCGCCTTCGTGCTCATTCCCCTGCTCATCAATTTCATTTTCTTCACCCTGTTCATCTGGCTGGGGCTGATGCAACTGGGTGATATCATCGACTATCTCATGGCCTCGGTTCCCGAGTGGCTGCAATGGCTGGAGTGGCTGCTGTGGCCCTTGTTCGCGCTGACCTTCATCATTATCGGATTCTTCATCAGCATGATGAGCGCCAATATCATCGCCGCCCCCTTCAACGGCTTGCTGGCCGAGGCCGTGGAGCGGCACCTGGGACACGCCCCCGCCAGCGAAGGCGGAGGATGGAAGACGCTGATCAAATCATTCGCACCGGCATTGCTCAGCGAAGGCCGCAAGATCGTATACTTTCTGTTGCGCGCCCTGCCCCTGCTGTTGCTCTATGTCATCCCGGGCATCAATATCCTTGCGCCTATCCTGTGGGGGCTCTTCGCCGCCTGGATGCTGACCCTGGAATACATCGACTATCCCCTGTCCAATCATGGTCAACTGTTTCCGGGCTACCACGTCACGCTGCGGGAGAGGCGGCTGCTGTCCCTGGGCTTCGGCGGTGCCGCCCTGGCCCTCACGGTCATTCCCGTGCTCAACTTCATCGCCATTCCCGTCGCCGTGGCCGGCGCGACGGCCATGGCCGTCAAGGAAAAATTTATTCAATCCGGCAAAGCGCCGATACAGGTTTAATCATGGAAACCTGGCAAGAACTCATCCTGGCGCTGATCCAGGGTCTCACCGAATTTCTGCCCATTTCCAGTTCCGCCCACCTCATCCTGTTTCCCCAACTGGCGGGCTGGGCGGACCAGGGACTGGCCTTCGACGTGGCCGTGCACGTGGGCACCCTGACGGCGGTGGTCTTCTACTTCCGCCAGGAGCTGGCGCTCATGGGGCGCGACTGGGCGCGCTCCATCGCCACCCGGCAACAGACCGCCGAAAGCCGCCTGGCCTGGGGCGTGCTGCTGGGCACCATCCCCGTGGGCCTGTTCGGACTGCTGTTCAAGGATGTCATCGAAACTTCCCTGCGCTCGCCCCTGGTGATCGCCTATGCCACCATCGGCTTCGGCCTGCTCCTGTGGTGGGCGGACGCCCGCGGCAGGCGCCAGCGCGATGAGCACAGCCTGACCCTGGGCGATATCCTGTTCATCGGCCTCGCCCAGGCCATCGCCCTCATCCCCGGCACCTCCCGCTCCGGCATCACCATCACCGCCGGGCTCATGCTGGGCCTGACCCGCCCCGCCGCCGCCCGCTTCTCCTTCCTGCTCTCCATCCCCGTCATCACCCTGGCGGGCCTGCTCTCCATGAAAGACCTCATCGAGGGGGAAACGGCCCTGGCCTGGGGCGACTTCGCCTTGGGCGCCGCCACCGCCGGCGTCACCGCCTACCTGTGCATCCATTTCTTTCTCAAGCTGCTGGACAGGATCGGCATGTTGCCGTTCGTGATCTACAGGCTGTTGCTGGGCGTTGTGCTATTGATGATATTTTATTAACCCGGCAACAATATATATCGTGTTCAGCGCTTCAGGCCAGATACTCCCGCAAGCGCCTGACACCCTCCTCGAGATTCTCCATGCTGGTGGTATAGGAAAACCGGACATGGCCCGCGGCCCGGTATTGACCGAAATCGCAACCCGGGGTGATGGCGACGCCGGCCTGTTCGAGCAGATCCCGGCAAAAGGCCTGACTGTCCTGAGTGAAGCGGTGACAACCGGCATAGATATAGAAGGCGCCCGCGGGATGCGCCCCGACCGTGAAACCGATGTCCCGCAGTGCGGGCAGCAGGTAATCGCGCCGCTGTTGAAGTGCCTGGCGGTGTTGTTCGAGGATGTCCAGTGTGCCTTTGCCGAAGGCCTTGAGGGCGGCGTGCTGCGCCGGCGTCGAGGCGGCCAGGAAGATGTTCTGCGCCAGCCGGTCCACGGGTGAAACGAAGTCCTCAGGCGCCACCAGCCAGCCGATGCGCCAGCCCGTCATGTTGAAGAATTTGGAGAAGCTGTTGACCACGAAGACAGCATCGCTCAAGGCCAGGACACTGCGCGGGCGCTGCCCATACACCAGATCATGATAGATCTCGTCCATGATGAGTGCGCCGCCCAGCCGCTCCACGGTGTTTACGATTTCCCTCAGCTTATGTTCCGGGATGACCGCGCCGGTGGGGTTGGCCGGGGACGCCAGCATCACCGCCCGCGTCCGCGCCTGCCAGTGCCGCTCGATAAGCTCGGCGCTCAACTGATAATCCGTTTCCTCGTCCACCGCGATACCGTCCGCCACCCCTTCCAGGAAACGGACGAAGTGACGGTTGCAGGGATAGCCGGGGTCGCTCATGAGCACCCGGTCTCCCGGATCGATCAGCACGCCCAGCGCCAGCAACAAGGCGCCGGAGGAGCCGGGGGTGATGATGATGCGTTGAGGATCCACCTCGATACCGTCCCGCTGGCGGTAATATGCCGCAATGGCCTCGCGCAGGTCCGGCAGGCCCAGGGCCGGCGTATAGTGGGTTTCTCCGGCGCGCAATGCCTCAATGGCGGCAGTCACGACAGGCTCCGGGGTGGGGAATTCCGGCTCTCCGATCTCCATGTGGATGATGGAGCGGCCCTGTGATTCAAGGGTCCGCGCCCGGGAGAGTATGCCCATGACATGAAAGGACTGGATGTCCTCCATGCGGGCCGCCAGCCCATTGTGCCGGGAGGCGCTCACGGGAGCAGTTTCCTCGCCAACGCCACGTCCATGCAGCTCTGTCCGGGGGGCACAAGATCCTTCCGCGTGCCGCCCAGCACCTGGAAAGGCCAGTCCGGCTCACCCAGGTGGTCGAGCACCAGGGCGGCCTCACCGTAGTCCTCATCACGGGTATAATCATTGACAGTGATAATGGTCGTGAGTGAAGCGGCCAGGGTGGCCCGTATGCCGTTCATCGAATCCTCGAAAGCCAGGCATCGCTCCGCGGGCAGCCCCATGTGTTCGAGAACATACTCATAGACCCTGGGAGAGGGCTTCTTCTCCTCCACCTCATCCGCGGTGGCGATGACCTCGAACCATGATTCGGCTTCTGGCGGAAGCGTGTTGGCGAGCAATGCGATGACATTGGCGCGCGTCGTGGTGGTGGCAATGGCCAGGCGAATGCCTGCTTCCCGCGCCTCGCGCAGCAGGCGCTCCACCCCTGGGCGCAGGCTGATGCCTCCCTCTTCCATCATCTGCTCGTAAATGCGGGTTTTGTCCGCGTGCAACTCCGGCACCAGCGCGCGCAGCTTTTCATGCGCCCCATCCGCCTGGGCATAGTGGTCGATGTAATAGAGCATGCGTTCCTTGCCACCCGTAATTTGCAGCAGCTCGCCATAGAGTTCCACGGACCAGTGCCAGTCCAGCCCAGCGCGCTCGAAGGCGCGATTGAACGCCACCCTGTGCCCATCCCTTTCCGTATCCGCCAGGGTGCCATCCACGTCAAAAATAAAAGCCGTCAGTTCCGTCAAGCCAGAGTCTCCTATTAATCAATAAATACAAGAGGTTATAATATCAAACCCGGAAGTCCGCGGGACGCGCCGGGCGGATACGTTAACATGCCAGGCCCGCAAGTGGCCAACAAACATGCGTCCCGTACTTACATTGTTGTTTCTCAAGGGGCATTCTGGTATAAATAGCCGCTTGTTTTTATTCGTTGTGCTGACGCTGGAGATCCCAAATGGCGGTTGCAAAAAAGAAAACTGCTCAAAAGAAAACGGTCAAGAAAAAGGCCGTTGCCAAAAAGAAAACGGTCAAAACCAAGAGTACGGCGAAAAAGACCACCAAGAAAAGCAGCGTAAAGAAAACGACCGCGAAGAAGGCCGCGGTCAAGAAGAAAACCACCACCAAGAAGGCGGCGCCCAAAAAAGCGGCCGCAAAGAAAAAGGCGCCCGCAAAAAAGCAACCGGCCCGGAAGAAATCGGCCATGGAAGTGGGGACGTTCACGCCCTACGAAGAGAAACGCGGCGAAGAGTACATGAACGCCGAGCAGATCGCCCACTTCAGAAGCATTCTCGAAAGCTGGAAGCGTGACCTGCTGGAGGAAATGGAGCGCACCGTGCACCACATGCAGGACGAGGCCGCCAATTTCCCCGACCCCAACGACCGCGCCAGTCAGGAATCCGAATTCGCCCTGGAGCTGCGCACCCGCGACCGCGAACGCAAGCTCATCAAAAAGATCGACGAGTCACTGCTGTTGCTGGATACGGGTGACTACGGCTACTGTGAGGTGTGCGGCGTGGAAATCGGCATCAGGCGCCTGGAGGCCCGCCCCACGGCGACCCTGTGCATCGACTGCAAGACCCTGGACGAAATCCGCGAAAAGCAAAGCTGGGGCTGAACCCTCTGAACGCGGGCCGGACAGAGGGACGAAATTCACCACCCTGACAACTCGTGTTGGGCTTCACCAAGCCCAACACCCACCACGGAATCCCGCCATACTCATCCACCACACCCCCAGCTTTCCTCTTTACTCTTTACTCTTTACTCTTTCCTCTTAGATATTTGATCTTTCTCCCGGCTAATGCGCACCTCCAGCGGCCTGGACGTATCCAGGTGCACATCCCGTTGCGGAAAGGCGATCACGATGCCCGCCTCGTTGAACTTGCGGTCGATGGCCTCGTGCAAGGCCGTGAGCGTCGGCATGCGATCGTCCTGGGCGCCCACGAAACAGCGCAGCACAAGATTGAGAGTGTTGTCGCCGAAGGACTCGAAAATAACCGACGGCTCGGGCTCCCTGAGCACGGATTCGTTTTCATCCGCCGCCTCATACAGCAAGGCCATGGCCTTCTGCACATCGCTGCCATAGGCGATGCCTACCGGGATCTTGATGCGTGTGGTCTGATCTGAAAGAGACCAGTTGAGCAAGCGCCCTGTTATGAACTCCTTGTTGGGCACCAGCAGTTCCTGCCCGTCCCAGGTGCGTATGGTGGTGGCCCGTATTTGAATGCGCGTGACGACCCCGTCCGCCTCGCCGATGGTGACCACATCCCCCACCCGGATGGGCCGCTCGAAGAGGATAATGATGCCACTGATGAAATTGGCGACGATTTCCTGCAGGCCAAAGCCGATGCCCACGCTCAGGGCAGCCGCCAGCCATTGCACCTGCGACCAGCTTGCGCCCACGATGCTGAGGGCAAACAGGATGCCCACGGCGGCAATGAAATAACGGGACAGGGTGGTGGCCGCATAGCGCCCGCCCGAGGTGGTCGAGAAACGCCGCAGCAGAATAATCTCCAGCAAGGCGGGGAAATGCCTGGTCGCCACCACGGTCACGATGACAACCAGGACCGCGAGAAACAAATCCGCCAGCGAGACGGGAATGATCTGCTCTTCTCCTCCCACCATTCCCTTGTAATGCCACAGGGAAATATTGTCCAGCATGCCGAAGGCGGGCAGCACGTCCGACCAGATGAACCACAAACCGATGAGCGAGACAAAGGACAAGGTGGTGTTCAGGAGCTTGAGGCTTTCCTTGTTGAGCGCGATGAGATCGACCTCGGGCTCTTTCACCTGATACTGCCCCGCCTCCCCCTTCACGCCTTCATGGGCATCCGTTTCATGAGCCGCCCGGCGGCGCTCCAGGGCGGCGGCCAGGGTCAGCTTGCGCCGCGCCATCAGCAGCCAGCGCACGGCAAGCTGATACAACACGATCAGGCCCAGAATCAGCCACAGGGTGTCGATGAGACTGCTGGTCAGGACCGCGGCCGTGTAGAGAAATCCGGAAACGGCCAACACGACCAGGAACGCGGACAACAACAGGGTAAGCACCAGCCACAGGTGACGCAGGCGCGCCAGCGAACTGTCTGGATTGCGCTGAAACATGTCCCGCAGAATGCTCCCTTTCGGGCTGAACAGGCGGTAGAAAAAGTACGCAAGGGACAGAACGATGAACAGGAAGGCGGTCCTCCCCAGCCCGCCGCCGAATTCGTCCGAGGTATCCGTGATGGTGACGATGGCGACGAGCGCGGCCGGCACGAAGACCGACATCAGGATGCGCAATTGCCGGCGCAATGCCCTTGTGGTGGTTTCAGGCCAGCGGAAATGGGCCGTGGCCAGACCACCCGGCAGGCACATGACATCGAAAGCCTTCAGATAAAACAAGGCGGGCGCCACCACCATCAGGGCCTGCGCCAGGGACTTGATAAAATCCGTTGATTCCAATGACAGGGACATCTGCCACCCCGCTACCCCCATCACCAAAGGCCACGGCAACGCCAGCAGCAAGGTAAGGCCCAGGGCCTGAAGCGTATAGGTAAACCGGTCATACCTGGCCTTGACGATTTTCCTGCCGGTTTCTTCCAGGGCCTTGCGGATCTTGCGCCTTTTCGCCAGCAGCAGCGCGAGCACGAGCAGGCTCAGCCACAACGATGGAGATTGGGCCAGACGCGAGGCCAGCACCTGGCCCGTGAGATGCCACTTGTGGGGTTCCAGCAGATCAGCCACCTGGGAGGGCATGGCCAGCAGGATTTGCAGGCTGGGCGGCGGGGCGCTGCGAATCCACAGCAGGCGCTCGGCAAGAAATTCATCATAGGACTCGATGGCGTCGATCAGGCGGTTCTGGGCAAAGTCCAGTTCACCCAAGGCGCGCAAATAGGCCTCGTCGAGGGAAATCGCCTTGGCGAGCAGTTCCTGGCGCTTCACCAGCAATTCCCGGAGATGGGGCTCGACCTGCCTGGCATCCCCGGGCGTCAGGCCCTTCATCATTCCGGCCATGTAAGTGTCCAGGTCCCGCAGGCGCTTGAGTTCGTCGTTGTCCTGAATCTGATTCAATGCCGCGGTGGCGATCAGGTGTTCGCGTTCCTTCGCCTCGCGGCGGATGCTACGGATATCCGGGAGCAGGCGGCGTTGTTCCAGCAGGACACGCCCCAGCACCTGGTTAAGGCCGGCCACCTCCAGCTTCTGCCGGGTGCTGTTGAGTTCATCTTCAATGCGTTTGGCCGTTTCCTCCGCCTGCTGGCCCCGGCCGGCAACTGTCTCCAGGTCGGCGGACATCCGGGACAGGCGCTCGGTCAAGGCCGCATTCCTGCCAGCCAGTTCCTGAATCAGGGGATGCTTCCCCGCCATCTCCGCCATGGCCTCTTCGGCCTCGGCCTGGGCCTGTTCAGCCTCGCTGCGGCGTTTTCTGCCAATCAATTCCTCCAGCAGTTGAACACGTTCCTTCATGCGGTCCAGACTGCGCGCCATTCTTTCCTGCCGCGCCTTCAGGAGCCCGATGCGCATGGGCTGGCTCAGCAGTTCCTGGTCGAGCATTCTGATCTCGGAATTCAGCGCCTTTTGTTCCGCTACCAGACTCCACTGCTTCGCCTCCTTGACGAGAGGGGCGTCAGTGGACGAGTCCACGATTTTGAGTTCTTTTTCCACATCCTCCAGGCGGCTTCTGGCATCCATGAGCCGTTGGCGGATGACGCCGGGGCGTTCGTTCTCGGCCTCCAGTTGTTTCTCGATCTCGGCCAGCTTGGCGTCGACGGCCGCCTGGTTGGCCTTTTCATTGAGCAGCACCTGCTCGATCTCGTCCAGGGTGTTGCGCTCGGAGACTGCGAGAATGACCTGGGTTTTTTCACGCTTGAGCCGTTCCAGTTCACTGCGTTCGGCCTTCTCCTTGGCTGGCGCGGTTTCGCGCGCCTTCTGGAATGCCTCGAATGCCTGGGTATTGGCGTGTTCCCTCTGCAGATTGCTGAGCGCCTTGCGGTAGAACTCGGCCAGAACGGCCTTGGTATCGTCATCCAGTTCCGTCGATGCCTCGATCTCATCGAGCCGCGCCTTGATGACATTGGGCGTTACGGCCGCCGCGCTGCCGCTGGCCGGAGGCGCGGCATCGTCGGCCAGTGTATCGAGAAAGGGCGCGAGCAGCAGGAGCAGAGACAGCAGTCCCCTGGCCATGTTCTTCGGATTCATCTCGGAATTTTCTCCTGCGCGGCCCGGGCCTCACTCAGGCTCATTCCGCCTGCCCCCACAGGGCGCCGCGGCGCGGGTCATGTCATTTTATCCAAAATTTTCTGCAACACTCGGGGATTCTCGCGCCAGTATAGCAATTATTGCGGCATTCCTCCCCGAAACCAGGCCGATAGACAGGGGTGAGGCCTCGTGTAACAATCTGCAAAAGGGTAACATTATCCTGAAGCCTCGGATTCAGGATTCCGAGAACCCCGGCCGGTTGCCGGATACTCCGTTTTCCTGCCTGTCCTGGCCATCTCAAGCCGGAGGGAGGCGCCCGCTGACCGGAGCGGATGTAGAATAATGATCAAAAATGGGGGATGCGTTCATGAGTACCAGCGATATCGATTCCATACTACAGGAAGAGCGTCTGTTTCAGCCGCCTGAGCACTTCCGCGCGCAGGCCGCCATCAATGACGCCGGACAACTGCAACAGATGCACCGGGAAGCGGAAGAGGATCACACCGCGTTCTGGGCCGGCCTGGCGCGCCGGGAGATCACCTGGCGCGAGCCCTTCACCACCGCGCTGGACGACCGCGCCGCCCCCTTCTTCAAATGGTTCGCCGACGGAAAAATGAATGTCTCCTTCAACTGCCTGGACCGGCACCTGGCCGACCGCCGCGACAAGACCGCCATCGTCTTCGAGGGGGAACAGGGAGATACCCGCCATATCACCTATGGTGAACTGCACCAGCAGACCTGCCGCTTCGCCAACGCCCTGAAGAACGCCGGCGTGGAGAGCGGCGACCGCGTCATCATCTACATGCCCATGGTGCCCGAGGCCGTCATTGCCATGCAGGCCTGCGCGCGCATCGGGGCCATTCATTCCGTGGTCTTCGGCGGTTTCTCCGCCGAGTCCCTGAAGGACCGCATCGAGGACGCCGGGGCCAAGCTGCTCATCACCGCCGACGGCGCCCACCGCGGGGGCAAGATCGTGGAACTCAAGGCCGCCGCCGACAAGGCCCTGTCCCTCCTCGGCGGCAACACGCTGGACAAGGTCATCGTCCTCAGGCGCACCGGACACGATGTGCCCATGGTGGAAGGGCGCGACCTGTGGTGGGACGACGCCACCCGCGACTGTAGCGACGACTGTCCTCCCGAATGGGTGGGCGCCGAACACCCCCTGTTCATCCTCTATACCTCGGGATCGACGGGGAAACCCAAGGGCATCCAGCACGCCAGCGCCGGCTATCTGCTGGGCGCCATCACCACCATGCGCTGGGTGTTCGATATCCGCCCTGAGGACATTTACTGGTGCACCGCGGACGTGGGCTGGATCACGGGGCACACCTACGTGGCCTACGGCCCCCTCGCCGTGGGCGCCACCATCATGATGTACGAGGGCGCCCCCACCGTGCCCGATGCGGGACGCTTCTGGCAATTGTGCGAACGGCATAAGGTAAGCATTTTCTACACGGCCCCCACCGCCATCCGCGCCCTGATGAAATTCGGCGATGAACTGCCGGCGCAATACGATCTGTCCAGCCTGCGCCTGCTGGGCACGGTGGGCGAACCCATCAACCCGGAGGCCTGGATGTGGTATCACCGCGTCATTGGCAAGGAGCGCTGCCCCATCGTGGACACCTGGTGGCAGACGGAAACGGGCGCCAATATGATCGCCCCCATTCCCGGCGTCACCCCCACCAAGCCCGGCTCCTGCACCCAGCCCCTGCCCGGCATCGCCGCCGATGTGGTGGACGAGGCCGGCAACAGCATCACCACGCCCGACAAGGGAGGCTACCTGGTCATCAGAAAACCCTGGCCCTCCATGCTGCGCACCATCTGGGGCGACGACCAGCGCTACGTGGATACCTACTGGGCCAAGTTCGACAAACGCTATTACCTCGCCGGCGACAGCGCGCGCCGCGACAAGGATGGCTATTTCTGGATCATGGGCCGCATCGACGACGTTCTCAACGTCTCCGGGCACCGCCTGGGCACCATGGAAGTGGAATCGGCCCTGGTGGCCCACGAGAAGGTGGCCGAGGCCGCCGTGGTGGGCCGTCCCGACGACATCAAGGGCGAGGCCATATTCGCCTACGTGGTGCTCAAGGGGGAGCGCCCGCCCAACGGCGTCGACGAGGCACTGACCCGGGAGCTGCGCCAGTGGGTGGCGGAACAGATCGGGCCCATCGCCAAGCCCGACGACATACGCTACGCGGACAATCTGCCCAAGACCCGCTCCGGCAAGATCATGCGCCGCCTGCTGCGCGCCATCGCCCGCGGCGAGGAAATCACCCAGGACACCTCGACCCTGGAAAACGAGGCCATCCTTCTGCAATTGCAGGGCAAGGCCTGAACGGCGGCGCCGTGGGTGGCGCGCGCCTTTACTCGCGCGGATTGGGCTGAATCCTCAGGGCCAGGCCAGGCTCGGCCCTCCCGGCAGTAAAAGGCTCGCAGACACATAAGCCAACAACCGCCGCCAGCTGCCCTCCCGCATAGAGCAGGGGGATGCGTTCGCGCCGCCAGGGGGGAATGCCCCGTTCCTGGAACAGCTTCTTCAAGGACAGGACATGGCCCCGCCCCGCCGGGCGGCATGCCTCTCCTCCCAGTCTGAAGCGCACGGTGATATCGTCCCGTTGCCTGATATCCGGCGCCAGTCCCCCGCCCTCTTCCATCACCGCCGCCAGCCTGCCCAGATCCCCGGGCAGGTGGAGGGGCCTCTCCATGTTCCAGGGCAGAACCACCGTATTGTCGAAGGACGGCAACGGCCGCATGGCATACAAGGCATTCCGGTAGCGGCGGATCTCCGCGCCCGCCCAACAGACCCGTGGAGAACGGCCGGGTGCGGCATGCAGGACATCCCGTTGGATACGTTCCATATGAGCCTGCCGTGGCAGGGGAAGGTGCTGTGAGCGTATCCAGTAGCGGATCACATTGCGCTGGCGCGCCTCGTCCAGGTCAAGGAGCGCGGCCAACTCCAGTTGCCCCGGCTGTCTTCCCTCCACACGGCGCAGGTCGCCCGCGGCCAGATCATCGAGGAGGTGCGCCGCCTCGGCGCAGTGAGCGGCGCCGCGCGACAAGGTCTCCGCCACCGCGGGCCACTGCGCGGCCAGCACGGGCATCACCTGGTGGCGGATGAAGTTGCGCCGCAGCCCCGTGTCCCGGTTGCTGGGGTCCTCGATCCATTCCAGTCCCTGGGCGGCGGCATAGGCGGCCAGTTGGGCGCGCGTGCAATCCAGCAGCGGGCGGGCGTGCAGCCCCTGTCCAAAAGGCGCCTGCGGCGGCATCCCCGCCAGGCCGTGGGGCCCACTGCCGCGCAACAGTTGCAGCAACAGGGTTTCGGCCTGATCGTCGCGGTGATGAGCGGTCAGCAGGCAGTCGCCCTCCCCCACCAAGCGGGCAAAGGCCTGATAGCGCGCGCGGCGCGCCGCGGCCTCGGGGCTCTCTCCGCTGTCCGCCCTGGCGTCCACCTCGACCACCGTCAGGGGAACCGAGAGGGCCCCGCACACGGCCCGGCAGTGCCGCGCCCAACGGGCGGCGTGAGGTTGGAGGCCATGATTCACATGAATGGCGCGCAGCTCACCCGGCAACTGCCTTCGTGACGAGGCCAGCACATGGAGCAGGACATGGGAGTCGCGGCCGCCGCTGTAGGCGGCGTGATAGCAGGCCGCCCGTGGCAGGCCTTCCAGGATCCGGGAAGGCTGAATAGTCGGAGGGTGCGGCACCGTCCTCGATACTCCCGCCGCGGGCCCGCCGGCCTTCAGGCGTTGAAGACGCCGTAGCCCATCAGTTTTTGATAGCGCGCTTCCACCAGCTCATCGAGGGTCAGGCTGTCGAGGCGTAACAGAGTTTGGGTGATGGATTGCCTGACCGACTCTGCCATTTGCGCGTAATCGCGGTGGGCGCCGCCCATGGGTTCGTAGATGATTTCGTCGATGAGCCCGATCTCGCTGAGGCGCTTGGAGGTAATGCCCATGGCCTCCGCCGCGTCGGAGGCCTTGTCCGCGCTCTTCCACAGGATGGAAGCGCAGCCCTCGGGCGAGATGACGGAATAGGTGCTGTACTGCAGCATGGCAATGTGATCCCCCACCCCGATGGCCAGGGCGCCGCCGGAGCCGCCCTCGCCGATCACGGTGCAGATGATGGGGGTGCGCAGGGTCGCCATCACGCGCAGGTTGCGGGCGATGGCCTCGCTCTGCCCGCGCTCCTCGGCGTCCACGCCGGGATAGGCGCCGGGTGTATCGATGAAAGTCAGGATGGGCAGGCGGAACCGTTCCGCCATTTCCATGAGGCGCAGAGCCTTGCGGTAGCCCTCGGGACGGGGCATGCCGAAGTTGCGCTTGAGCTTCTCCTTGGTGTCGCGCCCCTTCTGATGTCCGATGACCATCACCGGGCGCCCGTCCAGCCGGCAAATACCGCCCACGATGGCCTTGTCGTCCGCGTAGCAACGGTCGCCATGCAATTCCTCGAAGTCCGTGAACATGCGCTCGACATAGTCCAGGGTATAGGGACGTTGAGGATGGCGCGCCATCTGCGAAATCTGCCAGGCATTGAGGGAAGAAAAAATGGACTCCGTCAGCTTGGTGCACTTGGCCTCGAGACGGGAAATCTCCTCGCTGATATTGAGTTCGTTGTCGTCCCCCACATTGCGCAGCTCATCGATCTTGGCCTGCAGCTCGGCAATGGGTTGTTCGAATTCGAGGAAGCTGGGTTTCATGGTATTTCAGGGTCGAGAGATTAATTTGAGCTATGAGGTTACTATAGATACAAGATACAAGGTACAAGGTACAAGATACAAGGGGTAACTACCGAAAAACTTCATGCCGGGCGATTTTCCCTTGTACCTTGTATCTTGTATCTTTCCCCTTGTAACTTGTACCTTGTCCCTTGTACCTGCCCTTTTCAATATACCACCCTGACATCGTCCGCCCCCGCCATTTCCTCCAGGCGGTGCAGCAGTTCGTCCGTGGGATGCACCTGCCATTCGCGGCCCAGGGCGAGGGAGGCGCGGGCGTTGGCGTTCGCGCAGTGGATCCATACGGGGCAGTCGCCCTCGCGGAAGGGGGCGAGGATCTCGGCCAGGGTGTGGGTGAGGCCTTTCTCCACGGGGCGGTGGCCGAGGTCGATCTCCAGGCGCTTGGCGAAAATCTCCCGGGCCTGGTTGATGTCGAAGACTTTCTCCACGCCGATGCGGAAACCGCCGCTGTATTCGTCGGCGCTGGCGGTGCCCTCCACCACGATGAGACGGTCCTTGACGAGGAGGTCGCGGTAGCTGCGGTAGGCCTCGGCGAACACCGCCAGTTCCAGGCGCCCGGTGCCGTCGTCCAGGGTCACGAAGGCGAAGCGCTCGCCGCGCTTGGTGTTCATGGTGCGCATGGCCACGATCAGGCCGGCAACAACGACTTTCTCATCCCGGCGGGGATTGAGGTCCTTGATGCGCGCGGTAATGAAAGCCTCCAACTCTTTTTCATAGCGCGTCACGGGATGGCCGGTGAGGTACAGACCCAGGGTTTCCTTCTCGCCCAGCAGGCGCTGCTCATCGCTCCAGGGCTGGACCTCCGGCACGGCGATGCTGCATTGCGCCGCGTCGCCGGGGGCGGGCCCCACGGCGGCGCCGAAGAGGTCGCTCTGCCCGGCGGCCTGGTCGCGCAGGTGGCGCTCGGCCATCTGCAAGGTGCTGCCCAGCAGGGCCATGGTGCGCGCGCGATTGTCGTCGAAGACATCCAGGGCGCCGGAGCGGATCAACGCCTCCAGCACGCGGCGGTTGGCCTTGCGCAGGTCGATGCGCTTGCACAAATCCAGCAGGTCGCGGTACTCACCGTGCTGGCGGCGCTCCTCGAGGATGCCGTCGAGAGCGGCGGCGCCCACCCCCTTGATGGCGCCCAGGCCGTAGAGGATGGTGTTGTCGTCGCTGACAGTGAAGGCGTAATCGCAGCGATTGATATTGGGTGGCTCCACCGCCAGCCCCATGCTGCGGCATTCGTCCATGAACATGACGGTCTTGTCCGTGTTGTCCATGTCCGAGGACAAGACCGCGGCCATGAAGGCGGCGGGATGGTGCGCCTTCAGCCAGGCGGTCTGGTAGGCGATGAGGGCGTAGGCGGCGGAGTGGGACTTGTTGAAGCCGTAGCCAGCGAACTTTTCCATGAGATCGAAGATGTAGGCGGCCTGCTCGCGGTCCACCCCGCGCCGCTCCGCGCCCTCCAGGAAGATGCTGCGCTGCTTGGCCATTTCCTCGGGCTTCTTCTTGCCCATGGCGCGCCGCAGCAGGTCGGCCTGCCCCAGGGTGTAACCGGCCAGCACCTGGGCGATCTGCATCACCTGCTCCTGGTAGAGGATCACGCCGTAGGTGGGCTTGAGGATGGGTTCCAGCTCGGGGTGGGGGTAGTTCACCTGGGCGCGGCCATGCTTGCGGTCGATGAAATCGTCCACCATGCCCGACTGCAGGGGGCCGGGGCGGAACAGGGCCACCAGGGCGATGATGTCCTCGAAGCAGTCGGGCTGCTGGCGCTTGATGAGGTCCTTCATGCCGCGCGATTCGAGCTGGAAGACGGCCGTGGTCTGGCTGCTCTTGAGCAGCTCGTAGGTCGCCGGGTCGTCGAGGGGAATGCGGTCGATGTCGACGGGCGGCTCGTTGCGCGCGGCGCGCTGCCGGTTGATGGTCTTGACGGCCCAGTCGATGATGGTCAGGGTGCGCAGGCCCAGGAAGTCGAACTTCACCAGGCCCATGGCCTCGATGTCGTCCTTGTCCAGTTGGGTGACCGGCGAGGCGGAGCCCTGTTCGCAATAGAGAGGGGTGAAATCCGTCAGGGCCGAGGGGGCGATCACCACGCCCCCGGCATGCTTGCCCGCATTGCGCGCCAGCCCCTCCAGGGAGCGGGCCAGCTCGATGAGGGTGTGGACCTCCTCCTCTTCCTCGTAGCGCTTGCGCAACTGTTCTTCCTGTTCCAGGGCCTTGTCCAGGGTCATGCCCAGATCGAAGGGAATCAGCTTGGCGATCTGGTCAACGAAACCGTAGGGATTGCCCAGCACCCGGCCCACGTCGCGCACCACCGCCTTGGCGGCCATGGTGCCGTAGGTGATGATCTGCGCCACGCGGTCGCGGCCGTAGCGCTCCGCCACGTAGTCGATGACCCGGTCGCGGCCGTCCATGCAGAAGTCCACGTCGAAATCCGGGAGGGAGACACGCTCCGGGTTGAGGAAGCGCTCGAACAGCAGGTCGTAGGCCAGGGGATCGAGGTTGGTGATGCCCAGCGCGTAGGCCACCAGGGAGCCGGCGCCCGATCCCCTGCCCGGCCCCACCGGCACGCCGTTCTCCCGCGCCCAGCGGATGAAGTCGGCGACGATAAGGAAGTAGCCGGGGAAGCCCATCTTGTTGATCACTTCCAGTTCGTGATCCAGGCGCGCCTGGTAGCGCTGGCGTTTTTCCTGTAGTGCCTCGCCCTCGCCATCCAGGATCACGGCAAGGCGCCGTTCCAGGCCCTCCTGCACCTGCAGGGTGAAATAACTGCTGGTGGTCATCCCCTCGGGAATGGGAAATTCCGGCAGCACATTCTCCCCCAGGGTCAGTTCCAGGTTACAGCGGCGGGCGATCTCCACCGTGTTCTCCAGAGCCTCGGGGATATCCTCGAAAAGGGCCGCCATCTCCTCCGGGGTGCGCAGGTACTGCTGCTCGCTGTAGAGCCGCGGGCGGCGCGTGTCGTGCAGGGTGCGGCCGTCGTGGATGCACACCCGCGCCTCGTGGGCCTCGAAATCCTCGCGCCCCAGAAAGCGCACGTCGTTGCTGGCCACCACCGGCGTGCCGGTCTTCAGGGCCAGTTCCACGGCGGCATGGAGATGGTCTTCCTCGTGAACGCGCCCGGTGCGCTGGATCTGCAAATAGTAGCGGCCGGGAAAGAGCCGTTCCCATCCTCCCAGGTAGCGCGCCGCCTGCCCCGCCTTGCCCGCCACCAGGGCCTGCCCCACGTCCCCTTCGTGACCGCCCGACAGGGCGATCAGCCCTTCGCTGTGTCCCTCCAGCCATTCACGCTGAATATAGGGCATGCCCTGAACCTGCCCCTGGAGATAGGCCATGGAAACGAGGCGGGTGAGATTGAGATACCCCTCCTGGTCCTGACACAGCAGCACCAGGCGCGCCGGCCTGGCCAGCGCCTCATCCCGCAGTCCAAGATCCACGCCGATGATGGGCTTGATGCCGGCGCCGGTGGCGGCGCGGTAGAACTTGACCAGGGCAAACAGATTGCACTGATCGGTCACCGCCACGGCGGGCATGCCCGACTCGGCCACCCGCTTCACCAGCGGTTTGACGCGCACCAGGCCGTCGATCAGGGAATATTCGGAGTGGAGATGAAGATGAACGAAGGTATCAGCCATAGGGCCCTATTCTAGCGGCTCCGCACAGGGTCCGCGAGCGGCCAGGCATTCCCTCACCGGCGCATAGGAACGGCGGTGGTGTGGCGTCACGCCCTTCTCGTACAGGGCCGCGATATGAGCGCGGGTGGGATAGCCCTTGTGCCGGGCCAGGCCGTATCCCGGATACAGGGCATCCAGCTCGACCATCTCCCGGTCACGCGCCACCTTGGCCAGAATGGACGCGGCGGCAATGGCTGGGACCTTCTGGTCGCCCTTGACGATGGCTTCAGCGGGACAGTCAAGATTGGGACAACGGTTGCCATCCACCAATACCCGCCCGGGACGGATGGAAAGGCCTGCCACCGCGCGTTGCATGGCCAGCAAGGTGGCGCGCAGGATGTTGAGGCGGTCGATCTCCGCCACGTCGGCCCGGGCGACGCACCAGGCCAGCGCATGCGCCTGGATCCTGGCGGAAAGACACTCTCGCTGCGGAGCAGAGAGTTGCTTGGAGTCCCTGATTGCAACAAGGGGGTTCGCAGGGTCGAGGATTACCGCCGCCGCGACCACCGGGCCTGCGAGGGGGCCGCGTCCCGCCTCGTCCACTCCGGCGGTCAGGATATTGGTTTGCGCGGGCCCATCTTCCCCATGATTATTCATGTAGAATCAGATAAAGTTTGTTTTTCTATTTGTTTTTTATAGAATATAACCCCTTACCCCGGCCCTCTACCGTCAAGCGGCACCGAGGTCCCCATAGGGGAGAGGCCGTTTGGTTTCTTTCCTCTCGCACGGGAGAGAGGGTGGCCAGCCAGGTTTTGCCCTAAACGGTCAAACCGGCTTGGCCGCGCACATGATTTCGGCGGTTGCCACCACCTGGCCAGCCACGCGCGCCTCGCTCGTGAAGCGCCATACATTGCGCATGTTGCGGGTCACGGACACATCCAGGATAAGCTGATCTCCCGGTTCCACAGGGCGCCTGAAACGGGCATTGTCGATACCGACGAAATAATACAAGGTTTCGTCGTCCGGGGTCGATTCCGTGCTGATGAAGGCCAGGATGCCCGTGGCCTGGGCCAGTGCCTCCAGAATCAGCACCCCCGGCATGACGGGACGGACAGGGAAATGCCCGGTAAAGTACGGCTCATTGAAGGAAACGTTCTTGAGGGCCGTGAGGGACTCACCTGCCGCGTACTCGATCACCCGGTCGACCATCAGAAAGGGATAACGGTGCGGCAGCAGCGTGAGAATCTTGTTGATGTCGATGGCCGTTTCCATCGGCTCGGTGTTGATTTTTTCCCTCGTCATACAGATGGTTCCCGATTGTTATGGTTTATCCCGGAGCCGGCGCCTCCAGGAAGCAGGCAGGCGTGACACAGGCGCGACCTGCCCCGTATCCACTGCTTCGGGCCGGACGCCGTCAGGGCGTGCTGGAAGATGATTTCTCGATTTCGCTGAGTCCCTTCAACACGATATCCGTGATATCGAGATCGGGATTGGCGAAGGCGATACCTTCGTATAGGATCAGGTCGAATTTGCCTTCCCGGCCTACTTTTTCGATGGCCTGCTTGATCAGCTCCTGCAGGGTGCCGATGGCGTCATTGCGCCTCAGGTTGATATCCTCGCGGAACTCTTCCTGCTTGCGCCTGAATTCCCTTTTCTTGGCCAGAATGTCCACGCTCATGCGCTTGCGTTCCGACTCGCTCATGACCGCGCCATCGCGGGCCAGCCTGTCCTCCAGGGCCTTCAGTTCGTTCTGGATCACGATCATCTCCTCTTCACGGGGAGCGAATTCCCTTTTCAACTGCTCTGTGGCGGCCCGGGCCTGGGGCGCTTCCTCCAGGAGGCGTCCGGTGTCCACATAGCCGATCTTGAGTCCCGCCGCCGCGGTGACCGAGGCCGCAAGCATCAGGACGCCAGCGGCCAGCAAATTCAAAGTCCACGATTGTCTTTTCAACTCTTTACTCCAAATTTCTAGAAACCTGGCGTACCCAGGGTGAATTGGAATTTTTCCAACCTGTCGCCAACCTGGTCGTTCAGGGGAATACCGTAACTGAAAGTCAGCGGCGCCATCGGCGTCAGCCACTTGACCGACAGCCCCACGGAATAACGCAATTCATCGGCATTGAAACTGTCCATTCGCTTGAAGACACTACCAATATCAAAGAATGCGCTCAGACGCAATGATTTATTGTCATGCGCAAAGGGTACGGGGAATATGAATTCCGCGCTGCCCACCGTCCTGAAGGCGCCACCCACGGGCTGGCCGTCCTCGCTGGG
>WGFB01000105.1 GCA_015492435.1 Gammaproteobacteria bacterium | reverse complement strand
TTAGGATGAATCTACTGCGGCGGCGGGAAATGGGTCCATTTTTTCGATCATTTTCGTTAAATAGCGACCACTATTCGCCTCAAATGATCGAAAAACTGTCCTCCATTTCCCACTCGCCTCGCTACGATCACCTAAGTCCGACAGCCTCCAGGAAAATAAACGACACAAAATGCATGGTTCGTGTAGCTGCCGTTCAGGTGTGGGGAAGCATGCCAAGCCGATCATTGAAAACCGCGCCCGCCGGATTGCCTGTCTATTGCCGGTACCAGCGCGTGCTCAGCGCCTTCATCACGCGCCGTGGGTACCAGGTCTTGCCGCGGCTTCCGTTGTAGCGGGCGAGGGCCTTGCCCAGGTCGCCGTTTTCCATGTCGAGATAGTAGCGCAGGATGGTGCATCCAAGGCGCAGATTGGTGCGGGGGTCCTGCAGGCTGTCGTCGGGGCGGCCGATTTCATCGAGCCAGAAGGGCATGACCTGCATGAGGCCCTGGGCGCCGGCGGATGAGACGGCCCAGCGGTCGAAATTGCTCTCCACCTCGATGACCGCCAGCACCAGTTCCGGCGGCAGTCCCGCGCGGCTGGCTTCGTGATGGACCATCTTCAGCAGCGAGATGCGCTCGTGGTCGTCCTCTATCCTGGAGCGCAGGCGGTTGGACATGTCGAGCAGCCATACCTCGGCCTCGAAGTGGTCGGGGAAGCTGCTGCTGTCCTCGATGGCCTGAACCAGCACCTGGCGCAGTTTCTCGTCGGGCGCGGCGTCCATGGAGGCCGTTGCCGCTCCACACCACAGGGACAGCAGAAGCCATGCCGGAAAGGTCAGGTGGCGGATGAGCCGATGGATGTCGTACGGTAACGGGCCTTGCATGGAGGGGTCTCTTTTTTGATTTCCCCCTCACCCCTGCCCTCTCCCCCCGAGAGGAGCGAGGGTGTTTTTTCATTTCCTCTTCCCTTGAGAGGAGCGGTTTTTTCCCTCTCCCCTAGAGGGGAGAGGGCCAGGGTGAGGGGTGTACAATCCGGTCTAATACCTTAATCGGTCATCCCCAGCCGCGACTTGAGGAAGTCGGTCACGCTTTCCAGGGGAACCTCTTCCGTGCCGTCCTCGCGGCGGGATTTGTATTCGATGCTGCCCGCATCCAGGCCGCGTTCGCCCAGCACCAGCCGGTGGGGGATGCCGATGAGGTCGTGGTCGGCGAACATCACGCCCGGGCGCTCCTTGCGGTCGTCCAGCAGCACGGAGATTCCCGCGGCGCGCAATTCGCCATACAGTTTTTCGACGGCTTCCCGCAGGCGCCGTGACTTATGCATGTTGAGGGGGATCAGCATGACGTCGAAGGGCGCCATGGCATCGGGCCACACGATGCCCTTGTCGTCGTGATGCTGCTCGATGGCCGCCGCGGCGATGCGCGAGACGCCGATGCCGTAACAGCCCATGATCATGGTGACCGTGCGGCCCTTCTCGTCCAGGCAGGTGGCGTTCATGGCCTCGCTGTACTTGGCGCCTAACTGGAAGATGTGGCCCACCTCGATGCCGCGGCGGATGGATAGGGTGCCCTCACCTTCCGGGTTGGGGTCGCCCTCCACCACGTTGCGGATGTCCGCCGTGCGGGGCTCGGGCAGGTCGCGGCCCCAGTTGACGCCCCGGTAGTGCCAGCCTTCCTCATTGGCGCCGCACACGAAGTCCGCCGCGTGGGCCGCGCCGTGGTCGGCGATCACGGGGATGTCCAGGCCCACGGGGCCGATGGAGCCCGCCGGGCTGCCCGCGGCGGCGAGGATCTGTTCCGGCTCCGCGAAGGTGAGAGGGGTGGCGATCTCCGGCAGTTTCCCGGCCTTGACGGGATTCAGTTCATGATCGCCGCGCACCACCAGGGCCACCACGTCCGATTCGCTGCCCTTGACCAGCAGGGTCTTGACGCATTGGCTGGGTTGCACGCCCAGAAAGGCGCTCACGTCCGCGATACTCTCCTGTCCCGGGGTGGCCACCTTCTCGAGCGCTTCCGAGGGCGCCGGACGCGGCCCGGCGGGGGGCTGTGCCACGGCCATCTCCAGATTGGCGGCATAGGCGCCGTCGCCGGAGAAGGCGATGGCGTCTTCTCCCGAGTCCGCCAGGACATGGAACTCGTGGGAGACCCGGCCGCCGATGGCGCCGGAGTCCGCCTGCACGGCGCGGAAATCCAGGCCCAGGCGGGAGAAAATGCGCCCGTAGGCCTCGCGCATCACCTCGTAGGTCTCCTGCAGGGATTCCTGGCTGACGTGGAAGGAGTACGCGTCCTTCATGATGAATTCCCGCGCCCGCATGACCCCGAAGCGGGGGCGGATCTCGTCGCGGAACTTGGTCTGGATCTGGTAGAAATTGGCGGGCAGTTGCCGGTAGCTGCGGATCTCGCGCCGGATCAGGTCGGTGATGACCTCTTCGTGGGTGGGGCCGAAACAGAACGGGCGTCCGTGGCGGTCACGCAGGCGCAGCAGTTCGGGGCCATACAGGTCCCAGCGCCCGGATTCTTGCCACAACTCGGCCGGCTGCACGGCGGGCATGAGCATCTCCTGCGCCCCGGCGCGGTCCATCTCCTCGCGCACCACGGTCTCGATGCGGCGCAGCACGCGCAGCCCCATGGGCAGCCAGGTGTACAGTCCCGCGGCCAGCTTGCGAATGAGGCCGGCGCGCAACATGAGCTGGTGGCTGACGATTTCGGCGTCGGCCGGAGTCTCCCTCGTGGTCGCCAGCAGAAAACGGGAAGTGCGCACGGAACTTACAGGGAACTCCAGTTGGATTTCTTGCGCCAGCGGATCTTGGGGATCACCAGGCCGATGCCCATGCCGAGGAGGATCACTCCGGCGCCCACCATGAACCAGTCACGGGCCGTGCGGTCCTTGAGGGCGGCGTTCTCTTCCTGGGTCATCTGGTAGTCCGCCTCCAGCTTGCGCAGCTTGATCTTGAGGGCCTTGTTCTCGTTGTCCAGGGCGAGGGCGCTGGCGGAGGTTTTCTTGATGCGGGTCAGTTCGGCGCTGAGTTCCTGGTTTTCCTGGGTGAGCTTCCTGATCTGGGACTGGAGGCTGCCCTTCTCCTTGGAGAGGGAGCTGACGTTCTGGTCGAACTGGCGGTTTCTGGCCTCAAGGGCCGCCAGCTTCTTTTCGGCCTCGGCCAGGCGCTGGCGGGCACTGGGGGTTTTGTCCAGGTAGCGGGTGATGACCCAGCCTTCCAGGCCGCTGGAGGTGCGCACACGGGAATACCCCGTGTCCGGGTTGGTCTCCAGGACCTCGACGGCGGTGCCGCTGCGCAGCATTCTCAGGATCTGGTGCTTGGTGCTCTCCCCGCTGCGCAGGGTGATCTCCAGTTGATCGGTGATGTAGCGGGTCTCGGCATACAGGGCCGTGCTCAGGAAGATTCCCAGAACAAAGACGATAATCTTCACATCGAATCCTTTTCGAAATCAGAGCCAGTCACTATAGGCATAGCCTCGCCCTAAATCAACCACCCGCCCGTGACGCCAGCTTGCGTTCCCAGCGCAAGGCCGTCTCCACGATGAAATCCAGGTCGTCGTGACGCGGCGCCCATCCCAGGGTCTGGCGTATCCGCTCCGAGTTGGCGGTCAGGGCGGGCGGGTCTCCAGGACGGCGGCCGGATTCCACCATGGCCAGCGGCGCGCCGCTCACACGCTGCACCGCGTCCAGCACTTCGCGCACGCTGTAGCCATGGCCGTAGCCGCAGTTCAGGATGGTGGAGTCGCCGCCACCGGCGAGATAGTCCAGGGCCTTGAGGTGGGCGTCCGCCAGGTCGTCCACGTGGATGTAGTCCCGGATGCAGGTGCCGTCGGGGGTGGGATAGTCCGTGCCGAAGATCTCGATGCGCGCCCGCCTGCCCGTCAATACCTGGCAGGCCACCTTGATGAGATGAGTGGCCTCGGGGGTGGACTGCCCGATCCGCCCCTCCGGATCCGCGCCGGCCACGTTGAAGTAGCGCAGGATCACGTAGCGCAGCCCGCTGGCCGCTCCCAGGTCGCGCAGCATCCATTCGCTCATCAGCTTGGAGCTGCCGTAGGGATTGATGGGCCGCACGGGCGTGTCCTCGGCAATGGGGATTTCCTCCGGGATGCCGTAGACCGCCGCGGTGGAGGAAAAGATGAAGCGCTCAACCCCTGCCTCGGCGCAGCACGCCAGCAGATTGCGGGTGTTGCAGGTATTGTTGCCATAATACTTCATGGGGTCCGCCACGGACTCCGGCACCACGATATGGGCGGCGAAGTGCAGCACGGAGCGGATGCCGTATTCTTCCAGGATGCGCCTTACCAGGGTCATGTCGCCCGTGTCGCCCTCGACGAGTTCGCCGCCGATGACGGACTCCCGGAATCCCGTCGACAGGTTGTCGAGCACGATGACCCGCGCGCCCCGAGCTGCGAGCTGTTTGACGACATGGCTGCCGATATAGCCGGCGCCGCCCGTTACCAGTATGGTTTCATCGTTCATGTTGGAATGCATCGCCTGCGGATTGACTATGGAGGATCATACCGTATTAACGGTCGCGGCGGGCGGAACTTGACGGATGCCTGGTGAGCGATGCGGGCTAGCAGCAACCGCCTCCGCCCGCGCCATGGCTGGCGCCCTTGGTCTCAGAGGGCGGGCGGCGGGTGCCGGGGGGCGCGCACCAGGGCTTGGGTTCCGCCAGTTGCTGAGGCATGATGCCGATGAAGTCCTGGCTGTAGGGGCCTTCCGTCAGTTGCCGGTAGGTGCGCTCGCACACCGCCATGCGCTCGCCGCGCGGGAAGACATGGCCTTCATCGTCACGGACTTCCGAGAAGGGGCCCTTGTAGATCACGGCGTGGCCGCGGTCCAGGCACACATCGCCATCCCCCTTGACGGCGGTGAGGGTCACGGATCGGAACTCGATGCCCTCGACGACCTGCCACGGCTGGCTGTCCCACTTGTCCAGCCTGATGGCCATGAAGCCGGCGTCCCGGAAGGCGTCGATGAAGGCCTGCTCCTGGAAGGCGCCGGAGATGCAGCCGCTCCACAGCTCCGGATCCTCCTTGAGATGCTGCGGGACGGCCTCGTCGCTGACGATGTCGGCGATGGCCACCCTGCCGCCGGGCTTGAGGACGCGGTGGATTTCCCCGATCATCTGCTGTTTTTCGTCGTCATGGACGAGATTCAGCACGCAATTGGAGATGACCAGGTCCACGGATGCATCAGCGATGAGGGGGTGTTTGCGACGCTGTTCGTAGATCCAGTCGTGGAGGCGGTGATAGTCGGCGGCGCTGCTTACCGGCCGGTCGGCCAGGTAGCCCTCCAGCGCCGACAGGTCCAGGGCCAGGTCCTGGATGTAGCCCTTGCAGAAACGCACCCGGTCCTGGCCCAGTTTGGCGGCCATCTCGTCCTGGTACTTGCGCGCCAGGGCCAGCATGTCGTCGTTCATGTCGACACCGATCACCTGGCCATGCTCGCCCACCAGTTGGGCCGCCATGTAGCAGATCTTGCCCCCGCCGCTGCCCAGGTCGAGCACCACGTCGCCTTCCCGCACATAGCGCGAGGGATCGCCGCAGCCATAGTCTTTGTCGATGATCTCCTGGGGCAGCAGCTTGAGCAGTGCGTCGTCGTAATTGACCGGGCAGCACAGGCTGGCCTGAACCGCCTGGGCCCCTGCCGAGTATCGTTCGAGTACGGATGCCTTGGTGCTCATGGCATGATGGCTCCTGTTATCCAAGTCAGTGTATGATGATTTACACCAAGTGTTTAATCTCCACATCCTCATTCCACTTGTCCTTTAGGTACTCCGCTACAAGTCGCCTATGGCAGTGGTGAGGCTTGTCCTCGCTGCACAATAAACACCCTTCATCTAATATTTCTTTCGGTATTTTATCTTCGATATGACGCCGCTCCATTAACTCGATGAACTTGCGTTCATATATTGCCCAATCGCCTTTTTGCTTCTTATATGCATCAAGTATATCTTTTGTTGGCGCTAATTCCGGAAGGTGTACATAATCCATGCCGCCTATTTTTTTTAGGAAATAGGTGAGGTCATCCTTTTTTGCGAATCCAGCTAGTTGGGATACGTTGTTTAAGCGAACATCCACGACCCTTTTTACACCTGCTTTTGTTAATTTGTCAAAAAAGTATTCGGCTTTCTTTTTAGTAAATCCTATAGTGAATATTTCGATAGTCTTCATGGTTTTTTAACCTGCTGTGGATTGTTTCTCTTCCTCAACATAAGCAATTCTGTGGCTTTGCCTATCATATGCCTCTTCAATGCATTCATCTCTATTCTTGAACATATCTGGAACTATTCTAAGTGCATTCATTAATCTATTTTCTGCTTCTGGATTCGTTTCGATTTTTCCATCCGCTAAAATGTGATTTATTTGATCTGTTATAGAACGCATTTCCCGGCAGATAAGAATCATGCGGTGACATGTTATTGGGTCTTTCTCGGCGCACATAAGGGCAATTGTGTATTGGTTCATGCCCTGAGAAAGCCTGTTGATTCCTTGTTGAAACAATGGCTCATCTACGAGGTAATTGTATTGAACTTTTCCATCAATATAACAACTTGGATTCTCACTTCGCGCGCCCAATTCTGAACCCAAGAATACGTATTCAATGTTGTTGTTTTTAAGGGATTTTTTTAGGCTTTCTCTATTAAATTGTGGATTATAATGGCTATATGGCTTTGACCGGACATCGCAAACGGCCGTTATGGAATACTTGTTTAAAAGGCCAATAAAGTACTCTACAGTGTGAGTAGAGTGGCCAATTGTAAATAATTTTTTAGTCATGATTTGCCATTATTCATGGAGAATGGATGCCACCAATTTATAGCAGTAATCATTGTAAGGTTCACCTATACTCACGCACATATACACTTTACTTGCATCGATGCTGTATCTGCCGTCTTCTTTCTTCAGATATATCGACTCAATTTTGGGGTCCGTGACTGCTAGTTTATATTGGTGGCCATTGAGAGAGAAAATCGCCCGAACTTTTCGTTTTCTATCCTCCAACTCTGCGCCTTCAGAATTTACACTAATCGCCAATGTATCTGGCTGCACTAAGAGCAATGAGCTTTTCAGGCTGATGGCAATATTTTCAGGAATCCTGTCGTTAATTCCATTGTAACTTGAGTGCCCATTTACCCATATCTCATTAGGCGCCCTATCCGCAATGCTACCAAGCTCATCCCATTCAACAGTCCTTTCCTTTTTCCAGTAATAACCGTCATCAATTAGATGATTCTCCTGTTGGTAATGATGGGGGAAGTGTTTAATCAAGGGGATCGTAATAACATCCAATGTTTGAGGATGCTCTCCATTTTCGAATCTTCGCTCATATTCAGAAATTTCGCCTGTTGGCCGGCCACTTACTGGTCGTATCCATTCGCCGTATCCAATATCAATAATTTCTTTGCCCGCAATACAGCGTCCTGATATCTTCCTTGAATTGGCTAGGCACACGATTGTTTTCGTGTAGCTCATATTGCCTCCATTTTTTCACATAATGCACGAGCACAGGTGCGTTTGAGGCGACGGCCGTTTTTGCGGCAGCAAAAATGACAGGCAGGTCAAGTCGCCTTCAGTAATTTGTTAGGCGTCATCGGCTCTCACCTCGCAGCCAGGAATGAAAATGGTCGAAATGACGGACTTCGATTCACAAGGCCATTAACCGCAAAGATTAGCGATCCGAGAAGATACGCGCCCACGACTACGTTAAGGCCAGGCACTGCTAGTGCAGCGAAAGTAGCACCGTATTTTGCCGCCTTCAGGCCTAAGGTCTTGAGAGATAGGGCTTTGAACTCTTCGAATGAAATCCGGCCTGAGCGGTAACGCCTCCAAAGCTCGAAGACAATAATTCCTGCCGAGGTGGCCACGAGTGGTGGAAAATAGTTCCACAGGGTGTCCTCGGCGTCATCGCCAATTTCAACCATGCGATCCACGAAATCCTCGACGCGCATAGTCAAATCTTCGTTGCTCAAGCCAGACGACGGTAGCCCCATTCTCTCCGCCAGCTCCTCGGTGACAAATATTTCCGTATTCGGATTCGAGTCGATCCATGCCCCTACGGCGCTCATATCATCAGTGGTTTTAAGCTGTACCTCCCAAGCATCTCCCGTTTGCTCATCAAGCAACTGAACATCGACGGTTCGATGATTGGTGTCATGAAATAGCGCAGCAACGACTGAATCACCATCTTCGTTCTCAAGTCGTTGAAACTCCATTTCATGGAGAATTCCTTTGACATTATTCACAAGACCGCCGATCTGAGAATCGTCATACGACGCCAGACGCTCGGCGGTATCCGATACTGACAGATCCCATTCAGGAGACGAGCGTCGCAATGCGGCCAAAACGACATAGTCTTGCTCCAGTAACTCGGGATCAGATGAAAAGGCTAGTATTCCGAGCGTTGCAAGTATTGCCGCTTCATCAAATCTTTTGGAAATGTATGATTGTTTAATCAAAACTCGTTCTTCTGCGACATGACTTCATCCTTCGCTTTCTTGGCTTGTTGCTTCCCTTCTTCCCGAACTTTTTCCCACATTCTTTTCAGGTCGGCGTTGCTGACGGCTTGCCCTTTGGATTTTTTCTCCAAATAATAATCCATGATGCGGCCAATTGCGTAAGTGAGCCCATACACCAATGGGATTGTTGTAAATCCAGCGAGGAATGGCAGGCCCACTTTGTACAAACCTAGGGCCGCTTGTTGTGCGGCCATGCCTAGGCCAACGACCCCCGCAATTTCTTTAAACAGGTCAGTTGCTTCTGCATCCGACAATGGCATGCCGCGGATCGCACTGAGCCTGACACCCATATACGCTTGAATCGGCGTAAGAACGAAAATGTCGGCAAATGGAATTGGTTGGGCCGCGACCGCTGCACATGTGACCGAAAATATGTGAATGATTTGCGAGCGCTTTTGATCATCCGACAGGTCAGTTCGATTTTCAATGTTTGTAATTTCTACTTCGATCTTTTTCTTCGCAGCCTCAATGATGTCCACTTACTCCCTCCTTGGTTCTTCCCCAATTTGCATTGGCGATGTTGTTCTTATCGAAGTATTTCAAGGCCTCAGAAACGACAATAATTTAAATACTGCAATAGAACTCTTAAGCGCTCTGATTATTGTAAATGTACTTGAAGCAAATATCGCTCTTAAGTGCGCACGAAAATTATCGTACTCTTCGTCAAATTTAATAACCGTAAGAAAAACTGTCGATGTCATTATTGTAACTTACTGTTTAGTCCTTTCCATTATTAAGGAACCTCTGATCAATTCATGAACCGGCGTCTGGCGGCTGAAATGTCCCGGCTCTGCGTTGAAAAGCTTGGCAATAGCGCGCTATTACCTGCGCTTTTCGCCTTGATCCGGAACATTTCATCTCGCCATCCATCCGGTCCAGAATTACTCAGAGGTTCCTTAACCCGGCAACAATATATATCGTGTTCAGCGCTTCAGGCCCGTGTGAGATCAAGGCGCGGCTCGCAGGGAATGGCAGGTCCTTGCCAAGGGGCGCAACGCCACCTTCCCGTGAACCAGCACGCGACGGTTGAGCACGACATATATTGTTGCCGGGTTAATAATACCTCAAATTGGTCAATGCACTCCTTTCCTAGCGCACATAACACGGTGGTTATTTTAGAGCCCCCCCACAACTGCTCCCTTGCCCGGCAGTGCAGCCATAGCAGTGGTCCCGGATAGTGACGGGCAGGCCCGCCAGGGATCGGCCCGCCAGCTGGCTGATGTGGGTGTGCGGCTGGGCATTGTAGCGCATGGGCAGGCCCAGCAACTGGTTGAAGTCACAATCGTAGACATAGCCCTGCCAGTCGACGCTGATGAGATGGCGGCACATGACGCTGTCCAGGTTCCGGGGCTGGAAGGCGGTGCGCAGCAGGCCCATGTATTCCTCGAATTGGCCCTTGGAGATCAACATGCTTCCAAAGCGCTGGATGGGCATGTTGGTAATGGTGAAGAGCTGGTTGAAGACAATGCCATATGTCTCTCCAAGGTGTTTCTTGTAAGCCTGCTCCAGGCTGTCCTGCGGGGGAGGGAGCACGGGTCCCTGCGGGTTGTAGACCAGGTTGAGGCGCAATGCGCCGTCCTCCCCGGCATAACCCAGGGCATTGAGCTTTTTCAGGGCGCGTATGCTGGCGCTGAAGACGCCCTTGCCCCGTTGCCGGTCCACGTTCTCTTCCAGATAGCAGGGGAGCGAGGCAATGATCTCGACTCCCTGGCTGGCCAGGAATCCGGCCAGATCCGCCTGGTCCGGCTCTTCGAGAATGGTCAGATTACAGCGGTCCATGACATGGATGCCCATTGCCCTTGCCGCTGTGACCAGTTCGCGGAAATGGGGATTCATTTCAGGGGCGCCGCCTGTAATGTCCAGGGTCTTGATCTCGCTCTGGCGCAGGTAGTCCAGCACGGCCATCACGGTGTCGTGGGACATGGCTTCCTTGCGCCGCGGCCCGGCGTTGACATGGCAGTGAAGGCATTGTTGGTTGCAGCGATAGCCCAGGTTGATCTGCAGGGTTTCCACCCCGGCCCGTTTCAGGGAAGGGAAGTCCGTTTTCTCCAGTAATTCCAGTGTGGCATGCATGGTTCTATTCCTACTATGGAGCTAAGAATTATAAGGGATTCTGCCTTTTCCAGATACCCCGGAAGACTGACTCAGCCGCTATCCCCGGGGTTTCGCTCCCGGGGTTCCCGGAAACGCCGGTAGATTACCGGCGCCAGGGCGAGCAATCCCAGCAGGACCAGCGCCATCAGGGTTTCTCCTGACAGCAGTTCATCGGGATTGTCGATGCGCCCCAGGGACTGGCCAAGATTGGCGAACACGAAACTCCCCGGCGCGATGCCGATGGCCGTGGCAAGGAAATAGGTGCGGGTCTTGATGGGCGTGAAGGCCGGGGCCAGGTTGACCAGCCAGAAGGGAAAGACGGGCACCAGGCGCAGGAACAACAGGTAGTGGAAGGCGTCACGCTGAAAGCCGTCGGCGAGCTTGTGCATCATGGGACCCAGCCGCCGGCGCGCCATGTCCGCGAACAGGTAGCGCGCGGCGAGGAAGACCAGCGTGGCCCCCAGGGTGGCGGAAAACAGAATGATGGCCGTGCCCGTCCAGCGCCCGAACAGGAACCCGGCGGCAAGGGATAATATGACGGCGCCGGGAATGCTCAAAGCGGTGGAAAGCGTGTAGATGGCAATGGCCAGGATAACCATGAGGGAGAAATGGCTTTCGGTGTATTCCAGCAGGGCCGCCCGGTTTGCCTTCAGGTTTTCGAGGCTCAGGTATTGATCGCCGCCCAGCAGGAAGAACGCGGCGAGCCCCCCCGCGAACAGGGCCAGAATCAGGGGCTTCAGCCAGCGAGAGGCAGGCCGTGGGCGGGATGGCGGTGTTTCTGTCATGGCGGTCATGGGCGCACACGGCATGCCACGATGCGGATGCGCGCGGAATCCTGTCTCTCCAGATATCATGGACGGTTCGTTACGCATCTTACTCCATGATGGTTTCACTTGTCGCGGCATGCCCTTCGTTGACACCTTCCGGGCGCGCTCCGCGCCCTGATATGCCTGAGTCGCGCCAGTGCCCGGAAACTTACCCTGGGGCGGCAAAAAATGTAATACCTGAACCCACGGATTCAGGTAATAATCGGGGGTATCTTCAATACCAGATGGAAAAAAACAATTGAGTGACTGAGGCGGTAAATTCGTAGAGTGGCTCTTTCCCAGGGGCATAGCCGGTCTTGGTGATGTTGCGGAAATCATCGTATTCGAACATCAGGTAGTCGTACTTGAGATTGATGCTGCCCTTGTCAATGAAGCGCAGGCCCTTGGGAAAGATCTGATAGCTCATGCCGAAACCGATGGTCTGGTTCGAATAGGAACTCATTTCCTTGTCGCGCGCCAGGTAGTTCTGCGCCTGGGCATAGGGAAACAGGTCGCTGTAGAAGTCGGCCTTGCTCTGTTCGTAGTAGCGGTATTTGAAATCCAGCAGCCAATGCCCGCCAATGGGGTGGGTATAACCCACCCCGGCGTTGAAGGCGCGTATTCCCCAGTCATCGCTGAAGTACCGGTATTCCCCGTGAACGGATGCCCGGTAAGGAAGATAGTAGATGGCGCGCAGGGCGGCCGCGTTGCTGGTGCGCGTGCGTGGATAGACCTCAGGCTCGAAACTGTAGCCGCTGGCGCTGGTGGGGTCCAGGTAACGTACCGAGCGGTAGGGGTTGTTGAGAAAACCTTCGTCGGTGATGGTCTGGAAATTGAAAGCCATCAACAGGTTCTTGGTCAAGACCTGGGTGATGCCCAGGGAATAGCTTTGCCGGTTGGCTTTTTCCTTGAAATCGGGGTCGCCTGTCTTGGTGATCACGTCCCAGCCGCGGGCATATCCCAGGGAGACGGTGGTGAGGTCGCCGAACATGTTCTGGCTGATGTTGAAAAAGGCCGATTGTGCATCGAAGTCGTTTTCAATGCTGTTGGTGTATCCCGTGCTCATGATGGACTTGTTGAAGACGTAATCCACGCCCACGGATTTTTCCGTTCGTTTTTCCGTATAGGGGCTGGCGGCGGTGATGACGTCGATGGTGGCGCTGGTGATGGAGTCCACATAGTAGTTGGCCGACAGGGAGCTGCTTTTTCCGACTTGCTTGCGCAGCAGGATGGAGGGCCCGTTGACCTCCAGGCCGCCGCCGTTGTAGGCGTGATAAAGGGCGTCGGAACGGTCCTCGGGGAGCACCGCCGCGAGCAGGGGCATCAGGCCCAACAGCAGGACCAGCAGGACCGCCACGGCGCGGCGCGCCAGCCGCGGCAAGGGATTGCGTCCCCCATATTGAGAGGTGTTAATTGCAGCCACAGCCCCCGCCCTGGCTGCCCTCGGCGCCACGCGCGCTCTCCCGGGCCTGATAGACGTGTGTTTCGTAGGCCGCCGACACCGGGTCGCGGCTGAAATTCATGATGGGGTCCGCAAGGATGTGGCGCTCGTAAGGCTTGACCCAGGGCTTGATGCCGCACCCGCCAAGGGCGAAGACGGTCATCGTCAACAGGATTGTGCGTGCCGCGAGACGGATCATTCCTTGATGAGCTCCCTGATCTGCGCCTCGTACTCCACTTCGTATCCGGGCAGGTAGCCCAGGTGCAGGTAACGCATGTTGCCGTCGCGGTCCACCATCACGGTGCTGGGCATGGCCATTACCTTGTATTGCTCGGTTACGGTATTCCCGGTGTCATAGAGGATGGGGAAACTGACCGGTATCTCTTTCAGGAGTTTCTCGGCCTGGGCGCTGTCCTCTTCCACGTTGATCCCGAGAATGGTGAACCCCATGGGGCTGTAGCGGTTGTAGAGCTGGTCCAGCAAGGGCATCTCCTGGCGGCAGGGGGCGCACCATGATGCCCAGAAATTGATCATTACCACTTCGCCGCGGAACTCGCTGAGCTTGAGGTTTTCACCGCCGCGGCTCTTGAGGGTGAAGTCGGGCGCGGGACCGCTGATTTCCCCGGCAGCGGTAAGTTGAGGAAGCATCAGGGCGCCTGCAAGCAGCAGGAATAAGAATGGTATTTTAATGCTCGCTTTCATGTCGGATTGCCTCTTGAATCAAAAGAAGAAAGTTATGCCGCCATTAATCTCGATGTTGTGGGTGGTTTTGTCTTCTCCGGTGACATCGATATCGAAAATATGGTCGCGCACGTCCACATGCAGGGCCAGCCAGTCCGTCATCAGCAGCCGGTAGCCGGCGCCAAGGTTGAGTGTGAAACGGGCGTCGCCCGCGAAGTCCGTGCTGCCGATGCCGCCGATAATGTACAGGGCCGAGTTGAAGGCGCGCCGCGAGCCAATGAAGGTTTCTCCGGGCAGCAGGTTATAGCCCACCGAAAGATTATAGTAGGAAAGCGCTCTTTCCTTATCGGTGAGCAGGGGGGCGGAGCCGCTCAGGCGTTCATAGCTGGTTTCGCCCGCCTTCGAGCGGCCGTAGGCGGCCTCCAGGAACAAGTCTTCGGTGACGTGGTAGGCCGCGCGCACGCCATACACCGGGCCGGTGCCGAAATCCTCCACGCTCATCATGCCGGCATAGGCGCCGACCTCGAAGTTCTCGGTATCGATGCGTGCTTCCTTGATTTCCTTGCGCTCGATGGCGGGCTGGATCACGGGGGCATCTTCCCCGCTGGCTGGGGCGGCCGGGAGCGGCGGGCTGGCCAGGATGGACAGGCCTGTGATCAGAAAAAGAATGCGAAGCCGGCTTTCCATTCGTTGATTTCCTTGTTGTCGTCCTTACTGGTGAAGATCACATAGTTCCGGTATTCGGCGCGCAGGATGAAGCGGCGCGTCAGGTAGGCGCGCGCGCCCACGCCGACATGGCTGACCTGGTCCGTGCTGTCCCGGGATTTGACCAGCGTCTTGCGGGCGTTGGTGTCGATGATACCCGTTCCCAGGGCGAAAAACGGTGATACGCGCCACATGGGAAAGGGCTGCGCTACGAGATCGATATTGCCCATGAGGCTGTCTGAAAATTCTCCGAACAATTGTGAAACCGATATTTCTCCCGCGAGGCCGGCATTGAAGGCAAATGCGCCGTACAGGGAGATGACGTTCGATCCCGAGAAGTCTCCACCCATGATGCCCATTTCCCAGCGGCGCCGGGAGAAATCGCTGAGCACGGCTTCCTTGAAATCCGTTTTCCCGCCCTGCTCCGTCAGGGTCTGCTCCATTTCCGCGCGCCGCACCCAGCCTTCCTTGCCTTTGGCATCGCGCACCTTGAACCAGTCCGTGCGCCGCTTGAGGATCTCGATCCACTCTCCGCGTTCCACCACGTAATAGATGGGGTAGCTGCGGCCGGGCCCGGTGCGCAATTCGAGATAGGCGTCGGCGACCTGGACCCTTGGCCCGGCCTGCGCGCCCAGCGCGCTGCCCGTCAGCAGGCACTGGAGCAGGATGAACAGGAGCGCGTAGGCTTGCATGCGGATTTTGCCCAATGGTTTCAAGCCTTGACGGCAAGGGAGGGCAATACTTTAGGGAGCCGTGGCATTGCTTGCAATGGCTTCATGGCGGCGGCACATCAAAAGGGTTGTTGTAATACTGGGCGCCGATATCCAGCCATTCGGCGATCAACTTGAGTTCGGAGGGCGTCAGCCGCCCGGCATGGGTGCCGCCGTCGTCGAAAAGGCTGAAGAAACGCCCCTCGCTGGCCCGTGCCCCGGCCGCGGACAGGGCGGGGGGGACGTTCACGGTAACCATGACGGGAACGGGGTTGCCCGAGGCGTCGAGCACGGGATCGCCATTGGCGTCCACCTCGAACAAGGGGTTGCCGTTACCGTCTGTGGCCTGCACCAGGCGATCCTGTAGGGCGCCCATGTTGAGTTCCTGCTCGTTGTCGTTGAACAGCAGTTCGCGATAGGACGTAAAGTGGGCCGGCTGGTCGCTTGAGGCGCCGTCGCTGAGATCCAGTTGCGCCTCCGGAACGCGGGGATTGCCCATGGCGTCCGTGGGGCTGTGACAGGCGGTGCAGGTGTCGGCCCCCCGGTCCTTGCCCCACAGGGGATGGATGTGGTCCTCGTAGTTGATGACGATGCGGCAGCTCACGTCCCAGGCGCTCAGGCAGGGCGTCGCGACTGGCGGCAGGGTGGTGAAGCCGGCGCCGCTGTAGGAATAGGCAAAGGCGGCGTCCCTGGGTCTGCCGGCCGCCGTTTCATCGGTCCATACGTCCTCATATTCGATATCCACGCTGGGCGTGAGGGCGGTGGCATCGATACGGGTGCGGGTCTGAGCCATGGTTTCGCCAAAATCGGTGAACAGGCTGTTCACCGTATTGGGGAAGGGCAGCCCGGTGGTTTGCGAGCCGCTGTTGACCGGGGGCGGTCCTTCGCTGTGCGCGTGGGGCAGGCCGCCACGGTGGTCGTGGCAGCCGTTGCAGGTGAGTTCTTCACCGGGGCGCACCTGGATCCAGTTCTGGTGACGGTCGCCGATGCGCCGTCCGTTCTTGTCCAGCACGCTGATGGCGAGGGGCACGTTGGCCGGCACCTTGATGCGCACGGAGCCGTCGGGCTCAATGGGTGCGTAGGCGATGATCTCACGCATCAATTGCTGGCTGCTGCGCCCGAAAGCGGTACCGCGCAGGTCAACCAGGTCGCGGTCCGGTATGGAGACGGCCTTCACCACGCGCAGGAAGCGGGCCGGGCGCTGGTCCGCGGTGTACTGGGCGGGGTCCGCCAGGCTGGCGATGCCGACCGCCCCCGAGCCCAGGCCGTTGAATGCGCCATCGAAGTCGTAGACGCTGCGGATGTGCAGGACGCCCGCACCCTCTTCCGCCAGGTCGGGATCCAGTTCCACGCCGCTGACCTTGTCTGACAGGATCTCGGGGCGGGTGCGCGACTGGGCGGCGACCACCTCGCTGATCATGATGCCTTCCTGGGGCGCGAAAACAGGGCGCTGGGTGTTGCTGGCCATGTCATAGACATAGACACCATAGAGCGGCGGTGCCGCTTCCGCGCCGGGATCGGCGAGCCGTTCGCGGGTGCAGGGCACGATGCGGCCGCCTTCCACGAGGCGGCATGGGCTCCAGCTCACCAGGGCCCGGTTGCTGCCATCCCAAAGGGGGTAGGCGGCCATGAAGCGTCCGCCTGGCGAGGGCGCGGCAGGGTCCGTATTCACTGGGTTGATGGTGGCCGGCGTCTGCGCGGGGCCGCTGAGCACCCCCTGGTTGCGCCAGGTGGGTTGTTCGTTGTCGATGTAGTCTTCCGTATTGATGAGAACGGCATCACCGCCGGGGTCCGTGCCGGAAAAGGGTTTGATGATGGCCATCACCCGCCCGTCTTCCTGTTCGCGGGGCTGGATGAACTGTATCTGGGCGCCATCGGCGCCCGTGGCATGGCTGTGGGCGCCGTAGCGGATACGCAGTTCCGTGCCGTCCGGGCGTATGGTATACAGGCTGATCTGGTTGCGGGATCCCATGTTGTCCCAGCGGCTGAACAGAACCTCTCCGCTGTCCAGCACGGTGGGATCCAGGTCGTGGCTCTGGTTGAAGGAGATCTGCCTGATCTCGCTGCCATCGGCGTTCATCACGTGGAGCACCAGGGCGGGGTTATCACGGTTTTCGTCCAGGCCGGGGAATTGGGGCTTGCCCTCGTCCAGCAGAGTGGCCTTGGACTGGCGCTGGCGGGTTGAGGAGAACACGATGCGGCCATCGGGCAGGTAATGGGGGGCGATGTCCTGTCCGTCCTCGGCAGTGATATCGGAGGCGATGATCCGCCGCAGACTGTCGGATGCAATATCGTATTCCCAGATGTTCCAGGTGGGCTGGTCCTCGGGGTCGGCGCCCTCGATTTCAGGAGCGCGCATGGCGAACAGTAATTTGCTGCCATCGAAGGAACTCTCCACGTCTCTCACGTCACCCAGCCCGCCAGTTTCCCTGAACGTGATGTTTCTCTCCCGCGCGCCGGCGGAGGCCAGGTCACGGTAGAACAGATCGCCTCCGGCATTGAATGCCGTTGCATCCCGCACGTCAGTTGTGGCCTGGGGGTCATCGGGAAGGGGGCGCTTGATATAGGCGATGCCAAAGGCTTCGACGACGGGATCCGCGCCCTTACCACCGCCACAGCCACCCAGGATCAGCAGGGACAGAATCAGCAGGGTGGCGGGAACCATTAACCCGGCGGCAGTCGGGCTCGTGTCCGGCGCTTCAGGCCCGTACGGGATCGAGGCGCGGCCCGGGATGGCTGAACACGATATATATCGTCGCCGGGTGAATAAATGAATGAGGCTGGCCAAAATTGCTCTCTCGGTCATGTAATGCTATGTCAGGAGCCGGCGCGCGGGCAGAATCCCCATGCCTCCTGCAACCTTCTATAAGCGGCTGTCGTGTTAGTTAGCTGAAGAATGATGTTTATTGGTGGAGTAATTATCGGTCAGGGCGTGTTGGTCAAACTGAGGTTCAAATCACAAAACCCCCTACCAAAACCTGCATAATTCATAACACGTTAAACGTACACAGGCAGGCAGCCGTTCCCTGGGGATGACCTGACAGGCGCAATTTACCTTCAGCGGGCGCATTCCCGGTGCCGTTAACAAAACGGCGGATGGCGGTCGTATCCGCGAGTATAGGAAATTTCCCAGCATGAAACAGCCCATCCCGCAGTATAGAAAATTCCAGGCAGTCACATGGCTCTTGTGCGCGCTTCTGATGTCGGGCGACGCCTTGGCCGGACCTCGCGAACAGGCCAAGCGCATGCATGACCGCCTGGCGGGTGTTCCGCCCAGCAATGCCGTTTTGGACAGCATGGAAGCGGATATCCTGGCCGGCCGCCCCGAGGATGCGGCCGCGACCGCCATGGAGAACAGCGCATTTTACAATGTGACGCTCAAGAATTTCGTCACCCCGTGGACCAACGAGGAGCAGACGGTGCATGCGCCCCTCAACGATTACACCGCCACGGTGATCGGCATGGTGCGGGACGGAGTGCCCTTCAATACCCTGCTGTCCGCCGACCTGCTCTATATTGGCGATCCCGGGCTCGGCCTGCCCCCCTATTCCATGAGCAACAACGATCACTACGAGGCCATGGAGGATCAGGGCATCGATCTCAAGACCAGCCTGGTCCCCGTGCAGCAGTCCGCGGTGACCGACCTGCCGGCTTCCGCCACGGCGGGCATCGTCACCACCCGCGCGGCCGCCAAGGCCTTCTTCAGCGCCGGCACCAACCGCGCCATGTTCCGCTTCACCCTGCTCAACCACATGTGCACCGACCTGGAACAGATCAAGGACATCACCCGGCCCACGGACCGCATCCGCCAGGACGTCTCGCGCAGTCCCGGCGGCGACAGCCGCATCTTCATGAACGCCTGCGTGGGGTGCCACAGCGGCATGGATCCCCTGGCGCAGGCCTATGCCTATTACGATTATGATCTCACCGCGGAGCGGCTGGTATATACGCCGGGCGTGGTGCAACCGAAGTATCTCATCAATGCCGACAACTTCAAGTACGGCTACGTGACCCCCGACGACCGCTGGGACAACTACTGGCGCAACGGCCCCAATGCCCTGCTGGGCTGGGATACCAGCCGTCCCGCCTCGGGTACAGGGGCCAAGTCCATGGGGCAGGAACTGGAGAACAGCGAGGCATTCGCCCGCTGCCAGGTGGAGAAGGTGTTCAAGGCCATGTGTTTCCGCGCCCCCGGCAACAGCGCCGACCGGACCCAGGTGGACGCCATGCTGGCCTCCTTCAAGAACGGCAACTACAACCTCAAGCAGGTATTTGCCGAGTCCGCCGTTTATTGCATGGGGGATTGATCATGATGAGAGCGCTCGCAACCACGTCCTTCGCTGCCCACTGGCGCCGTTTCACGGCTCCCGCTCTGGCCATCTTCATGACGCTGCTGCTGGCTGGTTGCGGTGGTGGCGCCACTACCGAGGTATTGCCCGATACGGGTGGCACCCAGGCCGTCACCTACACCGGCCCCGCCCCGGCGACGGCGGATGTTCAGGCATTCAAGCTCAATGTGTGGGACAACCTGAGCGCGGGCAACCGCTGCGGCGCCTGCCATGGCGCAAGCGGTCCTGCCGCGCCGGCCTTCGTGCGCGAAGATGACGTCAATCTGGCCTATGCCCTGGCCAATCCCCTGGTGGATCTGTCTTCCCCCGCGGATTCGCGCCTGGTGACCAAGGTGGCGGGCGGACACAATTGCTGGCTGGCTTCCGACAGCGCCTGCGGCGCCGTCATCGCCGCCTATATCGAGGCCTGGGCCAGTGGCAGCGCCGCGGGAAGCGGCCGCCAGATCCAGCTCGTTGCGCCCCCTGACAAGGATCCCGGCGCCAGCAAGAACTTCCCGGCCGATTCGGCCCAATTCAGCACCACGGTCCATCCCCTATTGACCGCCAATTGCGCGGGTTGTCACGACGACGCGGCCGCAACGCCGCAGGCGCCCTTTTTCGCGGCCGCCGACGTGGATGCGGCCTACGAGGCCGCCAAGGCCAAGATCGACCTGGACAACCCGGCCAATTCACGCCTGGTGGTGCGCCTGCGCAACGAATTCCACAATTGCTGGAGCGCCGACTGCCAGAGCGACGCCGACGCCATGGAGGCCGCCATCACGTCGTTTTCGGATCCCATCGCCCTGACCCAGATCGATCCCCAGTTGATCGTCAGCAAGGCCCTCAAGCTGACCGATGGCGTGATCGCCAGCGGCGGCAGCCGGGTGGAGAACGATGTCATCGCCCTCTATGAATTCAAGACCGGGCAGGGGAGCATCGCCTATGACACCAGTGGGGTGGCGCCGGACCTTCACCTCACCCTGAGCGGCAATGTGAGCTGGGTCGGAGGCTGGGGCATTGAGTTCCTGGATGGCAAGGCCCAGGGATCCACCACCGCGAGCAAGAAGCTCAGCGACCTCATCAAGGCCACGGGCGAGTACTCCATCGAGGCCTGGGTGGTGCCCGCCAATGTGACCCAGGAGGGGCCGGCGCGCATCGTCAGCTATTCCGCCGGGACCCAGGCGCGCAATTTCACCCTGGGGCAGACCCAGTACAACTATGATTTCCTGCACCGCAGCAGCACCACCGATGCCAATGGCGAGGCGGCCCTGTCCACGGCGGACGCCGACGAGGACCTGCAGGCCACCCAGCAGCATGTGGTGGTCACCTTCGACCCCGTCAATGGCCGGCGTATCTACGTCAACGGCGTGTTTACCGACGACGTGGATCCGGTGGCGGGCGGTACCCTGGGCGACTGGGACGACAGCTATGCCTTCGTCCTCGGTAACGAAGTGTCCGGCGACCGCCAGTGGCAGGGCAAGCTGCGCCTGGTGGCCATTCACAACCGCGCACTCACGCCCGGGCAGGTACTGCAGAATTTCGAGGCCGGCGTGGGCGAGAAATTCTTTCTGCTGTTCAATGTCACCGACCTGGTCAATGTGCCCCAGAGCTACATCATGTTCGAGGTCAGCCAGTTCGACAACTACAGCTATTTGTTTAACAGGCCCGTCTTTATCAGCCTGGATCCCGATGCCCAGCCCGACGGTATTCCTGTCAAGGGCATGCGCATCGGCATCAATGGCAAGGAGGCCCTGGTGGGACAGGCCTATCGCAATCTTGATGCCACCATCACCAGTGCAGCCTACACCAGCTCCGGCCAGGTGCTGTCTTCCCTGGGAACGATCATCGCACTGGAGAAAGGAACCGGCGCCGATGAATTTTTCCTGACGTTCGAGGTGCTGGGCAGCAATACCAACGTGGTGACTGAGCCGGCGCCGCTCGCGCCGCCACCGCCACCCGATGCCGATCCGGTCTCCGACATCGGGGTGCGCACCTTTTCCGAGATCAATGCCACCATGGCGGCGGTCACCGGCGTCAGCCCGGTTGAGAGCAACGTCAAGGCCGTCTACGACACCATCGCCCAGCAACTCCCGCCGGAGGAGAATATCAGGGCATTCGTGGCGGCCAATCAGATGGCCGTGGCCCAGCTCGCCATCGAATACTGTAATACGCTGGTGAATGATACCGCCTTGCGCGATGCCTATTTCCCCGGTTTCAATTTCAATGCCGACGCCAACAGTGTGAGTTCCAGTGACTGGGACAATCTCATCATCACGCCGCTGCTGGATAAAATGCTGGGCTCGAATGTCGCCACCCAGCCCGACGCGGCGGCCGTCATGGCGGAGGTCAACCAGTTGATCACCAGTACCGCGGATATCAAGCCCATCGGCAATCCGGACGGCATCCCGGACGGCCTGGCCAAGTGCGGCGGCGCCTGCCCCGCCGGTCACGCCAACACGGTGGTCAAGGCGGCCTGCGCGGCGGTACTGGGCAGCGCCGCGCTGCTGGTGCAGTAGATGCAATGCATAAAAGGCTTTTTCCCTTGTATCTTGTACCTTGCGACCTTGTACCTGAGACCCCGTTGGGTTTCGCTGCGCTCAGCCCGACCTGCGCGTTTGCAATGACCAGGATTAAGACAGATTGAAGGATAAACATCGAGGAAACAACCATGGCTAAAAAACGGCGTACCCTGTCTCCGGATGAGCCCCTGCGCCATCCCGACCACAAGCGTCCCATTACGCGGCGCGACTTTCTGGCCCAGGGTTTCCTCACGGGCCTGGGGCTGGTGACCGCGCCCACCATTTTCAGTCTCTTCGCCAACCCGCGCGCGGCCTATGCGGCCCTGGCGCCCGACCTCGAAAGCCTGAAGAGTGGCTGTGGCATCGCCACCCAGGGAGCGGGCAAGATTCCCTTCATCTGTTTCGATCTGGCGGGCGGCGCCAATATCGCGGGATCCAACGTGCTGGTGGGCAGGCAGGGCGGACAGCTCGATTTTCTAACCACCGCGGGTTACAACAAGCTGGGCCTGCCCGGGGACATGATTCCGCCCGTGGCCAATCCCGTCACCGGCACCAATGATTTTATCAACCAGGATCTGGGGCTGGCCTTTCACTCGGACAGCGCCTTCCTGCGGGGGATATTGGAAAAAGCCGGCAGCCGGGCGGCCAACATCAATGGCGCCGTCATTCCCGCCCGCTCGGACAATGACACCGGCAACAATCCTCATAATCCCATGTATGGGATTCATGCGGCGGGCGCCGATGGCAGCCTGCTGACCTTAATCGGCTCCCGCAACTCGGACTCCGGGGGCAATTCCCTGGCCCCGCCATCGATGATCAAGCCGGACGCTCGCCCCACCAAGGTGGATCGTCCCTCCGACGTGACGGGCCTGGTGGATACGGGTCAGTTGATCGGCGTGCTCGACCAGTCCGACGCGGTGGCGGTGATGGAATCCATCCAGCGCATCAGCGCCATGAAGCTGGGCAAGGTGGATACCAGACTGAGCAACGATGCGGACATCAAGGACCTGGTAAGTTGCGGCTACGTCAAGGCGGCGGACCTCGCCGACCGTTTTGGCAATCCCTCCGCCCTCAACCCGGCCCTGGATCCAGAGATCGTGGGTCCCACGGGGATATTCACCCAGGCGGAGTTCGACGGTGACGGTGAGTTCCGCAAGACGGCCTCCGTGATGAAAATGGTCATCAACGGCTTCGCCGGCGCCGGCACCATCAGCATGGGCGGGTACGACTATCATACGGGTGACCGCGCCGCCGGCGAGGTGCGCGATCTGCGCGCTGGGCGCTGCATGGGCGCCTGCCTGGAATATGCGGCGCGCGTGGGCGTGCCCCTGATGCTGTACGTTTTCAGTGATGGCTCCGTTGCCAGCAACGGCACCATCGATGATTCGGTCGACGGGCGTGGCAAGGGGGTATGGACCGGCGACAACTCGTCCACGGCCGCCTCCTTCTTTCTGGTCTACGATCCCAAAGGGCGGCCGCAACTGTTCACGGGCGACAACCTGCCGCCCGAGCAGCATCAGCAGATCGGTTATTTCCGGCCCGACGCCTCGGTGGAAACGGCCTCCAGCCCGGCGGCCAACAACGTCAACCTGCTGGTGGAGACGGTGATTCTCAACTATATGGCGCTGCACGGGGAGCAGGGCAACTTCGGCGCCCTGTTTCCGGGGCACGGGCTGGGCAACGCGGCGTTGATGGACAGCCTCACGGCCTTCAACCCCATCGTCAACGGCACGATATAGGGGTTTCCTTCAAGAACCGGTGTGCCCGGGACGAAAACAGACACTGACAGTAATGAGTACTCGCCGCAATTGACCACCGATGCGGGCCTGGCCCGGCATGACCGCCATGACAGGAAAAGTATGGGACTGACTATGAGAAGGAAGACTGCCGAAAAGAAGCTTGTGACGTGGATCCTGTTGCTGGTGGGCATGGTTGTGGCCATGAGTGCTGTCGCCCAAGAGCCGGGTGCCGACAGTGGACCGTCCGGTTTCAGGAGTCTGGACGAAGAGGTTCAGAGTCTCAAGAAGGATGTCCTGAAACTGAATCGCGAGCTGTTCATTCTGGAAGAGGAACTGCTCTTTCCCACCAATACCCAGGTGGCCGTGTTTCTTTCCCTGGATTCCGCCACCTTTTTCACCCTGGATTCGGTACAGGTCAAGATCGACGGCAAGGTGGTGAGCAACTACCTCTATACCCGCCGTGAACTGGAAGCGCTCAAGCGGGGCGGCGTTCACCGTGTCTATTTCGGCAATCTGCGCGCCGGGGAGCACGAACTGGTGGCCTTCTTCACGGGCAAGGGGCCCGAGGGGCGTGACTATCGCCGCGGCGCCAGCCTGGTGTTCGAGAAGAAGACCGGCCAGAAATACATTGAACTCAAGATCGTCGACAAGGAGAGCAAGCAGCAGCCGGAGTTTGTGATCAAGGAATGGGACTAGAACTGGTGTCCGATTGATGCGCGTCCCGTTCCGCAGAAGCTTTCTTCGTCCACGACGGTTTTTCCTGGCCATGTTGCTCATGGTTCTGCCCGCCCATGGCGCGGTTGGGAAAGAACCTGGCGTGGTGCGGGACCTGGCCTATGGCGAGGCCCTGTTTCATTTCTACGAGGGCGACTACTTTACTGCCATCACCCGCCTCGAAACGGCCCGTCAGCAGAACCTTCTCCGTCATCATCAGGACGATGCGCGCCTGCTCCTGGGCGGTCTGTATCTGTCCTATGGCCTTCACGAAGAGGCCGGCGATATCTTTGCGCGCCTGCTGGACGAGCATGACGATGCAAACGTGCGCAACCGCGCGCGTCTCTACCTGGCCAAGATCTGGTATCAGCGGGGCTACCTGGACAAGGCCGGGGCCGCCCTCGCACGGATGCAGGATGAAGGGCTGGCGCCGGCCATGGACGCCGAGCGCCGCCTGCTCTCGACCTACGTGCGCATGTCCCAGGGGCGTTACCAGGAGGCCGTTGAGGCCTTGGGCGAATGGCGCGGCGGCGAGGGGGCGGGCGCCTATGGAAGGTACAACCTGGGCGTCTCCCTGGTGCGTAGCGGCGAGGAGGCGAAAGGCTTCGCCCTGCTCGACGCGCTGGGCCGGATGCGCGCCGGGGACGAAGAGATGCGCGCCCTGCGCGACAAGGCCAATCTCGCCCTGGGATTCACCCATCTGCAGCGGGACGAGCCTGAACAGGCGCGTGTTTATCTGGAGCGCATACAGCTCGAGGGCCTGGCCTCCGGCAAGGCGCTGCTGGGTCTGGGATGGGCGGCGTCGTCCCAGGGACGCTACCAGGAGGCCCTCAAGCCCTGGCTGGCCCTGAGCCGGCGCAACACCTTCGATACCTCGGCGCAGGAGGCCCGCCTGGCCATCCCCTACGCCCTGCTGCAATTGAATGCGCAAGGGCAGGCCATCACCTATTACGAACAGGCCATCGCGGCCTTTCAGGAAGAGGCGCGCCGGCTTCAGGTATTGCGCCAGACCTTTGTCCGGGAGGGCGTTGCGGAGAATTTTCTCCGGGACGAGGGGAGGGAAGGCAGTCGTGCCCCCGGTGGCATGGGCTGGTACTGGCGTCTCGACCGCCTGCCGCCCGGCGTGGAGAGCCGCTATCTCTATGAATTGCTGGCGCGTCACGAATTCCAGGAGGTGCTCAAGAACTACCGCGACCTGAAATACCTGGCCCGAAATCTCGATGCCTGGGCGTCCAGCATGGGCGCCTATGAGGACATGCTCGCCCTGCGCCGGGACACCTACGCGGCGCGCGCCCCCCGCATCCAGGCCAGCTACGAGAGCCTGGACCTGGACCGCGTCAAGGCGCGGCG
>WGFB01000104.1 GCA_015492435.1 Gammaproteobacteria bacterium | reverse complement strand
GGCGGCCATGCCGCTCATGCCGGACCTGAAGTTCCTGAAAGGAACGTGGGTATCGAGGTGATTGGAGTGGGCGATTCAAAATCAGTCTTGGGTAACGCCTCGGTCAGAACTACGGGCGTGCTCATCGAAACCGAGTATGAACGAAATTACAAGGTTTTCTCTCTTAATTTCGAGCGCTGGCAATATGACTGGACAAATCCCCAGAATCTTCCCTTTGTCTCGGGAACGGCCGCCGATCCCTGGAAAAATTTCTACACGGTACAACTGGGTTTCGAATATGAACAGGAAATCAATAGAAAATTGGAGCTGTATTATTACATCGAGGCCGAGTCGACCTTTGAAAGGGAGATGAGCAATTCCAATGAATACGAAATCGGCATGGATTTCGAATATGAAGCCAACAAGGACTGGACATTCGTGCTGAATTTCAACTATGAATACCTGGATTCAGAAGGCGGGGAACTTGGAATGGACATGGAAATTGAGTGGAAGCCTCATAACCAGAAAGGCTGGTCCGGCGTATTCGAGGTCAGCAGCGAGTTCCCTGAATCGAGCCTGACTTACCATTTCAACAGATCATTCTCCACCTCCTTTTTCCTTGGCGAAGGCGGAAGCAACACGGTCAGGCTTTCCGATACCAGTCCCGTGACCGGCATGCAGGGCGGCTATCTTGAAGACGAGTTCCGCCGGGCCGGGGTAAGATTTTCCTATCATTGGGGCCATGAAAGCTATCTGTCGTTCTCGATAGAAAACAATTTTGACAGGCGGATGACTTTCGTGGATAAATCCGGGAATATTGAAGTTGACTACGCATTTAAGGATGTTATGGGCGCCTCACTCTATTTTTCATACGAATTCTAGGAGGCTGTCGGACTTAGGTGATCGTAGCGAGGTGAGTGGGAAATGGAGGACAGTTTTTCGATCATTTGAGGCGAATAGTGGTCGCTATTTAACGAAAATGATCGAAAAAATGGACCCATTTCCCGCCGCCGCAGTAGATTCATCCTAAGTCCGACAGCCTCCTAGCCCGCGTTTCCCACCAGGAGGTGGAATGGTCGCACAGGGAATTGGGTTCACAAAGGATTTTACGAAAGAGCGGAATACCGGTGTGTATTTCCGACCAAGCAATAGCCTTTGTGGATTCAAGGATCAAGCAAGGACCCGTTATCCTGGCTGAACAGGACATATATTGTTGCCGGTTCAATAGGCTGTCAACAGAACACTATCAGAGGAGAACGTAAATGAAGCGAACATGGGTGATAATGTTGTTGGGCATGGCGGTCCCTGTTGCCGCATCGGGAAAAGACAGCCTTGAAGAATATATGCGGATGCCGGCCGACAAGATTGTCGATTCCAGGGCTCTTGGTGCGTCAGGCGCTTTTGCGGGCATGGACGCTTTCCCGCCGCTGGCGCGGAAGCCGCTTCTCCTGGCCGATGCGGGGGAGGGGCATGCCCACCCGCCGGATAAAACCCTGGAACCAGACACCGCCTCCGAACATACGGAAGACGAAACGAATAAGAAAGAAAAAGAAACAGAGAAAGATGGAGAAAAATCGCCTTCCAAGGAGGACCATGAAACCAAGAACAATGCCGAGGAGCATGACAAAAAGGCTAAACGGCGTGATCATCGCCGCCGCCACGGAAAGGGGAGAAAAAGGTAAAAGGAACCTCTGATTCATTCCGGACCAGATACCGGTTCATGAATGAATCAGAGGCGCCTAAACAAAGAAGCAGCAGATTCAATAGACATGAATATCCCCAGTCATTGCAAAAAATTGGGTACAGGTGTCGTGAAAGGAACAAGAGACAAGGGAAGCATCCCTTTGTATCTTGTGCCTTGAGCCTTGTAACCTCGACCAGCTGCTGGGCTTTCCTGGCACGAAATTGAGCCCCATGCGGGAAATACCCAACCAGGCTCCGCGCGCGGGACTTGACGGCCGCCCGCGCCTGCCCATAATAGTCCCTTCAATCCAAGACAGGCAATCCGTACATGCGCGCCATCCTCATCGTTGCCCTCACTCTTGGCCTGTTGATCCTGGCCGCCTGGCTGGGCGTCAAGGACGCCCTCACGCCCCTGGCGCGCGACCGCATTGACAACCCGATCTATGCCGTGGGTGAGGCCACCGGCCTGGAGGACGACCTGAAGCGTGCGCACATCGTCGTCTTTGGCCCGGCCTTCTGGGGCCAGTATCCGGGAACACGTGTCTTTGCCAGCATTGACTCAGCGGAACGCTATCTGGTGGAAAACAACAAGGTGATGGATGGCTGGGTCATTTATCAGTTATCGGGTGACTTTGTATTGGACACCTATCTGGAGAATGGCCAGCCTCATCTCAATAAGTCCCTCGTGATCACAAGGCTGGTGAAAAAACCATCCGCCTTCCCGAGTCAAGTCCAACGGGATCGCGATCATCTCGCGCCTTCCACCGAATCACCTTGAACGCGCTTTCCAGAGAAACCAGCCCCTACCTGCTGCAACATGCGCGAAACCCCGTCGAGTGGTATCCATGGGGCGCGGAAGCACTGGAACTGGCCGTCCGGCAGGACAAACCCATCTTGCTCTCCATTGGCTACTCCGCCTGCCATTGGTGCCATGTCATGGCGCACGAGTCTTTCGAGGATGAGGCGACTGCGGCCCTGATGAACCAATATTTCATCAATATCAAGGTGGACCGCGAGGAACGCCCTGACCTGGACAAGATATATCAGACAGCGCATCACTTACTCATGGGGCGTGGCGGTGGATGGCCACTCACCCTGTTCCTGACTCCAAGCGGCCTGACACCCTTTTACAGTGGCACATACTTCCCCCGCGAGGCGCGTCATGGCCTGCCCGCCTTCGGGGATCTCCTGCGGCAGGTGGCGGGCTACTACGCCCGTCACCGCGCGGAGATTAGCGAACAGAACGGGCGCTTGCTGGCCGCGCTCCATGACCTCGTTCCGGCGGGCGGCCAAGCCCAACCGGACGCCGCACCCCTGGACCTGGCCTTTCAACAATTGCTTCAGGAATTCGATGAGCGACACGGGGGGTTCGGCGGCGCACCCAAGTTTCCCCAGCCAGCCAGGCTGGAATTTCTGCTGCGTTACTGGCATGCCTCCGTGCAAGGCGGCCATCCCAATGCCCAGGCCCTGCGCATGGCGCGCCTTACCCTGACGCGCATGGCGGCGGGTGGGCTCCAAGACCTTCTGGGCGGCGGTTTCTACCGCTATGCCGTCGACGAAGCGTGGACCATTCCCCACTTCGAGAAAATGCTCAATGACAACGCCCTTTTGCTGCCCCTTTACGCCTGGCTCGTGGCCGCGGGGGAAGCAGATCATCCCGGTGGCGCCCTGCATAGCACCGTGGAAAAAATATTCCAGTGGATCACGAAGGACATGCAGTCACAACAGGGCGGTTTTTTCGCGGCGCTGGATGCCGACAGCGCGGGCAAAGAGGGCTGGTTCTATCTGTGGGACAGGGAGGAAATACGCGCCATTCTGCCCGCCGGGGAATATCGCTTGTTCGCGCCCGCCCATGGCCTGGACCGGGCCCCCAACTTCGAGGCCCGCTGGCATCTGCAGCGTGTTCTGGGAGATGCCGAACTGGCGGACAGAACCGGCGTGGCAGCGGACGAGATCAACCAGGCACTCGGCCGCGCGCGCGCCAGACTCCTGGAACACCGCGCACGCAGGGTGGCGCCGGCACGGGACGAAAAAATCCTCACGGCCTGGAACGCCCTGGCCATTCGTGCCATGGCCATCGCGGCCCGCCACCTGGACAAGCCGGAATATCTGGTTCCAGCCACTCGCGCCCTGGATTTTCTCCATCAACATCTATGGCAGAACAAGCGCCTGCTGGCTACATGGAAAGATGGCCATGGCCGTCACGCCGCCTGCCTGGACGACCATGCCTTTCTCCTGGACGCCCTGTTGGAGATGCTGCAAGTTCAGTGGCGCGATCAGGACCTGGCCTTCGCCATCGATCTGGCGGAGAGTATCCTGAAACACTTCCACGACGAGCAAGAGGGCGGCTTCTTTTTCACCGCCGACGATCACGAACGCCTTCTCTACCGGCCCAAGTCCTTCGGCGACGACGCCATGCCCTCGGGCAACGGGGTCGCCGCCCGCGCCCTGTGCAGGCTGGGCCATCTCCTGGGAGAGGCGCACTATCTCGACGCCGCGGAAAACACCTTGCGATGCGCCTGGCCCGGAATCCAGCAGGTGCCCGGCGCGCACGCCTCCCTGCTCACCGCCTTGGAGGAGTACCTGCAGCCGCCCACATTGATCATCCTGCGCGGCGAGGAAGGCGCGCTTGAAGACTGGGCGCGGCGCTGCCGGCGGCCATGGGCGCCACGGCGCATGGTATTCGCCATTCCCTCATCAGCCACCGGCCTGCCCGCGGCGCTGTCGGGCTATACATGCCCGCGCCATGGCGTGGTGGCCTATGTATGCCGGGAAACGAGCTGCTCTGAAGCCATATCTGACCTCGAAACATTGGATCGTGAGCTTGCCCCGTCTTTTTGACGGGGCCAGGTTTCTGATATGCTCATGCCTCGTCGTCCCCGCGCATGAGATCGGATATGCCCAGCAACACGCGCCCCCTGTTGTCCCCCATCTTCCTCTGCATACTCGCGCTGTTTCTGGCCACAGCCGCCCCATCCGTCCATGCGGCGGAACCGGCTGATGAGTGTGCGGTACTGCTGCATGGCCTGGGTCGCACCGCTTCCTCCATGGACCCCTTGGAAGACGCCCTGCTCGCGGCGGGATATGCCACAGCCAATATCGACTATCCCTCGCGCAAGGCCACTATTGCCGATCTGGCGGAACAGGTGGTGCCGGCCGGCCTGCGCCAGTGCCGGGAGCAGGGCGCCCGCCGCATTCATTTCGTCACTCACTCACTGGGAGGCATTCTGATCCGCTTCTATCTCACTCGGCAGCGGATGCCCGAGCTTGGCCGGGTAGTAATGTTGAGCCCGCCCAGCAAGGGTAGCGAGGTGGCGGATGAGTTGCATGACAATCCGGTCTACCGCTGGATCAACGGGCCCGCCGGTCAACAACTGGGCACCGGGCCTGAAGACCTGCCCAACCGCCTGGGGCCGGTAGACTATCCGGTGGGCGTGATCACCGGCGACAAGGGCGAAATCTGGGACTATTGGTTTTCAGGGATCATCCCGGGAAAAGACGACGGCAAGGTAAGCGTGGAGCGCGCGCGCCTGGAGGGGATGAGCGACTTCCTGGTGGTGCACCGTTCCCACACCTATATCATGAAGGCGCCCGAGGTCATCCGGCAAGTGCTGTACTTCCTGCGCGAGGGCCGCTTCTGTCACGAAGATAGCTGCGCGGACATCTCCCGGTAGCCGCACTCAGAAGGCACTTCCGCGGCGTCCAGCCTCTTGACCGCCTCCACCACTCTTTGCGGATAATCGGGCGGAAAGTACCAGATTGAGTCTTCTTCCCCGGTGAAGCGTTCGGCGAGACCCCGCGCGCCCGGTCCCGCGTGATAGAGAAACTGCACCAGAACGTCGCTGCTCACCCAGGGATTGCTGTACCAGAAACTATGGGAGCCCGTTCTGAAATCGGGTATCTCGTTGTTGTTGACATCGATAACGTCGAAATCGGCGCCATGGGTAGCCTGCATGATCCAACGGGTTTCCTCCTCGCTCAGCTCCCGCAGGTCGGGGCGGCCGGCGCGGGAAGCGCCCTGGTGCGCCTGCGACAAGGCCAGCACGCTGTCATTGAGGTTGATGGTGACCGTGACATTGCAGGTCATGTCCTTGAACTGGTTGAGGTCCTGTACGAACCGCCTGAGTTCGATATCCGGCGCGGCAAAATACACCTCGCCCAGGCGCAGCCGCCGACGCAGTTCCTCAAGCGGCTGGTTATCATTGAGGGATTTCAACATCGTCAGCCCCGGGCTGATCACCATGGCGCCTGCGCTGTAGGCAAGAATATTGAGGCGGAGCGCCGTGCTGTGGCGGGCCAGCAGATCGATGAGGCGCGCGAAAACGGGAGCGGTGGCGGCGGCATTTCTGACATCGGCGCCATAGCGGAGCAGATTCTCGGCCGAGGGCCAGGCAAAGGCGAGCACCACGGAATTGTATCCGGTGAAATGCCGGTATTGCCCCGCCTGCGCGGATGCCCGGTAGAAATTATTGTTGGCGCCGTGCACATAGACGGTGAGATCGCGGTGCAGGCTAGCATCGATGCGGGCATTCAGCTCGCTGAAGAAACGGCGCAATTCCGGAGAAAGACCCACAAGCGCATCGCCGGCACCGAGCACCGCCTGCTCATCGACCTGGTTGAGCTGAATTTTCCACTCGGCGTCACGCTCACCCACCGTGGAACCGAAATGCAGCCATTCCCAGGGCTTGACCTCGTCGCCGATGCTCAGCACCGCCTCGCCGAAGCGGATGGTATCGTCATAGCGGCGGCTGTATCCCAACTCGCCCTCGCGCGGCAGGCGGTTGGTGGCATAGAACACCCGGATGAGGTTGTTGCGCTCCAGGTTGGGATTGGCCTTGAACGGGTCCAGCTCTCCACTGCGCATGGCCACCGGCGTGGGCATCAGATAGACCGTGGGCTGGCATCCCTGCAGCGCCACCAGGGCTACAAGCAAGACAATGGGATGCAACCATCCAGGTGCCGGTGCTTTCACGGCGCCGGTCCACAGCCAACCGGGTTCCCCCGGAATTTCCGCGCTTGCGCCGCCCGGCGGCAAAGTTTCTTCAAGTGCGATCCACCTTCTGGTAACCTGCTGGCCGTAACGCCCATGCGCCTCCCGAGTGCCTCAGGGGCACCTGCCACAACCATGAAGCTTAAATAAAATGCCGTTTCCCCGCCAGTCTGAAAGAACCTTGACTGCATGCGGCTCAAGAATTCAATATTTTTGCCGATGGCCTGACAAATCCTAGTGAATTAATAAGTATTTTCCCAGCCATAAAACTGTCATAATATATAGGGTTATTAGGCCGTGCACCATTTTATCCAGGGAATGTACAATGACAACCCAACATCAGCATACACGTCACGTTCATGTCCGGGTACGTGAATTCAAGACCCCGCCCGTCAACGACGGCCTGATCCTGGGCAGGGATGCCGCGGTGGGCTGCATGGCCATACGCAAGACCCTGGAACTGCTCAGCACCTGCCAGTTCGCCCATATCGAACCCGACGACGAAGTGGTGGGCGACATCATCGTCCGGGAAGCCATTCTGAAGCGCGTGCCCCGGGATCAACTGATCCGTTTCATATTGGAAAGCGTTAAACCCATCATGTCCTCTGATGAGATCCTGGAGGTCGACCTGGACGTCATGGTGGAAATCACCGGTAAATGGCCATAGACCTGCTGACGGTGCGCCATGCACTGACGGACCGTCTGGTCCGTGTCACCGCCGACCAGCGCCCCCTCGACATCTCCTGCCCGCCCGGCACGGTGCGCGCCGTATTCGCCAGCGAGGAAGAAGGCGAATTTCTGGGGCTCGTCACGGAGCAGATCATCAACCGCTATCCCCTGAGAATCTTCGCCGACCTCGTCCCCCGCCCGTCGGCACCGCCATTGCCCGCGGATACCCCGCTGGAATCCCTGCAAAGCCTGCTGGACGGGGAAGCCACCGCCGTGGCCATCGCCGGGGATGACGGCGCCTTCCTGGGGGCCGTGACCCAGACCAGCCTGTTCGAGGCCCTGCTGGCCTGGCATAAGGACATGCAGGAAAAAACCCATGCCCTGCTGGAGCAGAACCGCCGCCTCACCCAACATCTGTTCGATGAGCAGGAGCGGGTATCGCGCTACGTGGCCCACGAGCTGCACGATGAAATGGGGCAGTATTGCACCGCCATCCAGGCCAACATCCAGAGCCTCATCGAAACCAGCAGGGCGACGGACCCGGCCATCCACCAGCGCTGCCTGGCCACGCTGAAATTGTGCGACCATGTGCACGGCACCATGCAGTCCATGCTGCGCCGCCTGCGGCCGGCCCTGCTCGATGAAATGGGTCTGGAATACGCCCTGCGCGAGCTGGCGGACACCTGGAGCGCCGCCCATGCGCCCATCGCCTGCCGGCTCGAACTGGAAGGCCGCCTGGATCACCTGTCCGCCTCACTGAACATCGCCCTCTACCGCATCGTCCAGGAATGCCTGACCAATGTCGCGCGCCATGCCCATGCCACATGTGTATCGATCCGTCTGCGCGGCCCCCGGGAAGAGGCGCAAGCCCCGGTCATCCAACTGGAAATCCATGACGATGGCAAAGGGTTCAGCGGCGTGCCCACCGGCAAGGGCCTGGGGCTCATGGGCATCCGGGAACGGGTCTTCGGCCTGGGCGGCGAGGTGACCATACATGGCAACCCTGGTGAGGGTGTGTGTATAATGATCGAAATGCCTGTGGATTGATCGAATACTGACCATTGGCAAATAAATAAATAATAAATAGTTAAAATAGATTACAGATCCGAGGTATAACGCCGTGAACCCCGAAGACAGGATTACCGTGCTGATCGTGGATGACCATCCCGTGGTGTGTGAGGGATTCCGCCTGCTGCTGGAAGCCGCGGGCAACACCCAGGTCGTCGCCGAGGCCCGGAATGCCCAGCAGGGCTATGAGGCTTACACCCGCCACCGTCCCCATGTAGTCGTCATGGATCTCACGCTGCCGGACCAGAGCGGGCTGGACGCCATCCGCCGCATCCTGCAGCGCGACCCGGAGGCGCGCATCCTGGTGTTCAGCATCCACGAAAACCCGGTACTGATCAAACGCGCCAGGGAAACCGGCGTCAAGGGCTATCTCACCAAGCGCAGCGCTCCGCAACACATGAGAGAGGCGGTATGCGCCATCGCGGCGGGAGGCGAATACTTCGACCCCGAACTGGCGGAAAACACCGAAGGGGCCGCCAACCCGGCGGATGTGCTCTCCCAGCGGGAGTTCGAGGTCTTTTTGCTGCTCGCCAAGGGCAAGAGCGTCAACCGTATTGCGGAAATACTTCACGTCAGCAATAAAACCGTAGGGGTCCACTACACCCGCATCATGCGCAAACTGAAGGCGGAAAGCACCGCCTTCCTGGCCCGTCTCGCCATACGCCACGAGCTGATCCAGCCCTGAAACCGCCTGGCGATTGCCTTCTCTCCCTCACTCCCCCTTGATTCACCAGCGAAAATAAGCAATTTCCTTATAAATTGTCGGTATTAACTGGCGCTATGATCTATTGAGCCGCCGGCGGCGCTTCATTGCACCATGGGGAGGAAGGACAAGCATGGGGATCTCCCAAACAAACTGCAATAAAATCGAACACTTGAGCGAACCTCCGGTTTTCAGGGAAAGACTGTTGGTGCGCGACGCGCTGACGGACAAGCTGGCGCGGGTGACCTGCGGACAACATCCCCTGGACGCCTATTATGCGCCGGACACGGTCTGTGCCGTGTTCGACGAGCAAACCGGCGCCTTCATGGGCCTGGTGCCGGCGCAATACATCAGCCAGTATCCCATGCGCATCTTCGCCGACCTCCTGCCGCGCAAGGCCCTGGTGCTCTATCCGGAGGACGCCCCCCTTGAGGATATCGAGCGCGTGCTGAGCGGGGATTCCAGCACCCTGGCCGTAGCCGTGGCCGACGGAGCGGGCAACTTCGTGGGGGCGGTCACGCGCGCCAGCCTCCTTGAAACGCTGCTCAAATGGCACCAGTCCGTGGAATACCAGTTGATGCGCGACAACAAGCATCTCTCGCGGCGCCTGGACGAGCTGAACCAGGCCTCCCAGGCGCTGCTCGGCCTGCTCGACGATACCCAGAACATCCAGACTCTGGCGCAGGAGGGCATCGGCATTCTGGCCACCCTCATAGAGGCCCGCTATGGCGCGGTGGGACTGCTGGACGAGGCGGGAGAATGGGACAATTTCTACTACACGGGCATCTCCCCGGAACAGGCGCGGCGCATCGGCCCCCTGCCGGAGGGAAAGGGACTGCTGGGGGTGGTCACCCGGGAAAATGCCAAACTCAATATCCGCGACATGGCCTCGGATCCGCGCGCCGCCGGTTTTCCGCCGGGACATCCGCCCATGTCGAGCCTGCTCGCCGCGCCCATCGTGTACCGCGAAACCATGCTGGGGCGGGTATACCTGTGCGACAAGACGGGCGGGCAGGCCTTCACGGCGGATGATGAACGCATAGTCAGCAGCTTTGCCAATACCTTTGCCCTGGTGCTGCAGCAGGCCAGGGAACAGCACCTGCGGCGGGAACTGGAGGCGCGGCAGGCCCTGGCCGCCAAGGTCTTCGAACACAGCCAGGCCGGCATCATGATCACCGACGCTGATGCCAACATCCAGGCCGTGAACCCGGCCTTCACCCTCATCAGCGGCTACAGCCTGAAAGAGATTCAAGGCCGCAAGCCCAGCATCCTGTCTTCCGGCGAACACGATGCACTGTTCTACCAAAACATGTGGCACAACCTTCGTGAACAGGGGGAGTGGCAAGGGGAAATCAAAAACCGCCACAAGAACGGTGAAATCAACACGGAATGGCTGAAAATCAACGCGGTCCATGACGATTGCGGCGCGGTGAGCCACTATATCGCCACCTTCCTGGACATCAGCGACCGTCTCCAGTCCAACGAGCGCATCCGCCGCCTGGCCAACTACGATGTGCTCACCGACCTGCCCAACCGCGCCCTGGCCCGGGAGCTGATCAAGAACGCCATCCTGGGCGCGCGCGCCGCCGGAAGGAAAATGGCCCTGTTGTTCATGGACCTGGACCACTTCAAGCAAATCAACGATTCCTTCGGGCACGCGGCGGGCGATCAGTTGCTGCAGGCGGTCACCCGGCGCCTCCTGTCCTGCATCCGCGCGCACAAGAGCGCCATTCCGCCGGATGCCGTCGCCCGCCAGGGGGGTGATGAATTTACCCTGTTGTTGTGCGACCTGGAAACCGCCGATGAGGCGGGCCTCGTCGCCCAGCGCCTGCTGGACGCCTTCCGCGACCCTTTCTCCATCGCCGGCCAAAATCTTTATCTCTCCCTGAGCATCGGCATCGCCCTCTCCCCCGTGGATGGCGACAATATCGACGACATCATCCGCCACGCGGACATGGCCATGTACGAGGCCAAGCGGGCAGGGCGCAACACCTACAAATTCTTCTGCCGGGAAATGGCGGCCCATTGCAGCGAGACCCTGGGGCTGAAGAACGACCTGCATCACGCCCTCGAAGAGGACCAGCTATTGCTCCATTACCAGCCCCGCCTTTCCATTGCCACCGACCGGGTGGTGGGATTCGAGGCCCTGATGCGCTGGCGGCATCCCCAACACGGGCTCATTCCACCCGCGAAATTCATTCCCCTGCTGGAGGAAAGCACCCTGTTCGAGAAAATCGACGACTGGCTGCTCAAGAGCGCCTGCCGGCAATGCCGGGAATGGCAAGAAGACACCGGCCGTGAGGATCTCGTCATCGCCGTCAACCTGTCGGCGAGGCAGTTCCAGAGTCCCCGCGTCATCCACTCGATCCGCGCCGCCCTGGAGGCGGCGGGACTGCCGCCGCGCTGCCTGGAAGTGGAGCTGACGGAATCCATCGCCATTCAGGACACGGAGAATACCATCCGGGTACTGAACGAACTCCACGAGATGGGCGTCAAGTGCTCACTGGACGACTTCGGAACCGGTTATTCCTCCCTCAGCTACCTGCGCGACTTCCGCCTCTCCGCCCTCAAGATCGACAAATCCTTCGTGCAGCGCATCGCCCGCAGCGGCAAGGACGACTCCGTCATCCGCGCCGTGATCGGCATCGCCCGCTCCCTGTCGCTGCAGGTCATCGCCGAGGGGGTGGAGACACCGGAGCAAAAGGCCTTTCTCCAGGCCCAGGGCTGCCAGGAATACCAGGGCTTCCTGTTCAGCGCCCCCATGCCGGCCGAACAGGCCGGCCGGCTGCTCACACCCACGGCATAACACAACGAGGTATCCCATGAAAATCAACCACCCCGTCACCCGCAACGAAAACGATTACGATCCCTCGCTGCAGATCATCTCGACGACCGATACCAAGGGCGTCATCACCTACGTGAACGAGGATTTCATCCAGGTATCGGGCTTCAGCGAGGAGGAACTCCTGAAGAAAAGCCACAACATCGTCCGCCATCCCGACATGCCGCCGGCCGCCTTCGCCGACCTGTGGCAAACCCTCAAGGCGGGAAAATCCTGGATGGGCATCGTCAAGAACCGCTGCAAGAATGGTGATTTTTACTGGGTGGACGCCTATGTGACCCCCATGTTCGAGGATGGCCGCATCACCGGCTACCAGTCGGTGCGCGTCAAGCCCGACCGCGAGGATGTGCGGCGCGCGGAACAGCTCTACCGGCAGCTCAACGGCGGCCAGGGGAAAAAGCGTCTCAGCCTGCCCACGCCGGGCGCCCCGCTGCGCCTGTTTCTCTACATGCTGCTCCTGGCCGCCGCGCCAGGCCTGTTCCTCGCCCTCTTTGCCGGAATCCCATGGCGCATGCTGGCGGGAGCGGGCGCCGGCACCCTGGCTCTGGCCGGCTTTCTGTCCTGGCGCTATACCCGCCCCATCGTCCACGCCGCCAGGGAAGCCAGCCGCATCGTGGACAACCCCGTCATGCAACAGGTCTACGTGGGCGGCACGGACGACATGGGCAAGCCCCTGCTGGCCATACGCATGCTGGAAGCCCGCATACGCACCATCCTGGGGAGGGTCACCGAGGCCGCCTCCCACCTCGACGACGTGGTGGAAGAGGCCGCCGCCACGGTACAGGAGTCCACCCGCGGCATCACCCGCCAGCAAATGGAAACGGACCAGGTGGCCGCCGCCATGAACCGCATGGCCGCCTCGGTGCATGAAGTGGCCGGCAGCACGGAGCAGGCCTCCCAGGCCGCCAAGGAAGCGACGGAGGAAACCGGCCGCGGCAGACAGGTCCTGGATCAAATCATCGCATCCAACAAGGGCCTGGCGGCCGAGATCGGCAAGGCCGCCAGCGTCGTCCAGAACCTGGATGAACGCAGCAAGAACATCAGTGTGGTACTGGATGTCATCAAGAATATTGCCGAACAGACCAATCTCCTCGCCCTCAATGCCGCCATCGAGGCCGCCCGCGCGGGGGAACAGGGGCGCGGCTTCGCCGTGGTGGCCGACGAGGTGCGCACCCTCGCGCAGCGCACCCACGATTCCACCCAGGAAATCGAAGAAATCATAGAACGTCTCCAATCCGACGCCCATCAGGCGGTTTTCGTTATGAATGACAGTTGCGGGAAGGCACGGACCGGCGTTGAGCGGGCGGCGGCCGGTGGCGAGGCCCTGGAGGCCATCAGCAACCTGGTTTCGAGAATCCATGAAATGAACCACCATATCGCGGGCGCCGCGGAAGAGCAAAGCAGGGTTGCCGAAGAGATCAACCGCAATATCGGGGAAATCAGCCAGGTCGCCGAGGAATCCGTGCAAAGCGCCCGGCGTATCTCGGACGCCAATGACCTGCAAGTGAAACTGGTGAGACAGTTCGAGGCCATGTCCAAGCAATTTACCTGTTAAGGAACCTGCATTTCTCACCACGGATAAGCAATTTCCTTATAAAGTTTACGTGTATCTTCCCGATAATAACCACACCAATAATAATGTTTATGGCCTGGCAACCACGCCTGCCAGAAAAACACGGGAGGACAAAGACTTTTCCCGGCCTTCCGCGGCAGACTTCAGGCCCCAAAACAGGAAGAGGCGCAAACCATGAAAAAATGTCTTGGACCCGCTGTTCGCTTGATGAACCGGCTCAGCTATTCCCGCAAGATGATGCTGATTTCCGCCATTTTCATCCTGCCCCTGCTGCTCACCCTCCATCTGCTGATCACCGAGATGAATCAGGGCATCGAACTGGCGGAAAAAGAACGCCTCGGTATCGAGTACATCCAGCCCCTGCGCCAGCTCATGCAACACCTGCCCCAGCACCGCGGCATGACCAATGCCCATCTCAAAGGAGCGAGCGGATTCAGAAGCAAAATTCTGAACAAACGCCGGCAGATTGCTGAAGATATGCGTGTCATCGATGAAGTAGATGCGCGGCTGGGAACCCTCCTGAACAGTTCCACGCGCTGGAAGGGAATCAAACGATCATGGCGGGCACTGCAGGATAAGGCATTCAATCTCCATGCACAGGAAAGCTTTGAGCGCCACAGCGCCCTGATCAGCGAGGTGCTGGCCCTGCTGGTCCATGTAGCTGAACGGTCAGGGCTGATTCACGATCCCGAACTCGACAGCTACTATCTCATGAACGCCGTGGTCAACAGGCTGCCCCTGGTCACGGAAAACATGGGGCAGGCGCGCGGCCTGGGCGCGGGTATTGCGGCCACGCAACACATCACCACATCGGATCTCATCCAGATGACCCTGCTGCTGGGTAAGATTGGCAGCAATCTGGAAGCCGCCATGACCGGCCTGCAGACGGCCTTCGAACACAATCCCCGCACCCGGAGCGCGCTGGAAGAGGCGCTGAACAAGGCTTTGACCGCCGGCATGGGCTTTGTCACCACCAGCCGCCAGGCGCTCATGGAAACGCAAAATATCACCATCGATTCCGCGAGCTACTTCAACCAGGGCACCAGCGCCATCAAATCCACCTATGCCCTCTATGACGCCATCATGGCGGAATTGGATACCCTTTTGGCGGCACGCATCAGCAGCATTACCCAATATAGATATATCGTCTTTGCCCTGGTGCTGGCCGCCTTGCTGATCGCGATGTATCTCTTTGGCGCCTTCTATGGCTCGGTCAACCACGCCATCGGCAGCCTCAAAGACGCTTCAAACCAGTTGGCGGACGGACGACTGACCGCCCGCGCCACCGTCGAATCACGGGACGAACTGGGTGAAGTCGCAACGGCTTTCAACGGCATGGCTGAGCAACTGGGAAATATCATCCATCAGGTGACCACAACGGCCAGAAAACTGGCCGGCGCAGCCATTGAAATGGGCGCAACGGTGGACAAGACAAACCAGGGCCTCAGCCGGCAGCGCGAGCAGACCGACCAGGTGGCCACCGCCATCACCGAAATGACCGCCACCGTGCGGGAAGTCGCGCGCAATGCGGAAGAGGCGGCCGTGGCCGCCAAGCGCGCCGATGACGAGGCCGGCAACGGCCAGCAG